>DACO01000026.1:1468-3230 GCA_002508635.1 Methanolobus sp. UBA118 | reverse complement strand
GAAACAGGCAAAAGTATAAATACAAAGATGATGAAAAGGTTCGACTATAAATCGACAAGTTTGTGTATACAGACAATGAGTCTGAATAAATGGATGTGGTAAAAAATGCTGGAAGTACTAACTGACCCGAATGGGTTTTTCAGAAGAAAAAGTAATGAAGAGATTGAGTTCAAGACTCCGTTGATAATAATAGCTATATTGGCTATCATATCAGCAGTCAGTGCATTTATAGTTGCACAGGGATTCATGGGAGCATTGCCGGAAGAGGCTGCAGCTTTTGCAGGAATCGGAGCAGCCATCGGAGCAATTGTTGCTTTTTTAGTGGCCTTTGTCATGTGGGTGATCTATAGTGGAATATTTTACCTGATATCTATGGTATTCAACGGTGAAGGTGATTTTAAAAGAGTGCTTGAATTCGTATCCTACGGATTCATACCTTCAATAGCAAGCTCCATTATAGGCACATATTTCACAAGCAAGGTATATTCCAGTATCGACTGGTCGATCCAGGACCCATAACTTCTGCAAGAAGCACTTCTATCCAATCCTTCCCTGCAGATATCGGGAATAATAGGGATACTGTTTTTACTATGGAGTGCAAACATCTGGATATTCGCACTGGTACATTCCAGGAACCTGTCCGTAAAAGATGCGGCAATCACTGTGGGAGTACCGATCCTGATATACATCCTTTACACACTATACCAATTGAGAATATTCGGTGCATTAATTTGAAAACGATTGTAAAAACTATCATGGCAGCCTTTCTCATTCTGGCTGCTTGTTCCTCTTTTGCTCTTGCAGATACTGAGATAAGTCCGACGGTCACACTGGGCTATTCAATGGAACCTGGAGTCCTCATGCCCGGAGATACCGGAACTATAACGATAACAATGCAAAAGAATGCATATATTGCCGATGCAGCAATTGAGGGGAATGAGGTTATTGAAATACTTGGAGAAAGCTATACGGATGTAGGTCTTGTGGGACCCGGAGACACGCTTGAGCTTACGTTCAACATAAAGGCCAAAGATGATGCACCTAATGGAGTTCATTTCCTTGACCTTGAAATTACCGGTGGGAGTACTGCATATGACTTCAATTCCAGGATACCCGTAAAGATAGATGACAGGGACCTGAAGCTTATCATATCCGACCTGCCGTCCACCCTGATAAACGAAGTATCTTCTGTGAACGTAGAAGTAGTGAATCAGAGACCGAATGAAGTAAATAGTGTGATCGTTAGTCCCGAGGCAGAGGGTATTGTCTTCAGCCCCTCTGAAGTATTCATCGGTGCCATCCCGGGAGGAAATAAGTCAACAGCGACTTTCTTCCTGAATACGATGAACTCCGATTCAGAGACCAGCAACGTATCTTTTACTGTATCCTACTTCAACGGAGATAACTTCCACAATGCCGGGAAGACAAACAGACAGGTTGACATCATAGACCAGAACTCACTTATTTTTACATCCATAGAGATGGAAAAAAGCGGTAACAAGTACACATTTTCAGGAGATCTCAACAACTTCGGGACAACCGATGCAAAGAATGTCATCGTATCAATCCCAAAGTCGGAATCAATTGTTCCGGTCCAGCCCTACGCAAAGTATTTTATCGGAACCCTCGAAGCTGATGACTTCAGCAGTTTTGAACTCTCGGCACAGGTACTGTCGGGAGAAGTTTCCAGTATCCCGGTTTTGATCGAGTTCAGAGACCCGGATAATGCATACATTTCCATGGAAGAGAGTATCGATATAGA
>DACO01000026.1:0-1160 GCA_002508635.1 Methanolobus sp. UBA118 | reverse complement strand
CACTCTGGGCTGTTGCAGGAATATTCGCAATTGCCATTGTGGCGCTGATAGGATACTCATGGAAGAAGCGCAGGGATGAGGCAGAAGATCCTGAAGACGAAGAAATTGAGTCCTCCGGGGAATAAGTGTCAGGTATCGGTGCTGATATGCCAGAACCCATTGTAGAACTCAGAGATGTGACAAAGATCTACACCCTCGGGAAGAACAGGATATATGCCCTGAACAAGGTCAATATTTCCATTGAAGAGGGAGATTTTGTCACAATAATGGGATCCTCGGGCTCAGGGAAGAGCACACTTCTCAACATGGTCGGTTGTCTTGATCTCCCAACTAGCGGGAAAGTCATGATAAACGGAGTGGATATTTCAAGACTTGATGATGACGGCCTGACATCCATCAGAAGAAATAATATCGGCTTCATATTCCAGCAGTTCAACCTCATCCAGACCCTGACTGCCCTTGAGAACGTGGAAATGCCCATGATATTCAACGGTACATCTCCCGAGAAGCGAAGAAAAAAGGCTATGAGACTTTTTGAAAGGGCACAACTGCCCCCGGAATACGAACAGCACAAGCCCAACGAACTCTCCGGCGGTCAGCAGCAGAGAGTGGCAATAGCAAGGGCGCTGGCAAATGACCCTCCGATCCTGCTTGCCGATGAACCCACCGGAAACCTTGATTCAAAGACTGGAAACAGTGTAATGAAACTCCTGCAGGAACTAAATAGTGCAGGAACAACTGTGATCGTAGTTACACACGACCCAAAGCTTGAGGATTTCTCAAATACAACCATAAGGTTGCAGGACGGGGTGATATGCGATGAGAATTGCTGATCCCCTCAAGAACAACATGTATGCCGAGCTTGCCAGAAGGAATCTCAAAAGGCAGTCAATACGGACAATACTTGCAGCCATAGGCATAATCATAGGGGTTATCGCGATCTCCTCCATGGGCATACTGGGCAATACCATGAAACTGTCTGTGACAGATTCCTTTGCAGATGTCGGCGACAAGCTCATGATCTATCCCGCACCCGGAGAGGAGTCAATTACCGAAAAACAGATCGACCAGATCAGGAAGGTAGCCGGTATTGATGAGATAATCCCCCTCAGATCGCACGGGGAAAGAGTAGAATATAAGAACGAGGAGAGCTTTGCTTC
>DACO01000030.1 GCA_002508635.1 Methanolobus sp. UBA118 | reverse complement strand
TTTACCACTCATCTTATCCAGTAATTCTTCATGTTCAAGTTCTTCATGTTCGGACATTTAATACCCCCTTTGTCCACACTCATTCTATGCTGCTTTTTACATATGTATTTATTCCGCGTGAAAGCAGATACAGCATATTGGAGTTTACGTAACCCAAAAACCGAATACGCCTGTTTAAAAAATAGAAGAGCAGAAATTGTATCTGCCTATTCAAAAACGAAATTACATTTCATATCTTTTTGAGTCGGTTCCTCCTCCATCTCATAATCTTCTTTGTATCGCGGAAGGTCGGCACTCATATACCTTGGGAAAACGAAAGATACTTCCTTCTGGTATGTCTGTCCATCAGTGGTCACACGAAACAGAAGTTCAGGTCTGTTACCATATTTTACGAGATCTGTGCTTCTCATACATATCACTCCTTTAGCTAACCTATTTGCATGGTGAAGATAAGAGAACCATCCACGGTCATCCGGTAAGTAATGGAATCATCCCGGGATGCTAACTCCAAACCCACAGCATCATTACATAATACTCTAACGTATATAAGTTGTTTTGTTTACAATAATAAATGGCACATAAATTAATGTAATTGTAATGGCTAACAATACTAAAAATCAAGTCCATGTTACAAAAATATACCATCGTCCCACACGTCAAAAAAAGCGAACAATCCTCAGCCAAAATAAGAAAAATCAGAGAAATTACATGTGAAGGCGGCATAGAATGAGGGCGAATATAGTCTCATATCAGGTAGTTGTATCCCAGAACTGAGAAGGTCAAAGAAATTCCATACTTTACCGGGGACCTGGTTGCCGAAATAAGATGAAATTTGATTGATAAACTAATGTTATATCATCCATCTATTTTGAGTGCTTGCCTGAAATTAAATTGTAAGATAATATTAGCCTGCAAACAAAAGATAATCTTACTCTTTAGATTAAGAAAGGGTTAGGTTAAATAAAAAAATAACTAATTATTCATTGCGAGCAGGGGTCGCTCGCAAAGTGTTGGAGTGGAGTAAAGTGGGGGTTGAAGAGATGTGGGGACATCTCGGAACCATAAGGATGGAGGCATCTTAAAGCGTGGTGGTTAATCGGATGCCTCCACCTATAACACTAATATGGATACTTCAAAAGCAGACTTACTATAAAAAATAATCTCTTTTACGACTGAAATTCATAAAACTGATAAAATAAGACGATCTGACATATCCTGATGACAGACAGTTGTATAGATCAGAAATTGTTAAACAAATAATGATCCTGAATAACAGGATGGATTAAAAAAGAAAAAGTTTCAAAGTTCCATGAAACATACGGAACAACTATTTTTCGCCCTGCTCATCACTCGTGGTCACTCTTGTTTTCATTTACCTTCTTTTGAGAGAGGTTGTGCACGGCAGGGTTATGGACCACTTCTCCCTTGATATTGAACCTTGAACCGTGACACGGACAGTCCCATGTCTTTTCCGCATTGTTCCAGGAAACGAAGCATCCCATGTGACTGCAGGCAGGTTCCAGTGTATGAAGATCGCCATTATCATCGCGATAGGCGGCAACCCTGTCACCTTCTATCTTTACAATAGCACCCATGCCAGGAGCCAGATGTGAGACGTCCTCATGAAGCGGAAGTACCCTGGCACCAACAAGACCCTTCGTGGATTCAACTGTCTGCAAGAAAATATCTTTTGCAGATTCCACCGGCTTGAAACGTGACGGACTGTATACCTTTGCCCAGGGATTTTCATTCCCGAGGATCATATCACTGATGATCATTGCCGCCACCGTGCCTGTGGTCATACCCCATTTCTGGAAACCGGTTGCCATATAGGAATGTTTGCTTCCCGATGTGATCCTTCCGATATACGGTACGTGATCCACAGGCATGACATCCTGTGTGGACCAGTGATAATCGACGGATTTTACAGGGAAGATGGAGCGTGCCCATTCCTCCAGCCTTCTGTAATGATCGAGCGAATTTTTAGCCTCGCCTGTCCTGTGCTCCTCTCCGGCCACAAGCACCAGTTCACCATCATCTGTCGGCTGGGAACGTAAGGAATGTGCAGGTTTTTCCGCATTGATGAACATACCTTCAGGGAAGGGTACGTCTATGCGCACTCCCAGTACATAGGAACGGGACTGGTAGAGCCTTGAGAAGAATATGCCGGGTTTGTCAAATACAGGGAAATGTGTGGCCTGGATCACATCCTTAGCAGTTACCGTGATGCCTTCATGAGTACTTAGCTTTACAGGCCCGTCACCTTCCATTTCACGTACCTGCTGATTCTCAAAGATATGGCTTCCGTCTCCGGGGATCATGCGTGCCAGTGCACACAGGTATTTACGCGGATGGAACTGTGCCTGTCTATCGAAACGGACAGCTCCGTATGTGCCGAACGGAAGCGGAGGATTATCATCAAAGGATGCGGGAAGTCCCAGCTTTTTAGCCGCATCCACCTCTTTGTGAATCTTTTCCACCGAGCTCATTGAGCCTGCGTAAACGTAAGCAGGCTTGTACATAAAATCGCAATCTATATTGTGTTCATTGATCAGTGAAGCCATTTTTTCTATGGCTGCCTGGTTCGACTCAGCGTACTGTCTGGCCTGATCTTCTCCATAATGGGAGATCAGATGGTCATAGATCAGATGATGCTGAGAGGTGACCTTTGCAGTAGTCTGTCCACTCACTCCGTGCAGTATACGACCTGCCTCGATAAGGGCTACGGATAAGCCTGCCTGTTTCAGCAGTAATGCAGAAGTAACACCGACTATCCCGCCACCGATTATCGCCACATCGACTTCGGCATCTTCCGAAGGGGACGGATAGTCGGACTCTGGTGTAGAGGATATCCAGTATGCTTCAGCTTTGCCCTGCGGAGTGTAATCAGTACTCCGGCCTGTGTTCATAAGGACCCGCCTTTTTATTCTACCTTCATTGCATAGGGATCCTGTGTGGGATCAACCAGGTTGCATAGTTCGAAAATAAGTCTTATTCTCCCGCCAATGCCCTCAAGATCGCTTCTGTAAACTTTACCGCCATCCATACCGGATGCTAATTTTGCGTTTATGACCTTATACATAGGAAGTTCCCCATTATACCCCTTCTAGGTTCGTATAGAACATCACCTGCAAAGCTTAAATACATTTTTAATCAGCTTAAAAAGCATATAAAAATAGTATTAAAAAAGGCACATGATACTTTATTTTCTTAGAATGAAGATAATGCTCAGCCAGAGTTTGCCGCAATAATAATATCTTATTGTTCAGAACTAAGCTAATCATGCTATCCAGAGACGAACTAAAGGACAGGATCAACAGTGAGCCACCACTTGTTGAGAATACCATAGACACCGAAACACAATTGCAGCCCAACAGCTTTGAGCTAACGCTCAAGGGCATCGAAGCATTAAAAGGCACCGGAGCAGTGGATTTTGACAATACCCAGAGACATATACCTGAAAGCGAAAGTATAGAATTCAATGCTGAAGGCTGGGCTTTCCTGAAACCGGGAACATATAAGATCACTTTCAATGAGGTGGTAAATATTCCCCTGGACCTGGCTGCCATTGCAAGACCAAGATCAAGTCTGCTGAGATGCGGGGTTACCGTGGAATCGGCCGTGTGGGATTCCGGCTACAGAGGAAGAAGCGAATCAATGCTGGTTGTACATAACCCCAATGGTTTCAGGGTCAGACAAAATGCAAGACTATTACAGCTGGTATTCTACAATCTCCTCCGGGAGGTCAGTGAAGGATACTGCGGCAGATACCAGAACGAGAACCTGTAAATCCTCTGGCCTACGTAAAAATTATGTAGAATCAAGCCTATGAGGGATGCATGAGCGAAATTGGCAAATCTGTCAGGATCGAAAGGATATTCGATCGTAATACCGGTAATGCGATTATAATCCCGATGGACCACGGAGTCGGAGCAGGTCCTATCAAAGGTTTAATAGATATGCCCTCAACCGTGAACAAGGTTGCAGAGGGAGGAGCAAACGCCGTTCTGGGACATATGGGACTTCCCAAGTACGGTCACAGAGGATACGGAAGGGACGTCGGACTTATCATCCACCTGTCAGCTTCCACATCACTGGGACCGGATCCCAATCACAAGGTGCTTGCAACAACTGTTGAAGAAGCAATCAAAGTAGGAGCAGATGCCGTTTCTGTACACATAAACGTTGGTGCGGATGACGAGGCAAAAATGCTTCATGATCTTGGCCACATCGCAAGCAAATGTGATGAATGGGGAATGCCACTTCTTGCAATGATGTATCCAAGAGGTCCTAAAGTAACATCCGAGCACGATGTGGAATATGTCAAGCACGCTGCCAGGATCGGAGCGGAACTTGGTGCTGATATCGTCAAAACCAATTATACAGGCGACATAGATTCCTTCAGGGAAGTCGTTCAGGGATGCCCCGTACCTGTGGTCATAGCAGGTGGCCCGAGAATGGAAACCGAGAATGATCTGCTTGAGATGATCTATGATTCCCTGCAGGCAGGAGGAAAAGGAGTCGCTATCGGAAGAAATGTCTTCCAGTCAGATGATCCCATAAAGCTTGTATCCCGCATATCCATGATAGTCCATAAAGGGCTTACACCGGACGAAGCTATGGAATCTTAAGATTCCAGTATTTCTTTTTTAGTATATTTATTATATAAAATTGAAGAGCAGTGAGTAGGTTTCTTTTTCCACTGGAAGAAGGGGGCTCTTCCTATGCAATTCTGGTTCTTAATAAGTTTCCACAGAAAAAGATCTGAGATAAATTAATTGCTCTAGTAGAAAAGATGATGAAATGAAAAGAAAAGCAAGGTCAAGTGTTGAAATGACCAATTGAATCATATAAAGTGGTGGTACGATATGAAATATGATTGCTTAGCTGACCTTGCTCAAAGTGAAGAAGATATGATCACCTATATAGGGATTATGCACAGCATGTACCAAAGTTTGTACATGAAAATTGAAAACACATACATGCATTGTCTGAAATAAGTCGCGTTACTATTAAATCCGATGGAAATGTCGATGTTCTATCAATCTAATTACAGACACATCATTACGAGGACATCTTATGGATAAATACGAACAGGTTATAGAACTGGCCAAACGCCGGGGCTTTTTATGGAACTCATTCGAACTCTACGGAGGAACAGCAGGGTTTTACGACTACGGACCTCTGGGAAGCACACTTAAACGCAGGATAGAGCAGATCTGGAGAGAGCTATTCGTTATCCAGGAAGGTTTCATGGAGATCGAGACCCCTACGGTAGGAATCGAGAACGTGTTCGTGGCATCCGGACATGTTGGCGGCTTCTCAGACCCTTTGTGTGAATGTAAGGCATGTGGCGAGGCTTTCAGGGCAGACCACCTGATAGACAAACTGGTTCCTGTTGCCGATGCACTCAGCAACGAGGAACTTGACAGGATCATCAGTGAGAACCAGGTGAAATGTCCCGAATGTGAAGGTGACCTTGGTGATACATACGAGTTCAACCTAATGTTCAAGACACAGATAGGACCAGGATCCGGCAGGCAGGGATACATGCGTCCGGAAACCGCACAGGGAATGTTCGTGGACTTTTTGAGACTGGCACGTTTCTACCGTGAAAAGCTCCCATTCGGTGCCACCCAGATAGGAAAGTCTTACCGTAACGAGATCTCCCCGAGACAGGGAGTCATCAGGCTCAGGGAGTTCACACAGGCAGAAGCTGAGATCTTCATCGATCCAGAGGACAAGAGCCATCCGAAGATCGGAAGGTTTGCCGACACGGTCCTGAACCTGTATTCCGATGCTGCACAGGAGAAGGGTGAGATCGAGAAGATGACAATAGCCGAGGCACTGGAGAAGGGCATCATAGCCCATGAGTTCCTCGCATACCAGATCGGACTTACAAACCTCTTCCTGCAGCGTGTGGGTGTTGCTCCTGAGATGCTCAGATTCAGGCAGCACAAGAAGGACGAGATGGCACACTACGCCATGGACTGCTGGGATGCCGAGGTCAGCACCAGCAGATTCGGCTGGGTGGAAGTTGTCGGAATTGCCGACAGGACGGACTATGACCTCTGCGCACATGCATCTGTCAGCAAGACCGAACTCTCTATTTACCGAGAATACCCCGAACCGAAGATGGTCACTCAGTTTGTGGTCAAGCCCAACATGGGAAAACTTGGCCCCCTCTTCAAGGGCAAGGCAAAGATGGTCGCAGAAGCCCTTAAGGAACTATCAAGGGAGGAACTGGAAAAAGGAGAGATCAAGGTCAAGATCGATTCCGGGGAGGTCACAGTTCCAGAAGATGCTGTCCAGTTTGCAGAAGAGACGGTAAAGGTCAGCGGAGAGAACATCGTACCTCATGTGGTGGAGCCATCCTTTGGTATAGACAGGATATTCTACACTGTCCTGGAGCATGCCTTTGATGAAGAAGCAGTACCTGCAAAGGAAGACGATGAGGAAGAATCCAGAATAGTCATGAGGTTCAGGAACGAGACCGCACCTGTCCAGGTTGCAGTGCTTCCTCTCCTGACCAGAAAAGAGCTCATCGAGCCTGCAAGAAATATCGAGAGCAAGATAAGGGAACAGGGACTGCTTGTCTCGTATGATGATTCAGGCACCATCGGACGCCGCTACAGAAGAAACGATGAGATCGGTACACCGTACTCCATTACCATCGACTATGATACACTGGAAGACAATACAGTGACCATACGTGAGCGTGACAGCATGAAACAGGTGCGCACGTCCGTATATGGTATAGAGGAAGTGCTGTATGAGCTCATGTATAAGAACAGGGACTTTGAGAGTGCAGGAGTTGCACTCTAATACTTTCACCCTGCTTGCCACATATTTAAAAGCTTAAAGATTGTATAGACCGACAAACTTTAAGCTTGAAAACATGCCGGAATATATCAGACATCCACTGATCAAAGCTGAAGCTGTGGAGCAGAGGCTTTACCAGCTTGACCTGGCCGGTAAGGCCCTTGCAGCATCCACTTTAGTAGTTCTTCCCACAGGACTCGGGAAGACCATAGTAGCTCTTCTCGTCATTGCATCACGCCTGGAAAAATCAGGCGGGAAGGTACTGGTACTTTCGCCCACAAAACCACTTGTTGAGCAACACGCATCTTTTTTCCGCAAGGTACTGGACATACCCGAAGAAGAAGTACTCACCTTTACAGGCAGCATCAGCCCCTCACAAAGGGAAGAACTGTGGAAAAGCGGACGGGTGATCGTCTCGACCCCACAGGTCATCGAGAACGATATCCTTACAAAACGCATCAACCTCGAAGATGTGACGCACATAACCTTTGACGAGGCACATCGTGCTACCGGCAACTACGCCTATACCTACATTGCAGAGAAGTATTTTGATATCTCAAAGGACCCATTATGTCTTGGAATTACGGCAAGTCCCGGCAGCTCCGATGAAAAGATAGCGGAGGTCTGTGAGGTACTCCGAATTGAATCTGTTGCCGTCAAGACTGAAACGGACAGGGACGTGGCGCCTTATATTCAGAAGAAGGACATCGAGTGGAAGCGTATCGATCTTCCGGCAGAGATGAAGGAGATAAAGGGCCTGCTGGAGAAGGTGCTTGAGGACAGATACAAAAGACTCACGGATGCAGGCTATCCCATCCACAATAAGAGATATGTTTCCAAGAAGGACCTCCTTATGCTGCAGCAGAGACTGCAGGGAGAGCTCCGAGGTATGCCGGAACCATCGGTATATACAGCCATATCCATACTGGCCGAGATCCTAAAGTTGAGTCATGCGGTGGAGGTTACCGAAACACAGGGCCTTGGATCCCTGCGCATGTATATGGAAAGACTTGATAATGAGGCAGGCACCAAGAAAGGAAGCAAGGCATCCAAACGCCTGGCCGAGGATCTTTACATCAGGCAGGTCGTCCATCGTCTCAAAGACTGCGACTGTGAGCATCCGAAAATGGAACGTGTCAAACAGATAGTCCTTGATCAGCTCAGCAGTAAACCGGAATCAAGGGTTATAGTTTTTGCAAACTATCGTGATACCGCAGA
Organism: Methanolobus sp. UBA118; assembly: GCA_002508635.1. Classification (GTDB taxonomy): domain Archaea; phylum Halobacteriota; class Methanosarcinia; order Methanosarcinales; family Methanosarcinaceae; genus Methanolobus. The sequence goes on along the minus strand of DACO01000030.1, from coordinate 648 downwards.
GATGATTACAAACACCCTGTCAGAGGTAGAGGGGATAAGACCCATACGTTTTGTAGGACAGGCATCCAAGTATAAGGATAAAGGTCTCACGCAGAAGCAGCAGGTAGAGATCATTGACATGTTCAAGGCAGGGGAGTACAATACTCTTGTGGCAACATCGGTTGCAGAAGAAGGACTGGATATCCCGTCAACAGACCTTGTGCTCTTCTATGAGCCGGTTCCCTCCGAGATACGCAGCATCCAGAGGAAAGGCAGGACCGGAAGAAAACACGAAGGGCGTGTGGTGGTACTTGTAACAAAGGGAACAAGGGACGAGGGGTACTACTGGAGCAGTCTTGCCAAAGAGAAAAAAATGCAGAGCAATATGCAGGCACTCCAGAAGACCATGCCTGCCCGTGAAAGCGGAGAGTACCAGAAGACCCTTGATGATATCGATGATAGGAACCAGGTAAAGCTGGCAGATTTTGATGGAGATAAAACTAAGGTAATAGTGGACCAGAGGGAAGTGAAAAGTTCGGTTGCCAGGTCGCTCGATAAGGCGGGTGTCGACATTACACTTCAGACACTGGAAGTAGGAGATTATATCCTGAGTGACCGGGTAGCTGTGGAAAGAAAGAGCACGGAGGACTTTACAGGCTCACTTGTCGA
>DACO01000187.1 GCA_002508635.1 Methanolobus sp. UBA118 | reverse complement strand
AGAGCAAAGAACAATCAATATAAGTGAAGTAGTTACAGATAAAGTTCAGACATGTACGAAAAAGAAACTGCAGACAGAAAAAAACTGATCATAGTGGGAGGAGGAGCTGCCGGCATGGCTGTGGCGACAAGTGTAAGACGCCATGGAAACTATGATATCACCGTGTTCTCATCCGATTCCCATACAGCTTACAGCCAGTGTGGCATGCCCTTTGTGCTTGCCAGGGAAATAGAGGATTTCAACTCACTTGTACTGAGGAAAAAGGAATTCTTTGAGGATATGGATATAGACCTGCGACTCAATACCACAGTGGATTCCATTGACCTGGAAGCCCGCACTGTTTCCACAGGCAAGAAAACATATACCTTTGACAAACTGCTCATTGCCACAGGCAGCAGGCCAGAAGTGCCCGGGAACCTGAGATCCGGAGCAGAACTGGATAACGTTTTCACTCTCAGGACACTCAGCGATGGAATGGAAATTGACCGGGCAATGGAAAAGGCAGAGAGCATCGTTGTTATAGGAGGCGGGGGGATAGGTGTCGAAATTGCCATTGCTGCTGCAAAGAGAGGCCTCAGAACGTTTCTGGTCAACCGCGGAACTTCCCTTCTATCACATAATATAGATCCGGATATGGCGGAGATCGTTCAGGAGCACATAGAGTCCCTGGGGGTAAGTGTCCTGACCGGAGAGACACCACAATCGATCAACGGCCAAAATAAAGTAGAGTCTGTCACCATCGGAGGAGAGGATTTCCCTGCCGATATGGTAGTAATATCCACAGGCGTCTGGCCTGAGACAGAACTTGCATCTGATGCCGGGATAGAGATCGGCAGTACCGGAGGAATAATCGTGAACGATCATCTTCAGGTGAAAACAAAGCAAGGTTTTGACCCTGATGTCTATGCAGGTGGAGAATGTGTCCAGTTGTATGATTTCGTTACCGGTTCTCCAATGCTCAGCCAGCTTGCAAGCACAGCAAGAAGGATGGCCGGCACCATACGCGACAATCTTGTATCAAAACCCTCAGGTTTCGGATCCATTGTCAACCCCTGGGTAGCTGCTGTCGCAGAGCTGCAGGTTGGAACAGTGGGTATCAACACCAGGATAGCAAGGGAGCATGGCATTGATATTGTGAGCGGGCTTGCCACAGGCAGCACCAGGGCAGGCTATTATCCCGGTTCAACGAGGATCTTTGTCAAATTACTGTTCAGTAACAGGGTACTGGTAGGTGCGCAGGTGATCGGTGGAGAGGGAGTAAAAGAGAGAATCGACGGGCTCTCCCTTGCCATAAAAAAGAAAACCACAGTTGATGAGCTCCTTGAACTCGAAACATGTTACACCCCACCACTTTCCACCCTGAAGGACCCAATGATATTTGCAGTCCGGGGAGCTCTTAAGAAGATACCCGGGAGTAAGAAGTGATAGAGATAGACGGATCCTTCGGAGAGGGAGGCGGCCAGATACTCAGAACCGCAGTATCCCTTGCAGCGGTGATAGGGAAAGACATAACTATTAAAAACATCCGTAAGAACCGCCCGAACCCGGGACTCAAACCCCAGCATATGAAATCCATCGAGCTTGCAGCTCTTATATCCGGGGCAGGAGTCAGGGGATTGCATCCGGGTTCCACTGAGATCTGCTTTTCTCCAGTGGAAATAAGGGGAATTGATACGACAATAGACATCGGCACTGCCGGAAGCATCCCGCTGCTTTTACAGTGTATTATGCCGGCCGCCTGTGCTTCTGATGAAAAAATCAACCTCAGGATACGGGGAGGGACAGATGTTGCCTGGTCACCGTCCGTCGATTACCTGAAGAACGTAACCCTCAATGCACTGTCTGAAATGGGATACAGGGCCAGCATCAAGACCATTGCCAGAGGATATTATCCAAAAGGCGGAGGACTTGTTGAAGTGGTAATCGAGCCTTCAGATTTTAAGGAATATCATTATTTCCGGGAAGAAGAGGATGTATCCGGCATATCCCATGCTTCAAACCTGCCGGAACATGTGACCCGAAGACAGGCAGAGTCCGCAAAAAAGGTTCTGAAAGAACATGGATTTGAGTATGACATCCTTGTGGAGGACAACAACTACCTTTCCACTGGAAGCGGAGTGAACCTCTGGTCAGGTTTTATTGGTTCCGTGTCAACTGGAAAAAGGGGGTTGCCTGCTGAAAAGGTCGGAAGCCGGGCTGCAAAACAGATGGCTGCAAGCCTCCGTTCAGGTGCTGCTGTTGACATTCATCTTGCCGATCAGCTCATACCATTCATGGGACTTGCAGGTGGCGGCTCGTTTACGACTACGGAGCTCAGCGGACATCTGAAAACCAATATATGGGTGACAGAACAGTTCCTTGATGTAAAATTCGAAGTAAAAGAAACAGACGGACTGGTAAGTGTCCGTATAAGATAAATTATTTCAGGATTCCCTGATGCTGATATAATCAGCAGGTATGTTCTTTGCCAGAACGATATCGTCATTGACAACAACTATATCGATGCCATCTTCCTGGGCTGCTTCTGCATCTATCTCAAAGATCACCGGATTCTCGGTATGTATGGAAGCTGCCCTCATGGCCTTGTCAAATGACGTACTGAGATGTACGTAACACTGCCTGACAGGGATTATCCCGTTCTCAAGCAGCATATCGGCCTCTTCCTGGCTGACCCCGTAGTAAAGATAGGGAAGTTCATTCTCAGGATAGTCGGGGACAAGATCAACCTCAACGGAATGACCGTATCGGGCCCTGATAAAAGATGCGTCAATCTCATAGCGTCCTTTCCTGTCAGATTCCACAAGGGAAATCAGGCGTTCGGTGGTACCCCACTTGTAACGCTTTTTCATGATCTTGCAGAGGATATCCATATCCACCCAGCCCTGGGGATCAATTTCAAGACCGACGTCCTCAGGGAAGTGTCTCAGTGCACCGGAAACGAACCTGCCAAGTCTTTCTTCCCTTTCATCATCCAGCACATAACGTCCTTCATTAGCACAGTCCGGACATTGCTCGCCCCTGAAATACCCATGCTGTTCACATTTACGGATCATGATATCTTTCCAGATATATCTTATAATTAATATAAGTTGTCAAAAAGAATCGGTACCGTAATAAAAGTTTGATAAACTATTACCCTCCGTAAAGAACAAAGGTTTTAAAATGGATCGTACATCTTAGTCTCTCAGGTATTAATATGGACGAAGTTACTGAGATATACGATAAACTTGGAGACATCATAAGTCAGGAGGAGTTCCGCAAAAAGGTCGACGAGAAGGTTGACCAGATGAGCGGATTGTGTGATATGCGGACCGCAGCAATGCTGGTAGCACATGATCTGGGAGTCAATGAAACGGAAACCTCCGTACAGAAGATTGCTGACATCACACCTGAAAGCGGAAATGTAAGACTCATCGCAAAGGTCATGTCAGTTTTTCCTGCAAAGGAGTTCAACCGCAATGACGGCACCATTGGAAGGGTTGCAAACCTTATTGTTGCAGATGATACGGGATCCATACGCCTGACACTTTGGGATGACAAGGCGGACCTCGTCAAGACAGATGATATTGAGATCGGACAGAACTTTCAGATAAGCGGTTATGTAAAGGAAGGATACTCGGGAATCGAGGTCAATATCGGAAATAACGGAATACTTTGCGAGAGTGACGAGAAGATCGAGGCCTGTGTTGACTGCACGAAGATAGAGGATGTCAAAAATGGCATGGGCGATCTGAACCTCAAGGGAAAGGTTCTTGACATCTCCGAGGTCAGGACATTCAACCGCAAGGACGGGTCCACTGGAAGAGTGTCAAACATCACCATCGGTGACGATAGCGGTAAAATAAGGGTCACCTTATGGGATGAAAAGACAGAACTTGCGACCGGCATGGACACAGGGGAATCCGTGGAGATAATCAATGCGTATGCAAGGGAGAACAACTTCACCCAGCAGGTGGAAGTCCAGGTAGGAAGCCGTACTGTCCTGAAAGTGATTGACGAGGATGTGAACTACTCCGAAAACTTCACACCCATATCCGATATAATCCCAGGCGAGCCATACTCTGTCAAGGGATCTGTTTCAGGTCTTGGCGAGCTCCGGGAATTCACCCGTGATGACGGTACTGTGAACATGGTGTCCAACATCTATGTATCAGACGATACCGGCAGGATAAGGGTTGCACTATGGGGCGATCATGCATTACTTGTGGATGAGCTTGACATCGACACAGAGATTGAGATCATCGACGCCTTCTCAAAATCAGGGTTCAACGACGAGATAGAACTCAGTGCCGGAAACAGGACAAGAATCGTAGTATTGTAAAAACGGACATTTCATGAGCATCCCTAGAGGATGTTCAAAC
>DACO01000013.1:438-5425 GCA_002508635.1 Methanolobus sp. UBA118 | reverse complement strand
ATATCCTGAAAGTGAAATGCATATGACCGGCAGAAAAAACAGATCAAAGGATTTCAGTTCATCCGAAGAAGCTCTTACCGAGGTAGTGGACTTCACAATAACCCTCGGAATAATGCTTCTGGCTCTGGGAGTCATCGGAGTCGTCGGATACCCTATGCTTGAGCACATGCAGGATACAGGACATCTCGAGAATATAGAGCAAAGCTTTTCGGTCCTCAAACCCAACATGAACAAAGTAGTTTACGGTAAAGCACCTTCGCAGTCAGTTGAATTGAAAATGCACGGAGGAGTTGTAGCGGTCACCGGACACAGCTATATGAACATCAGTATGCAGACCTGGAATGAATCCACATCTTCTGCAGAGGTAGTAGCTGTTGAAAGACAATTGAGGATGATCGAAAACGAGTTTGCGGATACATCCATTGCGTATGAGAATACCGGTGCATGGGCGAAGTATCCACAGGGAAGTGCTGTAGCGATATCAAAGCCTGATTTTGCATATGACAGGAATACGCTTCTGATACCGATGGTAACAATTTCCGGCTCAAGCGGTATCTCGGGATCAGGACTTATCAGAGTGATCTCCGATGGTGGCCAGCTGTCTGTTTCCAGATACGAGAACGTATCGCATGTGAATATAACCATTATGAGTGACTATTATGATGGGTGGGCAAAATACCTTAACGAATCCATGGAGATGCAGATCCTGGATATGAACGCAGCTAACACTACTGTCACTGCAGGCAGAAGTTTCAGTCCAAATATCGATGTTATTACTTCAATTTCACCTATGAGCGTGAAAGTAGAATAAAAATGTGATGAACTATGAGAAGCCTGTTTAAATCAGAAAAAGCCGCATCTGCTGTTGTAGGAGTGCTAATAATCCTGGCACTTACAATCACATCCACAAGTGCGATCCTGCTTTATGCAACACCTACTATTAATGACATGCAGGATATGGCAAACGCCCAGAGGGTGGAACAGGCGTTCACGGTATTCGATTCACGCACAAGTAAGGTAGCTCTGGGGGAATCTCCCAGCCAGACCACATCATTCTCTATTATGGATGGAAGCATAGAGGTAAACGGGGACAGCGATTCCTATAACGAAAGCCAGGTAGTAATAATCTGCGTTGACATGAATGCCACATGGTACAATGATACATTTAAAAAGAACAGGAATAGATGGAGAGGATGGGAACCACACCTTAATCAAAGCGGGATGAACGAATTCAACGCTTCCATGGGTAGTATCACCTATACCAAAGAAGGCAGGATAATCGGTTACGAAGGAGGGGGAGTCTGGTCTAAATATCCCAACGGCAAAGCAGTAATGATATCTCCACCGGAGTTTCACTATAATGGTGAAACACTTACATTACCAATAATGAAGGTAAGTGGAACAGATGTGTCAAGTGGAACAGCCGATGTTGATGTAACAGTTAGTTCCAACAACATGCCTGTTGTAATGTACCCAAATCCTTCGGCAGATACCAGAAGGATAAATCCCCTGAATTCAGATAAAGTACTTATTTACATAAAAAGTGAATTTTATAACGCATGGGCAGACTATGCGAATTCCCTGGCATATGCAAGTGCTGAGAAGGATGATGCAAATAAGACTGCAGTTGTAGAGCTTGAAGTAATTCCTGCAATGGGAAAAGACAAACTAAAAACAGCTTTTAAAGTTGGAAAAGTAAATCCATATTCAAACGACCCAATATGGGATTTTTCTTTTGATCTCGGGGCACGATCGAATCAGGAGCTTAATTCTTTAAACTATGAATTAATTGCTACAGCAGGAGCAAAAACCCTTACATACAAACTCCAAAAACGTAAAGGACATGATCAACTCACAATAGATCTCTTGTATGAAGATACTGCATCAGGAGGAGGGATCGAATCATGGACCGGAGGAGCTACGGACGTATTTTACATCAGCGGTGAGAAAGAAGATGCAGAATCCACGGTGGACTTACTATCTACATCATTGAATCTGACATACGATGAAAGCAATGATGACTTTTCATGGGAAAATGTAAATTATACCTCTGGAGATGAGTTACCCCTTTTCAATCTAACCCAGCATTACATGAAACTTATTACAGAGGATGGATCTGTGATTTTCAACATTCATTCACCTGGAAATTCAGACCCTGTAGATTATGATGAATCCACCCTTACACTATATTACGATGGAATGCCGGGCAGTATCACATACCTGCATGTGAGCAGGAACGATCTTTCAGCCACACTAACTTAGAATAATAACATAATAAAAACAGACTTATTAAATTATCACAATTATATTTTTATATAATTAATATATTAATAATATTAGGTACTTATGGATAACAAAGCCCAAATGCATATAGATTATCTGATCAGTATTGCTATTTTCCTGGTCAGTATAATATTCGTATTCTCCTACACAGCAGGGCTTTTTACTCCTTTTCAATCCAATTCTGATGAAGTCACACTGATAGCCGACAGGATATCAACAAACTTAGTAGAGCAGAATATGAGTGCAGCAGATCCTGGCACCCCAAACCTGCTCAATGGTACAAAAGTTACTGACTTTTTCAACATTTCAAATAACGACTATGAAAGTACTATTGATTACTATGGCTTGAATAGCTCTTACCTAAGATATGAATTCAATATTACCCTGCAAAACATTACAACAGGAAATATCGATTATTCTACTGGCAAACAGTTGCCAATTCAGGGAAACATTGGTCAGACAAAAAGGATTGTCATAGTACAAAACGAAAATACTGGTTATGAGAGTCGGTCATTGTTGTCTGTAAGGGTGTGGTAATATAAGAAATAAAAAATACCCGGGAGATATCACACAAGATTCCAGAGCACAATTACACACCCTTGAATCTCTCATGGCACTTATAATTGTAATCGGAGTTATTGTATTTACCGTTCAGGCCACTTCGCTTACTCCCCTTACATCCTCAACTGCAAATGCCCACATTGAAGCACAACTTCAGATTTTGGGACAGGATATGCTGACTGTACTTGATCATTCTAAATCAGGACAGAATTCCAGCCTTAAAGAAGACATATTAAATTGGGATGGAGAGAAGTATACATGGAATTCTACTGAATATGTATCTCAAAACAATAATATTCTACTGAATAGTTCGACTTCTGACTTATTAAAAGCTGTTATAGTACCCAAAGGCATTGCTCACAATGTCGAATTCTGTATCATTAATGATGGAGGGACCACTACAACCCTGCCATACATTTACAATGGTGAGCCATCAGACAATGCCGTCATAGTATCCAGGAGAGTTTTGCTGTCAAATTCAGACATACAGGATATCCCGTTATTCAGATCTGAAACTGGCATATATGATGCTGATACTAGTACTGATTTCTATAATCTTATTGACGTAAAGATGACTTTGTGGCGAATGTAAAAAAGGTGCTAACATGAAAAAAATGGACGAATCTGGGCAGATTATACTGATTGCCGCTTTTATCATAGGAATCGGCATCGTAGTCCTAACAGTCATGCTTAACAACATTGTCTATGCAAGTAACACAGCCTCAGAGTCAAGTATCGAGACAAACGTTTTTGATTATTCCAATGTAGTACAGACCACCACCGAGGCTTATGAAAAAGCCTATAATGGCTCGAATTATGGGAATAATAGTGTGATATTCAATGCTTACATGGAAAACTACTCAGAAAAGATGGTAAGGAGTTATTCCCTGTCAGGATTTATTTTTTCGCTTGAAAATGACACATTACAGGATGCTTATTTTACTGAAAATGGTCTTGCAGATGGTAATGATGACTGGGTTGTCATTGAGAGAGTTAATAGTACTGATTCATTCTTGCTAGACAAACTAAATGTATCGTCCTTAGGAAATGAATCAAACAAGTTCGTTATTGAGGTTAATAACCATTCAGGAAGTAAACAGTGGTCAGCAAGTGTGTATAATTCAAGTGGAACTATAACTATCAGCGTTTCTAATCAGACAACATCGATTGGAAATTATACCAGTGCTAGTGGCTTTATAAATATAACTGAAAATCAATTCCGTTTTTTAGATAACACTGCAGGCCAGACCTACACCATAAAGTTCATAAATGGCAGTCATTCAATGGGAACATTTCGGATAGCTGGAAAACTTGTAAACGGCAATGACTTCCACATAGAAAGGGTCCATATTGTTAATAGTACTATGAAACTGAATAAGAACGGCCACCTTGAGATCAATTCTACTATACCTATTACGTTACCGAAGGGGCATATATGATCCGACAACTTAGAGAAGATGAGAGAGCAGTATCCATTTCAGTGGGCTTCATATTAACCTTATCTATAACAATAATAACCATGGTAGTCGTGATCAGTTCCTTTTACACAATGATGGACCGGGCTGAACAGACTGTCATGCGTGATGAGTTTGAGATACATGGTAATGACATGGCATTGCAGATATCAAACATTGATACTGCTGTACAGATCACCAGAAACTCAGGGGGAGAAATTGGCAGTTTTTACTTCATATTGCCGCTTCCTGATGAAATTGCAGGTCAGCAATATTCAGTTGAATTATCCAATCAGACAAACGAGATTATTTTCGAGTCTCATGGAAAGTATGCCACACGGGTCAAAGTACCCTATACAGTGCATGAGACAGAAGTTGAGTCCGTGAGATTATATAGCGGCTCCAATGAATTCATTTTACACTATGATCCAGCCTCAAACATGATTAAAATTGACTAATCGCAGGGATAAGTTGCATGAAAGGAAATTTTATCAGATCAGATGATGCAGTATCAGAAATGGTTGACTACACCATCATTTTAGGTGTCATACTTCTTGCAACTGGAATAATTGTTGTAGCTGGTGTACCCATGATGGAGAACATGCAAGAAGTTCAACATACCGAGAATATCAGGCAGAGTTTTGAAGTGATGTCTCTGAATATGAATAAAGTAGTATTTGGGAACGCTC
>DACO01000013.1:0-218 GCA_002508635.1 Methanolobus sp. UBA118 | reverse complement strand
TAGTATTTGGGAACGCTCCGTCCCAGTCGGTTGAAATGAAAATGTACGGAGGAGCTTTGTCTGTAGTCGAGGGCAATAAGATGATCATTGATCTACAGATCTGGAATTCCTCTGCAAACACAACTGAAATGGTTTACGGCGGTGCAGTTCGTATAGCAAGTAAAAATGTAGAGAATAACTACAAGGGTAACACCATTTCTTATGAGAATACAGGCGTA
>DACO01000177.1 GCA_002508635.1 Methanolobus sp. UBA118 | reverse complement strand
ACTTTCCAAGCTTTTCAATTGCAATTTCCGCAGCTTTCTTTCCGGAGAGCATCATGCCTCCGAATATAGGTCCCATTCTCGGGGCGCCTGCAACTGCGTTTGCTGCCATTCCGGTGACGATAAGCCCGGGATATACTTCCTTTGTGGTCTCCATGAGTATGCGCTCTCCCACTTCGGCCCACATGGGTTTCTCACCTACTACACCAAGCTCGCCCAGTTGTGCGCCTGGCACCTTGCGCTGGACTGTGCTGCAAACCGCTGCATCATGTCCTGTACCGTCAATGACCACCTTTGCACGAATGGAAAGAGGATCCACATGAAGTCTGTTCATGGATACAGGTCCCCAGTTAATCACCAGGCCACATACCGCATCATTCTCACGGATCATGACATCTTCCACATCTACAAGATTGAAAATCTCAGCACCTGCGGATGTGGCTCCTGTTATGAGCCTTCCTACGGATTCAATTGAGTTTGCAACATAGTATCCCTTTTCGTACTCATGGTAGTTTATATCAAAATCATCCAGAATATGCTTTGCATCTTCCTGAACCACGATACGCGGGAACATCATTCCTCCGCCCCACATCCCTCCGCCAATCGAGAGCTTCTTCTCATATATAACAGTTTTAACTCCCGCATCAGCGAGGTACTTGGCAGCAACCAGGTTTGCAGGTCCTCCGCCGACAAGTGCTACATCAACATCCGTATAGTCAAGAAAGGTTTTTGAATACTCCTCAACTATAGCCCTTGTAATAACAAGCTCATCCAGTTCCATAAAAATGCCTCTTATCTATCAGAATTATGGCCTCATGGTAGGCATCTGACTTAAAGATGTTGGGGTTACACTTTCTTCAGAAACAATATTTTCAGGTACGTACTGGTCTGTGAAATCCGCACATTTCTTTAATTTGACCCAGAACCTGCTTCCCTGTCCCTCAGGATTGTCCTCCACACCAACTTCAGCTTCAACGATCTCGGCAATTCTTTTGACTATGGCAAGTCCCAGTCCTGTTCCCTTGACGCCTTTTTTATTGACACGTTTGAAACGATCGAAAACAAGCTCCTTTACATCATCCGGTATACCCTCTCCGGAGTCGGTTACTTCCACTTTCCAGTAGTAGTTGTTGTCCACGACATCAACTATTATGGGTGTGCCTTCGGGGCTATACTTGATTGCATTGGAGATAAAATTGGCAAATATCTCCTCGACTATCGGATTAAGCATGGAATAATAAGTTCCCTTTGCTCTCAGATCAAGTGTCATATCCCTGTCTTCGAGCTTATGCTTGAACTGCTCGATGACATTTCTGAGGATTACGCCTATCTCCATTCTCTCAAGCAGGATGTCCTCGGTGGATTCGAGCTTGGCGAACCTGGCAGCGATCTCGATCATTTCGATCAACTTATCGTTGTTGCGCTTTATGCTGGTCACCATGCTCTTCTTTTTCCCATCATCCTCTATTTCCATTAGAATATCCGTGAATCCTTTTACATTACCGGCGGGGTTCAACAGGTCATGTCTCATAATGTCCGTGAAGAGGTCTTTGAGTTCATTGGAATGTCGAAGCTCTTCTTCGAATTTTTTTCTCTCACTAGTGTCCATGGTGGTGCCTGCAAGTCTGGAGGGCTTACAGTCATCGGTCCACTCCACGACTTTGCCTCGGCTGAGTATCCACTGCCAGTTCTTGCTTTTGTTCTGCATCCTGAACTCTGATTCAAAGAAGTGAGTTCTGTCATTTAAGTGAAGTTCGATCTCATTCTTTACAGATGGCAGGTCTTCATAGTGTATCATATTCATCCAGGAATCAAAATTAGGTTTGATGTCACTTGCCTCATAGCCAAGCATTTCCGCCCATCTGTAATTATATACCAATTCGTTAGTATGTATGTTCCAGTCCCACATACCAAGGTCAGCACCCCTGAGTGCGAGCTCCACTCTTTCCTGGGTCTTTTTCAGGATTTCCTCGACTTCCTTTCGTTTTGTCACATCACGTACGATTGCAAGTGCATAACTGTTATTTTCATGATCTGTGAAAGTTACATTGATCTCTACAGGAATGACTTTGCCATCTTTTTTGCTGATAGTTTTGTCAAGATCAAGGAATCTGTTCCCGCATATGTCCTGTATGTCCTTCTCCCAGAATCGACTCCCGAATATCTGCTCGCTCCTGTCTCCTGTAAATTCCATAAACTCGTCTTTAGAATATCCAAGTTCCCTGCAGGCAGTTTCGTTCACATCGACAATGGTTCCTTTTTCAGAATCTATCACGAAGATAAGATCATTTGACTCATCAATGAGATTCTTAAACAGGCTGAGGTCGTTCAGGAATGATTTGTGCTGCATTGCCATTCCCACAAGCTCCGAGAGGATTTTCAGTGTCTGCTTCCACTGGTCACTGCGATCCTCCGGGAGATCGGGATTCTCGATTCCTATGATGCCTGTTACCTTTTCATCAAGCTCTATCGGGACAACAATAAGTGAACCAATGTCCCGGTTTTTCATAATGCCCTTTTCTCTTGATGCCTCATCTGGTAGTGAATCTGCTTTAGGGATTGTGAGTATCTGCTTTTTACGTATCTTTTCTGCAATCCATGGTGTACTGGACAGATTTAGGTTCTCAAACATTGTTTTTTTGTTTGTGTAGTTGCTACTGTTCCAGTGATGGGTCATATGAAAAGAATTACCGTCTCTGTCAATCAACAAAAGGTAATTGCGTTGGCAATTACAGAACCTTCCGGTTCTCTGCAATGTCTCTTCTATAGCTTCGTCAACATCCTTTGGAGC
>DACO01000141.1 GCA_002508635.1 Methanolobus sp. UBA118 | reverse complement strand
CTCCGGTAACTGATTCTGCGATGATCACAGTAGAAAGCGGAACTGAGGCCCAGGCACCGGGATTTGGTATTGTTTTGGCGATGGTTTTCCTGGTTCTGGCAGGATACCTTGCGAGAAAAATCCGGTAGAATTTATAGTGGCATAGTCTTACCGCAAATATGGGCCTTGCCTGCATATCTCAGGCCTGGCTCTTTTGATTTTAATTAATTTTGATTTTCACTTTAAATTGGTTTTGACATGCATGATTTTCTGGTAAATGATTCTGAAATAATGTAGTATCATACTGTTTTAATTTATTAATTTGATATGTAAAACGTAATTCTCATTATTATCTAATTATGATATATTTAAGTATAGATATATTTAAATATTATATTATTGAGCACTATTAATTATAGAACAAAAATGGAGTGAGGGTAGTCAAATACCTGTCTCTGCACTTTCAAAATATAAAAGGTGGAATTATGGGCGATCTGAAAAATATAATCATAATGGCTTTTATTATTCTGGTCTTCAGCATTCCGGGTGTTGCTTCTGCTGAAGCTAACAATTCGTCAGTGGTCAAAACACTGTATGCGGGTCAGGATATCGAAGCAGGAACGGTAACAGTTTCAAATGACTGCGATTACGTAAACATTACTTACAGAACCAATGCCAACTGGTCTATTCTGGAAACCCATCTGGCTGTGGCAGATTCACTTGATGGCATCCCCATGACAAAGAGTGGAAATCCCATTCCAGGTCATTTTGCATACGGCAACGATAGTCTTCAGAACGGGACCAACATGACCGAATATATGATACCACTGCCTGCTGAGAACGGTACACTCTACATTGCTGCCCATGCAGCTATCAGAGATGAAACTAATAACAGCAGCACCGATGAGGGTGCCTGGGCAGAAGGCAGCAGCTTCCCGGGAAAGAACTGGGCGACCTACTTCACATACGAGATCCGGGCCTGCGAGGATGAAAGTGGTTCACCTGCGGATGATGGCTCAAACAATGAAGGTGATGATTCTGACTCCTCTGACGACGATTCTTCATCCGGGGACAATGACTCGGATTCCTCTGATGATGATAACTCGGACTCTTCAAGCGATGATGACTCCTCTGAAAACGGCGATCCCGAGGATTCGGAAGACAACGATTCATCCTCTGATGATGACTCCGGTTCATCGGGTGGCGATGATTCATCAGATGGCGAAGATAATTCCGATCCTGCAGACGATGACTCATCATCCGGTGACGGGGATGATTCTGACTCCTCTGACGACGACTCTTCGTCCGACAACGATAATAATTCTGATTCATCAAACGAAGATGATGAATCTTCTGATGATGATTCGTCCTCTGAGGATAATGGGTCCGATGATCAGGAAGATGGCGGATCAGATTCATCGGATGATAGCAGCGATTCGGGGGATTCAGATGACGGTTCCGATTCCTCCGGTGACAGTCCGGGGTCATCAGATAACGGAAGAAGTTCGAATGGAGGCTCAGGTGGTTCTTTTGTAGCTGAAGAAGCGCAAACAGAGTCCGAATCCGATGACAATGAAAGAGCCTACATGGCTGTGGATGCAGTTGAAGAGGAACCTGAGGCTCCTGTAACTATTCCGGTGGAGGAACCTGAAAGCAGTAATCCTGTAAGTGAGATCATTCCAAAGCTCAGCAATACCCTGTGGTTCATTATCTGGACATTGCTCAGTGCCATATGTGTGATGTCCGGTTATGGACTGACACAGCCCTAAGATATCTGCTGATCAACATACCCTGTCAATTATGACAGGGCCTCTCTCTTTTATGATTTTACCAGATTCTGATACTGAACTATTTTTTCCTCCGACAGTTATTATCCTGTTTTCTCAAATGCAGAAGCTCATTGTCAGCAGTGCATCCTTAAACCTGTAAACTATATATTGAAAAAGGAATTCGATAGATACACATAGGTATACTGGTGTATCATATAGAGTGGTCAGGGTGTGAGCTGTATTGCAGTATTATGTTAATACATTGGGTCCAGGGGATGTTTTCCGGGATTGGCTCGTGGAGATACTCGGGGACAGGATTAGCAACAAGGAGTGTGAGACGGACGTCTACAAATATGATCCCTCTTCACATACGGTCTGCAGATATAGTTTCAGGGGAGAGGAATACAGCGTTATTGTCAAGTTCTTTGCAGAGGCCTGTGGCAATAACAGAGAATACAATGCCTGGGATGCAGCACTTAACGAGTACAGTAATCTGAAAAAGGCCGGTTCTTTGATCAATGTAGCCGAACCTGTTGCTATAAACGAAGAGTTCAGCTGTGCACTTGTGACCGAGCACATAAACGGGAAGCCCCTGATGTGGTATCTGAAACATAATTACCAACTGTTTGACAGGCTTAGCTCGCTTGCAAGGATGCTTCGAAGGCTGCATGACAATACAAAATGTGAGTACGATAAAGAAAAGGAATTTGCCAATTTCCATCATACACTTGGCCAGCTTTCATTGGATACTTATAAAAGGGATTCTTTCAACGAGCTGATAGGAAAATGGTGGTACAGTCCTGTACTCGACCGGGAACATGGGTGTATGATACACCGGGATACTTCACCCCTGAATTACATTTTCAATAATGGAACCCCTTACGCCCTTGACCTTGAAAGCTCCTGGCACCATGCCAATAATGTAAGGGATCTGGGGACACTCTGTGCCGAACTGAAAAATTACTTCAGGCTGAACTGTGGTTCAGGTTACAAAGCCGAGCCCTATATCGGTCATTTCCTGTGGCAGTACAGTACGCATGAGGAGGAATTTTTCAGGATAACTCAGGCATTGCCGTTCTTTATGAGCATAGGGCTGTTGAGGATTGCACGTCTGCACAGGAATACTCCACACCATCACTATCTTTTAAGGGAGGCGGAAGCATGTTTGAGAAGCATCAGATAAAGGGGATGATCTTTGATTGCTATGGGACACTCATTGATATCAGAACTGATGAACAAAGTCACTATACGCACGATATGCTAAGCAAGTGGCTTCAGTATCATGGTGTAAAGATAGATCCGGATGTTCTAAAAGAAACTTATTTCGACAGGGTAAAGGCTAAAATGGAAGCTTCAGAGGAAACATGTCCCGAGATAAAAATAGAAAAGATATTTGCCGGGATATGCGAGGAGAATTCCATATGGGATATCAATTCCCTGAACCTTGGTATTGAAGCTTCCAGGGTGTTTCGCTCGGCTTCATTGCGCAGGCTTGAGATATTCCAGCAGAGTGTTGCTGTTATAGTCAAACATTTCTACATGCCCATGTGCGTGGTTTCCAACGGACAGCGTGTCTTTTCAGAACAGGAGTTGCGTTTTCTGGGATTGTACGACCATTTTGACTTTGTGATATTCTCCTCGGACATGGGTTACAAGAAACCGGATCACCGGCTATTCAAACATGCTCTGGAACGTCTGGAGCTCGAACCTCATGAGGTATTGAGTCTTGGGGATACGATTGAAAACGATGTAATCCCTCCCCAGGAGCTGGGCATGAATGCAATGCATATTAAAGATGCATGGAAGCTGTTATCCTGATAAACTCAGCTTCCATGCAAGATACAGGACTCTAATCTGCATTTCTTACCGTTATATCAAATGTAGCTGAAGCTATTGTTATCCTGTTATCCTTCTGGATATC
>DACO01000071.1:3712-4620 GCA_002508635.1 Methanolobus sp. UBA118 | reverse complement strand
TCCAGTATCTGCTCGATATTGAGAATGTAGCTGTCAGAATTGTGCTTGAAGGCACAGAAGCCGCAATTGCCTATGCATTTATTGGTAAAGTTGATATTACGATTGATAATGTATGTTACTACATCGCCCACGGATTCATATCTTAACCTGTCGGCAAGCTCAAAAAGTTCGAACGGGTGGGCCTGAAGCAATGAGAGCGCATCTTCCTTTGTTGTCTCGCCCGCAAACGCATTTTCGATAACGTCGTCACTGATAGTAGCTTTCATTTCTTTCTCCAGCGGTATTCATATATCCGGCAAAACCGACTTTATTCAGTATTAAACAAATTCCTTTCTGTAACCTTCCTCATCAGAGAGGGACAGGACAAGGTCCTTTATCGGGTCACTGTACCAGCCCTTTTTCAGATACTGAGGATATATCGGCAACCTCTCCTTAAGAGGTATATCCCTGAGCATCTCTCTGAGCTTTTCAGCACTTGGCCACTGAGCCTCAGGATTTATCCAGTCCACGGTTACAGGTGATATGCCACCAAGATCTGTGGCTCCGCACTGTATGAGAACATAGGGGTCCACAAGGTTTGGTGCAACCTGTATTGTCACATCTTCGGGAAGTATTTCCCTGGCGATCAGAACTGTCTGCATCATCTCCTCGTCTGTGGGGGGCGGACAGTCAGCCATCGGAGTGCCGGGTTTTGGTGTAAAGTTCTGTATTATGACTTCCTGTATATGCCCGTATTCCTCATGCAGCTCAGCAATCAGCTGAAGTGAGTTGATCCGGTCATCCAGTGTTTCCCCGATACCAACAAGCAAACCTGTTGTGAAGGGAATTTCCAGTTCTCCCGCGTATTTTATCGTTTTTATCCTGCCGGAAGGTTCCTTTCCCGGACTGGAGACATGTGCATCAAGTTC
>DACO01000071.1:0-3355 GCA_002508635.1 Methanolobus sp. UBA118 | reverse complement strand
GCAAGATACTCAACAGTAGACCCATAGCCCATATCTGCAAGCCATTGTTGATACTCCGGCAGTTCCTCACCATACTCACCCAGTGTGTAAAGAACTTCCGTACAGCCGGCATCCTTGCCTTTTTCCAGTATCGGAAGGATCTCGTCCGGTGTCATAAGTTTTGCTTCCGGATCATCAGGACTACGTCTGAAAGTGCAATATCCGCAGTTATTTCTGCAAACATTGGTAACGGGTATAAACACATTGCGGCAAAACGTGACAAATTCTGGCATCGTTACTTTCATAGATACAATAACAAATACATAAGTTTAATTGAAGGTCAGCGTATGAGGTGTGTTTGACTTCGTTTTCCTCCGTTTAACCTTAACCAGTCCTCAGATGCATACGTCTTAAGTCGGTTCCAATAGTCAAGATTCAGAATCTATTAATATGAACCGAACTTCCTTTTCATGGAATTGAGCCATCAGCTTTTGAAAATATTATATATTGCAAAATATATATACTCAAACGTACATTCATCCTTTAGTGAAAAACAAATGAAAAGCTTAGCAAAACGTAACATTACGTACCGGAAATTAGCCGGCATTTCATTGATTTTTTTGATAATATTAGCATACATAAACTTTGTATTCGCATTCGAGTACGATGAGAATTCCATAAGTATGAAACCCAGGGTGCTCTCCTACAAGGCATCCGGTGAACCTGTGGAGCTGATAAACAACAAATCAGCCCAGGACCCTACCTGGGATGAGCTGATGGCCTTTCTGAAGGAAGACGATACTGACAGGATACTCTACCAGAGCAATGTCTTCGATTGTGTGGATTATGCAGAAAGGTTGCATAACAATGCGGAGCAGGCAGGCATACGTGCCGCATATGTCTCGATTGATTTCTACGACCTGGAAAAGGGACACGCCATTAATGCATTCCAGACAAGTGATAAGGGACTGACATTCATTGATTGTACAGGTTCACAGTCAGCACTCGGAGAACTTGATAGTTACGATAAGGTTGCTTATATAGAAGAAGGCAAAGAATACGGTATCGTATCAATATATTATACCGAAACTCCGGATTATCAGTTCTATGAACTCAGAAAAGACAATCCACGTCTGCGGGGATTCTTCAAAAGTGTCGGCGTGGTCAAAAGTGCTCAGGTGTACTGGGAATATTAATTATTTTTTTGTCACCGGGTCGTTGAAAGTGGCGAATCAGGCTGCAGATCGCCTGCACATAAGATAACAACAGAAATTCGAAAAGTTTAAGTGGAACAGGATAATCTCTTTTATCAGATTATAAAAAACAATTGCCAGTACAATGATCAAAGGAGGTGAGCCTGTCAGCCTTTCTCTTATTGAGACCATTCTTAATTCAGAAAAAAGAAAGAGAGTCATGATTTTTTTGAGTGATGGTCCCCGAGATATGGAAACCATACTGGAGACTCTTAAAACAAAACGATCGGCACTTCTACCACAGATCAAGCTCATGGAGGAAAAGCATCTCCTGATAAAAGACGATGGGGTGTGTGAGCTTACCACAATTGGTGAGTTGCTTATTAGCAAGACATTACCTCTGCTGAGTATGGTTAATTTCTTTGATAAGGATATGGAATACTGGGGAAGCTACAATATCGATTTTATGCCAACTGAGCTGCTGAAAAGAGTTGATGAGATCGGGAATTATACCATACTTGAACCGGAGCTGCCAGAGATATTCGAAATGAACAGGGTATTTGACGAGGGACTCCGAAGAACAAAGAAGTCCATAATAGTTACCAGCATCATGTATCCTGATTCCATGGAAGTGTTGCATGAATTATCAAAGACGGACATAGACATGGAATTCGTCACCACTCAGAAAATACTGAATAAATTCAGAACAGAAAATTATGAAAAACTCTGTGAGACAATGGAAAGCGGACAAATTAAATTCTTCATATATAATAGAGAAATACGCTTTCCGGCCTTTGCACTGAATGACGATGGTCTTTTTCTTTTCATGTCAAAAAAGGATGGAACCTTCGAGAACAGGCTTCTTCTGTCCCGAACCCCCGGTGCACTTGCATGGGGCAGTGAGTTCTTTGAATTTTATAAGAAGGATGCAATTCACATACAGGATATGCAGCACCTTGAAAACTTTTAGTATAGCATATTCCCGGTAGTCGGTAGTTCAGAAAAAATAACATTTACTGCTCAGATGACTGCACAGACTCATGAAAACAGCTACCTGAGTTCAACCCGGCTATTAAAAATACAGACAGTCCACCGGTCAGCCATTTGCGTATGTGTTAAAACATGACTTAAAAGAGAATAAATATAAAAATATGCAGACAATATTAATTAGTTAGCTGTGTATACCGGAATGCAGATATGGTGCAAAAAAATGGATGAAAATGAAAAAGATGATAAACTGGCTGTGCTGATCGACGCTGATAATGCCCAACCCTCCATAATAGAGGGACTTATGGATGAGATAGCAATCTACGGTATTGCCAGTGTAAGACGGATCTACGGTGACTGGACCACTCCAAACCTTACACCATGGAAGCATACCCTGCTTGAGCATTCTATTCAGCCGATACAGCAGTTTGCCTATACCAGCGGCAAGAATGCAACGGACAGTGCACTAATAATCGATGCCATGGACCTGCTCTACACCGAGAAACTTGACGGTTTCTGTATCGTATCCAGCGACAGTGATTTTACCCGCCTGTCCCAGAGGATTAGAGAAGCCGGCCTCACGGTCTATGGATTCGGGGAAAAAAAGACCCCTGTGGCCTTTATCTCAGCCTGTGACAAGTTCATCTATACCGAGAACCTGAGAAAGGAAGATGACGAGGTTGAAGATACTATATCCTCACCTACAGGCAAATGGAGCACCAATGAACTCAAGGGAGATTCAAGGCTTGTTAACCTTCTGAGAAATGCCGTGGAGGATTCGGCCAACGATGACGGCTGGGCCCTGCTGGCTGAAGTCGGAGGAAACCTCATCAAACGCAGTCCTGATTTTGATCCAAGGAACTACGGCTACAAGAAACTCGGAGATCTGGTGGAGGCAACAAATCTTTTCGAGATCGATAAGAAATCCCAGAACGGTTCCGGTAAGGGTGTTGTCGTATACATACGGGACAGAAGGACTAGGGGCAGAAGATGAGCATATCTTGCAGGCTTGCAAAATGTTTTTTTGCATACCACAAAAATAAATTACTATTAAATAATACTTTCACCCTGCATACAAAAGGGATATAAACCATTATTGAAATCCGAGTGCTGAAAACAGCTTTTGAGGCACTCGAATGAAAAAACGAACAGAGAAAGATAGTAAAGAAGCTCAGGAAATAATAAATGGTTGTATA
>DACO01000090.1:513-3759 GCA_002508635.1 Methanolobus sp. UBA118 | reverse complement strand
AGGCAATCCTCTCTTTTGCTTTCGCTGGTTGTAAAGGCATAAACCTCGGCACCTTTTGATACTGCTAATTTAATAGCTACGTGTCCCAGTCCCCCAATTCCTACAACTCCTACTTTATCTCCTTTTTTGATATTGGCTTTCATTAAAGGTGAATAAGTAGTAATACCGGCACACAACAGTGGAGCCGCTTCCTCAAGTTTAATGGAATCCGGGATATTTATTGCAAAATGCTCGGTGACAACGATGTTATTGGAATATCCTCCCTGACTTATACCTGTAGGTGATGATTCCTCCGGATAACCATATGTCATTATAGTTTCACCCTTGTCGCAATGATGTTCTTCACCATTGTTGCAGCTTTCACAGTCCATACAACTGTCAACCATGCACCCGACTCCTGCACGGTCGCCTACTTTGAAATTTTTTACGTTCTTTCCAACAGCAGCGACAATACCTACAATTTCATGCCCGGGTACCTGTGGATATTGTTGTGGCCCCCAGTGTCCTTTTATCTGATGAATATCGGAATGACAAATTCCACAGTATTTGATATCAATTAGAATGTCATTGTCGCCTACAGGTCTTCTCTCAAAAGACCAGGGAGATAACTTTCCTGACTCATCTTTTCCAGCATAACTTTTTGATTGAATATTTTCTGCCATATTTATGTACCTCTTATTTACTTTGAAATTTTAACTTCAATTCGAATTCTTTATCTTCTAAACCAGACTCAGTCCAGTTTTTTGTACTCTTCATCAGCTACAGGTTCCAGCCATTCTGCCGGACCTGCATCGGCATTTGTCTCAACGGAAAGGTGTACGAACCAGCTGTCGTGCGCTGCTCCATGCCAGTGTTTTGTATTCGGAGCTATTTTCACAACATCTCCCTCTTTAAGCTCCTGTGCACGCTTTCCTTCCTCCTGATAGTAACCGCGTCCGCCTGTCACCAGCAGGATCTGCCCGCCAGGATGCTTGTGCCAGTTATTTATGCAGCCGGGCTCGAATGTCACATTGCCCATGGGACAATTGAATTCATTATCCCTGTCAACAAGCATGCTAACCCACACTTTACCTGTAAAATACTTGCTTAAAAATTCAGGAAGCTCCTCTCCTTTAGGGAAGATTACGCTTTCACTTAGATCATTTGAATTAGTCATATTAACACCTCAAGTTTATTTGTCTGAAAAGTCATATGTACTCAATAATTACTATGATTGAGTAATCAGTCACACGCTCAACCATATAGTATTCTAGGTAACGCATACTTACGAGTGACTAATCAGTCATATGCATGATAGTTAATGCTAGTATATAAACATAAGCATTACACAAAAAATAGGAGGGAAATTCTTGATTGAAAAATCTCAATCCAATCTTAGACTCAGGTCAGATATCCCACCATGAAACAGGAGGCGTTTGCAACTCTGAATCGAATATGACTGTCTCACCGATCTTCGGAGCAATTATGTTCACGTCTCTTCTGTTTGCTTCTTCCAGCGCTCTCTCTATTGGTTCATTCCAGGCATGATTAGCCAGTGTGAATGCTCCCCAGTGCATCAACATCATGGTATCACCATTTACGTCCAGATTTGCCTGTACTGATTGTTCCGGTACCATATGGATATCCGACCATCTCCGGTCATATTGGGCACCTTCCATCAAAGTGATATCAAAAGGTCCGTATTGATCCCCTATTCCCTTAAAATGCGGACCGTATCCGCCATCTCCACTGGTATACACTCGGGTTTTGTTTCCCAGGATGACCCACCCGCCCCAGAGAGTGGTATCGATACCGAATGGATCTCTTCCTGAACCATGTCTTGACGGTGTCAGGGCAACTGTCAGGCCCTCATATTCTGCCTCTTCCCACCAGTTGAGCTCCGTAATTTTTTCTTCCGGAATGCCCCATCGGGTGAGATGAGCACCACATCCAAGAGGAACAAAGAAATGCGATACTTTACTGTTCAGTTTTATAATAGACTGGTAATCCAGGTGGTCGTAGTGGTCATGCGTAATGAGAACTGCATCAATTGGCGGCATTTCATCAATTATATTGAGCATGATATCTTCACTGTATTCATATCTTTCAATTCCCACAAATGAAACAGGAGAGGCAACAGGGCTCAGGATGGGGTCTATTAATAACTTTTTGTTATCAATACTAAGCAGAAAAGCGGAGTGCCCTAACCATGTCAAACTATCGCTTTCATTATTTATTTGATTCCAGTCAATAGTAGAAACAGGGATTGGGCCTGCAGGATCGCGGTTTGTGTCTCTGGAAGCAGAAGTATTGTTAGTTAATGTGGCATCTGAGGGATTTACAAACACACTTGTTGGTAATTCATTAATGAACTTTCCATCGACATAATTATCCAATTGTTGATAAACTTCTTTTTGTTCTGTCGTAGGACTTCCGCCGAAAGCCGGGTGTATATTCATAAATAATATAATTCCCACACAAAACAGAAGGAAAAGCAAGAATGTGTGTAACACGATCTTTCTGATCTTGAACTTTTTTTCCCTTTCACCCAGAAGAACACCAATTTTTCTAAACACCATGTATAGCTCCAATAATAAGATATTACAGAGAAATATCTATAAAAAGCCCTGCTATGATGGCAAACACAATCGTATATACCAGATAGATACTGAATTGCCGGGAACCCAGAACAATTTTCACAGCACCAAGATTTGTGATTTTTGTTGCAGGTCCGGTTATCATAAATGCTGCTGCTGCACCCAAACTCATACCATGTCGTAACCATTCCAGCAGCAAAGGAATTGTTCCTCCTCCGCATACATATAAAGGTACACCTATGGTTGCTGCCAGCAATACTCCAAATCCCTGCTGGCTTCCGAAAAGGCTGGCAAATGCATCAGGTGATACATAACGCTGGAAAAGTGCCGAGAGCAAGATACCAAGGAAAAAATAGCCACCTGTTGCCTTAATATTTCTCCAGATATTCTTTAGCAGGCGCAGCATCATATTAGGATCCGTATCCCTGCTTGCCGGTAGTACAAGCGTTGAAAAATTAAAAAATCCCTTTTCCCGGAAAAAGAAGCCGACGCAGAGACCGGCTAGAATCCCACAAATGATAGATAAAACTAAACGTATGGAAAAAACTGTTTTCCCAAGAGCGGCACTGTAAATGAGCAACTGGGGATTCAGCAATATGGAACTCATCATGAATGCAGCCAGCCAGTCATCTCTCATTCCTTTTTCAGAGAATGAAGCTGCAATGGGGAT
>DACO01000090.1:0-259 GCA_002508635.1 Methanolobus sp. UBA118 | reverse complement strand
AAGCTGTGAATCTTCTCTTTGCCAAATACGGAAATTACCGAGCCCAGGACAATACCAAATACCCAGTATATTGCGATCTGGTTGAACAGGACACTGGAATAGTACCAGAGGTATATGAACTCACTCTGAAGTACATCAAGCATCCAGATTCACCAATTCATATTCCTGATTGCCCAGACCAAGCCCGGCACCATAATCAAGGATATGCGTGGCATTTCTTGATTCCATGCGCTCGATGAGATCCTGTCCGTCAGGAGCT
>DACO01000051.1:11730-13590 GCA_002508635.1 Methanolobus sp. UBA118 | reverse complement strand
GAAGGAGTTTCAGGTAACGATATCAAGAAGGATATGATTGCAAGGGGCATCACCATTGCCGGTGGCCAGGCACATCTCAGTGGCAAGATATTCAGGATAGGCAGCATGGGTAACGTGCAGCCAAAGGATATAATGCTCACAATACAGGAACTTGAAGTTGTCCTTAAAAAGAGAAACGTTGTATCTGATATTGGAGCAGGTGTTGAGGCTGCCAGCGATGTGCTGGATACCCTGCTTTAATACTTTTCAGGTGATTTGAGAAAACCATGCCAGTGATCGGAATTGTGGACACGACCTTCGCACGTTTTAATATGGGTAAGGCTGCGGTGGATGAGATACAGAAGCACGCTTCTGCTAAGATCATCCGCAGGACCGTGCCGGGGATCAAGGATCTCCCGGTGGCAGCCAAAAAACTTATCGAAGAGGAAAAATGCGACATAGTCATGGCCCTTGGCATGCCCGGTTCCAAGGACAAGGACAGAATGTGTGCACATGAGGCATCCACCGGGATAATTCGGGCACAGCTCATGACAAATACTCATATAATCGAGGTATTTGTACATGAGGATGAAGGTAAGGATGAAAAAGAACTTGCTTTTTTGATGGAACAGCGCTCCAGGGAACATGCACTTAATGTTGTCAAAATGCTTTTCAAACCCGAGCAGCTGATCAAAGAGGCAGGAACAGGACAGCGTCAGGGATTCAGTGATGTCGGACCTGCCAGGGTCTGATCCGGAATAAAATCTGTTATTTAAAAATCAAAGTGATCGATATGACCATCAAATTGGGATTTGTAATAGCCGAATTCAACAGGGACCTCACATACCAGATGGAACTTCTGGGTGAGGAACATGCAAAGTTCCTCGGAGCCGAAGTTATAGACAAGGTACTGGTTCCGGGAGTATATGATATGCCGCTGGCAATCAAGAAACTCTGTGAGAACAATGAGATCGATGCAGTGGTAACTCTTGGTATAGTGATCGAGGGAGCCACCGAGCATGACGAGATCGTCGTGCAGCATGCAGCAAGGAAAATCACCGACCTCTCTCTTGAGTACAACAAGCCTGTGACCCTGGGTATCGCAGGACCTGGTATGACAAGAATGGAAGCACACGAGCGTGTTGACTATGGAAAGCGTGCCGTGGAAGCTGCAGTAAAACTTGTCCAGCGCCTTTAATCTGAAAAAGTTTATATATAAAGCGAACCGGTTAGGATTTCCATGGCATCATCAAGGCTAAAAAGAGTGGAAGAATCGGCGACAATAAGAGTTGCTAATATAGCTAACAAATTAAGACAAGAAGGCACAGATGTCATCAGTTTCAGTTTGGGTGAGCCGGATTTTGATACACCCAAACATATATGTGATGCAGCTGCCGATGCTATGTACCGGGGTGAGACACACTATGCCCCATCTGCCGGAATTCCACAACTCAGGGATGCAATTGCAGAGAAACTCAGGACAGAGAACGGACTTGATGCAAATGGTTCTGACGTACTTGTGACACCGGGTGCGAAACAGGCTATTTTCGAAATAATGATGACCGTACTTGACGATGGCGACGAGGCTATTCTCTTTGATCCGGCATGGGTCTCATACAATTCGGCAATAAGATTCGCAGGTGCTGATACGGTATGGGTACCCACAGACACCCATAATGATTTCAAACCACTTGACCTCGAGGAATACATTACTGACAAAACACGTTTAATCGTGGTCAACACCCCTGGCAATCCTACAGGCGCTGTATATGATAAAGATACATTAAAGAATATTGCGGATATTGCCATTGATCATGATGTTCTTGTCTTGTCCGATGAGATATATGAGAAGATAATCTATGACAGGGAACATATAAGTCT
>DACO01000051.1:0-11416 GCA_002508635.1 Methanolobus sp. UBA118 | reverse complement strand
AGACCGGATATCTTCCAGGGAATGCTAAAGATACAGTCCCATTCAGTAAGCAGCGCAACAAGCTTTGTTCAATATGGAGGTCTGGAAGCTTTGCAGGGTCCGCAGGAACCTGTAACTGAGATGGTTAATAAGTTCAAGGCAAGACGTGATATCCTGGTGAAAGGCCTGAATGATATAGGTATCAAGTGTCAGACACCAGGTGGTGCATTCTATGCATTTGCAGATGTAAGCGAGTTCGGCAACGGTGATGAGATTTCGGAAAAGCTGCTTGTGGATGCACATGTTGCAGTAACTCCCGGTTCTGCATTCGGTGAGAGTGGCAGGGATTTCATAAGGATATCCTATGCAGCATCAAAAGAAAGGATAAAAGAAGGACTTTCGCGGATAGAATCCGCACTCACCTGATTGCTTATTCATTTTCAGGAGATTCCTGTTCGCAACGTTCAATTATCTTTTTTATTATTTTTCCTGTACTGCATAGCGGACAGGTTCTGGAATCCTTTACACGCACAACCCGGGCATGGAGTCCACGCTCTCGAAGTTGCTTTTGAAGTTCTCCGATATCGAACGTCTGGTCATATCCAATGGCGATGATATCAGGTTTTATTTCTCTTATTGGCTCGAATATGTCAGACTCGCTTCCCGGTACAGCTTTGTCAACCACAGCAAGTGAGCCTACCATACTTACCCGTTGTTCGTCAGGGATGACAGGCTTTGGCTTATGCTTGACCATTGATTTTCTGGCAACTATTACGTACAGCTCATCCCCGAGCTCTTTTGCTTTAGTGAGATAGAATATATGGCCCGGATGAAGCAGATCGAATGTTCCTGTAGCGAGTACCCTTACCAAAAAATATCACCTGTTCGATTGATGCTATACAAGGCTATTATAAATAAACCTAGCTCCTCTGGTTTGAATATAATTTCTGACATGTATATTATGGCGGAAGTTAATATATATGCTATATTTTTATATATATCCTATATCAAATAATATGCTACATGGTTTATTCGTCCCGGAAAAATAATCTTGCCCGGCCAGCATCGACTCTTAAAAACGCAAAACTCAGAAAATCTTATTATCGCAAGTTAATTTTGGCAACTTAAACATCCTGTGGTGGATCCATGAAGGTTTATAATAAAACAATGATCACCCTTGGTGTGGCTTTTTTGATCATGCTCTTAATGATCACTGCTACTGTCAACCATTTGTTGCTTGATGGCTATGAGCAAATAGAAGAACAGGAAATGGAGGACAATGTCATAAGAATAGAGAGAGCTATACAGTCGGATATCTCCTATCTTGACACCACTGTCTATGATTGGGCTGCATGGGATGATACATACCGTTTTATTGAAACTAATAATTCAGAATATATTGAATCAAATCTTGCGGATGAAACCTTTTCTCTGCTTGACATAAATTTCATGTTCTTTTTCGACTCTTCCGGGAACATTGTCTATAGTAAATTCTATGATCTGGAGGAAGAGGAAAGTATCGCTCCTCCTCAAGGTCTTGTAAATATGTTCCAGCCAGAAAGCTATCTTCTGGAGCATTCCGATACAAATTCAAACATATCAGGTCTGGTAATGTCTTCAACATCACCAATGATAGTTGCTTCCCGGCCGGTGACAGGGACCAATAAACAGGGACCGATCAAAGGTACCCTGGTCATGGGAAGGTATCTTGATGAGTCCATGATCATGTCCTTAGAGGAAAACACCCTGCTTCCCGTGGAGCTGCTATATTACCGGAATACCGACCTGCCGGACAGACTCGAATACGACATAGTTGAAGTATCCAACAATAATTATTCCGTAAGTGTTTCTGAAAATAGCGAAACTGTGTCCGGTTATGGCTTAATGTATGATGTTTTCGGGAACCCTGCTCTGATCCTGCGTACTCAGATGGACAGGGATATTTATTCTAGCGGGCTTCGTATTATGGATTCGATTTTCTATCTGGTTATAGGTATTTTCCTTATAGTAGCTCTTGTAATTTCATTGATATTAAAGAAAAACCTGTTTTCACGTCTGAACCTTCTGGGTGAGAGCGTAAATGCAGTCGGGTCTCAGGGTGACTTAAGTTCTCGTCTGGAAATAGGCGGTGATGATGAACTTAGCACGCTTGCCGACAATATAAACGGGATGCTCTCTTCACTGGAAGATACTTCCTTACTATTGAACTCGACCATCGAAACAACAGTAGATGGAATAATAATAGTTGATAATGAGCAACATGTACTTTTGATCAATTCTTCTTATATACAGATGTGTGATCTGCCTGTTGAATTACAATTCGAAAGAGATGCCTCTAAAGTGCTGGCTCATTTTCTTGAATTAGTTGATAACAAAGAAGACCTTCTTGACAAAATCAATGATATGAGAGGATCAGACCTTAAAGGCAAAACTCTGGTGAAATTCAAAGATGGAAGATCATTTGAAACTTACTCTCTCCCGATTGTGATGGAAGGGAATGTTGCGGGAAGAATGCATATCCTCCATGAGATCACTGAAGTTATCCAGCGGGAGGAGGAACTCAAACAGCAGATTATGATTCGTGAGAAGATCGAGAAAGAACTCCTTGTAAGTGAAGAGAAGTTCTCAAAGATAGCCACATTCGCATACGATGCAATGATCATGATCGACAGTAAAGGCAAGACCATCTTCTGGAATCAGGCAGCAACACGTATTTTCGGGTATAAGGAAAGTGAGGTAGTGGGCAGGGATATCCACTCACTGTTGTCACCTGAAAGATATCTTAATGACTTCAGGAAGAACTTCGATAAATTTGTATGTACTGGTGAAGGTAATGCAGTTGGCCATACCCTTGAGCTGGAAGCCAGGAGGAAAGATGGCACTGAGTTTCCAATCGAACTGTCACTTTCTTCAATAAAGCTCTCCGACGGAAGCTGGAATGCCGTGGCTATAATCCGTGATATCACCGAACGCAAACACTTGGATTCGATGGAGAAGGAGATTCTTGAAAGGCTGACCACTATTATCAATAACGTAGATAGTGGTATCATGATGATCGATGCGGTCACAAAAGAGATCGTTGATGTGAATCCGGTTGCTGCAAGACTCATCGGTCTGCCTAAAGAGGAAATAATTGGCAATCTATGTCACAATTTCGTATGTCCTGCAGACAAAGGTAAATGCCCGATCGCAGACCTTAATCAGAAAGTAGACAAATCGGAACGTATCCTCCTCACAAGGGACGGAGAACAGTTACCCATAGTCAAGTCTGTTGTCTCGGTCAAAATGCATGAGAAGGAGTACCTGATCGAAAGTTTCTATGATCTTTCCGTAAGATTGAAGGTTGAAGAGACTCTTGTGAAGGCCAAGATCGCTGCTGAGGAATCCAACCAGTCAAAGAGTGAATTCCTTGCCAATATGAGTCATGAACTCCGTACTCCTCTGAATGCGATAATCGGTTTTTCGGACATGCTGCAGCTAAATGAGGAAAGGTTTACTGATAAAGAGAAGCGCTACATAGGAAATATATCCAGCAGTGGCAGACATTTACTGGATATCATTAATGACATTCTTGATCTTTCCAAGGTCGAGGCAGGAATGACCAGCCTGAACATTGAAGAGTTTAAGGTGTCCGATGTTGTGGATGAAGTGTTAAAGTCACTCATACCTATTGGTAATAAGAAAAACCTTGGGATCAATGTGGAAGCTGATGAAGGTATTGTTATAAACGCTGACAGGCTGAAATTCAAACAGATACTTTATAACATCATAGGTAATGCTGTCAAGTTCACTCCGGAAGATGGTAATATTGGCATATCTGCTCATGTGTCAGGTACCAGATTGCATATGATCATAAAAGACGATGGAATCGGTATTCCCTCTGAGGATCAGAAATATCTGTTCGAGCCATTCAAACAGGTGGATTCCGCCCTGAACAGATCATATGAGGGAACCGGCCTGGGTCTTGCTATAGTTAAAAGGTATATAGAGATGCATGGCGGCAAAATAAGGGTTGAGAGCGAACCCGGAAAAGGTTCTTCGTTTATTCTTGAGCTTCCGCTGAATTATTAGTTTAGCATCTGAACTGCAAAACCCTGTGATCCGGAAAAGTAAAGATTGAATTCAGAATATTTATTTTTTGATAACACCTACGAGTGGATATCTATCAAGTGACTCTGCTTCATGGGGAGCCTCAAGATCCAGGCTTTCGGTAAGGTCCGCTCCTGCCTCATGGAGTCCCATGTGCTCTCCGTCATCCCAGAAATCGCTGTCTGTTACATCATAGACTTTACCGGAGTAGACAACATAGGCTCTTTGTCCGTCTCTACCATTATATTGGGCAACTTCTTCCAGTGTGAATTCCTGCATATCTTCACCAACTCAGGGTTATTAGCTTCTATATAGAACTTAAGCTAGTATCTGGCTTTTCGTCTTCTTAAAGATATTGACTGATAAATCACTTTATCCTGTTAGTTATATCCCACAAGCTCCTCTTCCGGTCTTTTCGAAATACTGCTGATGGTATTCCTCTGCACGATAGAATGTTCCTGCCGGGACTATCTCGGTGACGATTCCTGACTTAAACTCCCCGGATTTCTGCTGGTTGATCTTGGATGCCAGGGCGGCGTTTTTCTGTTCTTCATTGTGATAGAAGATTGCCGATCTGTACTGGGAGCCTATGTCGGGACCCTGCCGGTTAAGTGTCGTAGGGTCATGCATGGCCCAGAAGAGCTCAAGAAGCTTTTCATAGGACACTTCCTCCGGGTCAAATATAACCTCAACTGCTTCCGCATGACCGGTCTTACCACCGCATACATCCCTGTAACCCGGATTTTCGTAGTCCCCACCCGTGTATCCTACCTGTGTATACTTCACACCTTTTACCTTTCTGAATGTAGCTTCAACTCCCCAGAAACAACCGGCTGCAAAGGTTGCAATCTCATTTCCCTCACTCAATAATTCTTCCTTTGTTTTCATATTATCCCCCTATGAACCGGTAGAAACACTGTGTTGTCCTGAAACCGATTCTGCCTTTTTAATTTAAGATAAAACTAAGTCTGCTCAGATTATGTATATATTTTTCTCAGATTCTGTGAATTAACCGGAATGAGTTTGCCTAAGTATCTGTCAGTCCCATTTCTTTTTTCATGGAAGAATAGCAGTTTGTAAATACATCCTGGTTGCCCTGGATCTCAAGTATCTCGAAGTCGAATATACTGGCAAATTCCTCTACCTTCTCATCGAATCCGCTGGTGTATCCCAGATTGGTGTGCACCTTAGCCACTCTCTTATATCCGGTAATATCGTTCACTTTTTTGAGCATCTTCAATGTCTTTTCAGGTTTTTCCGGGTCTACCCTCATGATCTCTCTCCATGAATGGGCGTACATGGGTGTGAAAAGAAAAGTTCCCTGGTCACTGAATTCTTTAAGGGTTTTAAGGTATTCATCACAGCCACCGAGGGTTGCACCAACACAGTCATCAACTATTCGCTTATCGTCTCTGAGTATCCTTACAGGACATGTGGATTCCTGGTCCCTGAAGTCTTCTTCAACCTTGTCCAGTACATTGCCACACAGTCCGTAAAAGAGAAGTATTCCATCTGAGTACGGAGTGACTTTTTCAAGAAGCTTGTATATCTCTTCCCGGAGTATTTTCGGGAACTCATGAAGTGCAAGTTCAACCAGATAGATCATTACCGTGTATTTACTATCATCTCTTTCGCTGACTGGAGGAATATCGTTCAGATCCTTTAGATCATAGTCCAGACCCACATTATCCATTTTAGCAGCAAACTCCTTCTCCTCGTTATTTTTAACGACAACAACGCTATCTATCTGAGGATCGTTCTCAAGCAGATGGATAATCTCATCCTGTAAAATCTTGCATGATAATATTGTCATTACCGGCATGTTTTCATCTTCATTCAATTAGTCTTGATATGTTCTCTGGTTTTCATGCCAGATATTATTTATCTGTCTTCGGAACCTATTTTTATTCTTCATCTTGTTTACTCAGAAAAATAAATGTGACAATAAAACTCAGGATACCGGCCGGAATTCCCGCAAAAAGAGAGAAGAAAATCCTGTCTGCAAGCGCCTCGGTCACAATGATTGTTATCATTAGCAGGACTATGAAACTGAGAATAAGTCTTAGGAACAGTTGCATTTCTTATTTTTCTCCCTTACCCGGCTTTGTATATATGCTATATTTACTAATTCTGCCAATACTTTAATAAGATTGTTCATTATGCAGATAGTGACCATATAACGATACAATACTACGTTTTACAAAAAGAACCGGGTGCAAAAATGGCAAAGAATGTCAATGATATAACAGTTAATATCAGGCCGACAGATGAAGAAGATGTTCCGCTTATTATGGATTTTATAAAAGCTATTGCTGATTTTGAAGACCTGGGTGACAGTGTGCTTGCAAGTGAGGAGGATATAAGGAAATCACTCTTTGGTCCGAAGCCCTTTGCCGAGGCTGCAATCGCAGAAGTGAACAAGGAGCCCGCCGGTTTTGTCACGTATTTCCATAATTTCTCTTCCTTTGTGGGAAAGCCGGGTCTTTATGTAGAGGACATCTATGTTCACCCCGAATACAGGAAACAGGGAGTTGGCAGGTCTTTAATGGCTTACTGTGCCAGGATTGCAAAAGAGCGGGGATGTGGCAGGATGGACTGGAGCGTTCTTAACTGGAATCCTGCAAGGAAATTCTATGAAAATCTGGGTGCAGAAGCCCACGAAGAGTGGATAGTATACCGTCTTGGTGAAAAGGAATTCTTAGAGCTTGCAAAAGAATGATGCTCAGAGCACTTTACTGAGGAAAGGTCATGTGAGGAAAGGATTGAAGTACTGGAAAAACCCAGCAGATACGAAATAGGTCTGTAAAAGAGATAATGCCACTAATCCACAGGAATAGCGGCAGATAAAAGGTAGAATTATTCTTCGACTTCCTCTTCAGTCATCTCTTCTTCGGTTACGTTTGTCTCCTCATCGGTGACATTCATATCAGTCATTTCCTCGGTGGCGTTCTCATCTACAACAACCTCCTCGGTCATGTTCTCGTCTGTCATATTGTCTTCAGTAACTTCATCCTCACCAGCATCTTCTGCAGGCTCTTCTTCGGTTACATCTTCTTCAGTTGTGTCTGCGCATCCTGATACGGCTACAAGTCCGATCATCAGGAAAACTAACATTATGCTCAGTATTTTCTTCATAACGTACTCTCCTACATATTCTATATATTCTATAGGCGCCTACTGATTTCCTATATTTTATTTAACTCTTTCGATATAGTGGAGCAGTCATATACGCTTTCAATAATGGAGTCAACAGCGTTTCTGATTGATTCTGAGAAAAAGGTGAAGTTTTAAAGATTGAACCGTTTTCAGGAATGAACGGCCAGTAATTTGTCTAAATGTAATGTAAAAAAATAAATTACAGCCACCGTTATCTTATATAGAAACGGTGACCGGCAGAGAAATTATTCAGCGATTTCCTCTGTTGATGTATTTTCTGTTGCTGCATCTTCGGGCATTTCCCCGGTGATCCAGTACTGCACCTGATCAGGGTTGTTCTCTACCCATGTTCTGGCAGCTTCCTCTTCAGGCACGCCGTCAGCAAGGTCTTCCATTACGGACTGGATGTCCTCGTGGGTCCACTCGAACCTGCTTATGATAGCATAGAGTTCAGGGTCATCTTCTGCAAGTCCCTGCCTTGCCAGGGTTTCCACATGGTCTGCTTCACCATATACACCCTGTGGGTCTTCAAGGTATTTGAGGTCGAACTTGTTGAATGCCCAGTGTGGTGACCAGAGGGTTACAACTGTCCATTCCTCGTCTTCGACTGAATTTGTAAGTGAAGCTGTCATACCTGCACTACTGCTGGATACGAGGCTATAGTCAAGGTCGTATTCCTCAATAGCAGTCTCTGTTGTGGACATAATACCGGCACCAGGATCGATACCGATAATCTCACCATTGAACTGTTCCTGATTATCATTGAGCTCCTCAATAGAGTCAATGGTCACATATGTAGGAACAACAAGTCCGATACGGCAGTCCTCAAGGTTTACTGCAACGCTGTCAATGTCATCTCCATATTGTTCCCAGTAGTTCTGCTGGGTCTGGGGAAGCCATGCGGATGTTGTAAAGTCGAACTGGCTGTCAGCAAGTCCCTGGTACAGTGCACCTGCATCAACAGCGATGATCTCAACGTCATATCCTGCTTCCTCAAGGACAAGTTTCATTACATTGGTACTGGCGATCTCGCCATCCCAGAGAACATATCCTATTGTAGCTTCTTTATCTACGTTCTCGTCTACGGTATCTGTTTCCGTATCTCCTGTTTCTGTCTGGTCAGTACATCCGCTCACAAAGACGAGCATAGCCGTCAGGGCGAGTACTGCAAGGATTTTTAATGTTCTTTTCATTTTATCACAACTCTGCTAAAATAATGTAAGACCAGATGGTCTGTTAATTTGAATTAAAGATTATTTTTTTGGTGTAAGGTTTTGGGTAAGCCTGTCAAGTACTATGGCAATTATCACAATAGCAAGACCTGCCTCGAATCCCTGTCCGATATCCACCCTCTGGATACCCACGAGCACCTGGTATCCCAGTCCGCGTGCACCGATCATGGCGGCAATAACTACCATTGAAAGGGACAACATGATACACTGGTTCACACCGGCCATTATTGTGGGAATGGCTACGGGTAGCTCAACCTTCATAAGCTTCTGCATTGGGGTGGTTCCGAATGCGTCGGAAACCTCTACAAGTTCTACAGGAACCTGCCTTATACCAAGGTTTGTCAGGCGTATGGTCGGAGGCATTGCAAACACAACGGTTGCAACCAGTCCGGGTACATTACCCAGTCCGAAGAATATTACTGCAGGAATCAGGTATACAAATGAAGGCATGGTCTGCATGAAATCAAGAACCGGTTTTGTTATATGGTAAACGACCTCATTCTTGGCAGCCAGGATACCTAAAGGTATTCCGATTGCGAGTGCTATCAACGCTGATGAAAGCACAAGGGCCAGTGTCTCCATTGAAAGTCCCCATAGTCCCATGGAATCAATCACCAGGAATCCCACTGCAGTTCCAATGGCAAGGGCTGCTTTACGCTTTGCCAGGAAATATACCAGCAAGGCTGCGATCACTGTAAAGGCCAGTGGAGGCAGAAATAACAGTGCATCCCTGAGTCCTGATATCAGTATATCCACGAAATTACTGAAAAAGTCAAGTAGAAAACCGAAATAATCATCGATCCAGTAAACGACGGATTCAACACTTTCTCCGATCTGAAGATTCGGTAAAACCATTACTGAGCAACCTCCTCTATCTTCTCTTCTGCTTCTTCATCTGTCATTGCCAGTGCTCCAAGCACACTTCCACGGACAATTATTCCCCTGAGCTTATTGGCATCATCCACAACCGGAAGAGGATATTGACTTTCAGCAACTATTGGAATTATGTCCTTTACAGGAGTATCCAGCTGCAGTTTTGGGAAGTCCTTGATCATTATATCAACAATCTTTTTCTTTTGCTTCATTGCGGCTACCGCATGGTCTATAAGCACTATTCCCTGCAGAACCTTGTCGGGATTTACAACAAAGATCGATGATATTCCATGCCTTTTCATCAACTGAACGGCAACTGTCAGTTCGGAGTTGATTGATACGACCGGTTCGGGACGCTTCATCACATTGTCTGCTGTCAGGATCTTTGCACGGTCAACACCGGCAACGAATTCGGAGACATAGTCGTCAGCCGGGTTTGTAAGAATCTCTTCAGGAGTTCCTATCTGGGCTATGTACCCATCCTTCATGATAGCGATCCTGTCCCCGAGCTTCAGAGCCTCATCCAGGTCGTGGGACACGAAGACAATGGTCTTTTTCATCTTGTCCTGAAGGGCCAGCAGCTCGTCCTGCATCTCTGTCCTGATCAGAGGATCAAGGGCACTGAAGGCCTCGTCCATAAGGAGTACGTCCGGGTCGGTTGCAAGTGCTCTTGCAAGTCCCACACGCTGCTGCATACCTCCACTCAGTGAAGATGTGGTACTTTCCCCGTGTCCTTTAAGTCCAACTTTGTTTATGGCATCCTCTGCACTTGCATAACGCTCATCTTTGGATACACCCTGTATCTCAAGTCCGAAAGCTACGTTGTCTATAACTGTCCGATGTGGCAGCAGGGCAAAGCTCTGGAATACCATGGTCATCTTTTTCCTGCGGACATTGCGCAGTTCTTCGGTATTCATGGCTGCGATGTCATCGCCATCGATGAGTATGTGCCCGTCTGTGGGCGATATAAGTCTGTTGAGACATCGGAGAAGGGTAGACTTCCCGGAACCCGAAAGTCCCATGAGTACGAAAGTCTCTCCATCATAGACATCGAAGTTAACATTGTACAGACCTACTGTCTGATTTGTTTTTTCGAAGATCTCTTGTTTTGACATGCCCTTCTCTACCAGTGAAAGGGCTTTCTGGGGTTGTTTCCCAAAAATCTTAACAAGATTTCGTACTTCTATTTTTTTTTCACGAATGGTAATACCTCAGTATGAATATCCTGATATGGTTTTTGTATAATTAGAATAAACGATTTTGTTATTCTATAAGAGGGTTTCGATTTGTTATTATAAAAACCTACCCTAATAGAACTCTTTTTGAGCAATGAGGGTGTAACATGACATTTATTTCTACTTATAGTTTAGGAGTAAAGTATTTATATCAATTTAATTTCGAACAATTAAATATTTTGATTGTATGAAATGATTTCAATCAAAAAAAGCTATTTGAAACGATAGCCTGTGCTGATATGAGGCACGAATTTAAAAAGAAAAAAGAAAAGTTCAAAAACTTATCTGTTTAAATATACTTTTCCTGAATCATTCAATGAACACCAGTGCTGCCACGACCGTTGTCCATTTACCTTCAGGATCTCCGTGAGCTGTCTGACAGTAATGGGTTGTGTCTATTATATGACCACTTGTCTTGTAGACATTCTCCCTGTCTTGCCAGGCAGAATCAATATCGAACTCGATTCCCAGAGTGGTTGCAAGCATTGTTGCAGCAAGGTCTTCAGCATATTCTCCCGCCGTCTCTTTATCTTCCCCGTATGAATGGTGCTCGGAAATATATCCATAGTTCTCTTCGTTAACAGGAACGGCAGTTCCAACTGCAGCAGCCACCAGTCTGTGTGGCTCGTTCGTATCGTTACGTGCAAGGACGCAGTGGACGATCTCACCTGCTCCTAATTGTTTTACTCCCTCATCCTTTGGGATTATCTTACAGTTTGGAGGAAGTATACTGGATACACTGACAAGATTGAATTTTTCTATCTGTGCATCACGTAAAGCAAGCTCGAATGAAGCCAGTCTGTGTTTGTGAACGCCAAAGCCTTTGGTTAAAAACGCCCTTTTAGGTGCCAT
>DACO01000158.1 GCA_002508635.1 Methanolobus sp. UBA118 | reverse complement strand
TAATTTCAGTAACATCAATGAAAACAGTAACAAACTGTCCCCTCTCAGGAGAATAGGCATGGATATCATAATGGCGGCCAAGTTCAGGGACATATTGAGAAAAGCGTTTTGTCGTACCTTCCAGAGCAACCTTTCCATATGATTCTATCAGTTCGGTGTCTTCCCCTATACCCGGTAGGAACTCAGTGACTTTTTTCCCAATTATTTCAGCCCTTTTGAGCCCGGTTAGGTTTTCAAATACCTTGTTGATTTCAAGGAACCTGTAATCAATGGGTTCCAGCTGTTCATTCGTTATTATCTCATGCCGTGCAAAACCATAGAGCGGATTATCGACCACACCGTTATACCTTTTTTTCTGATCATGGAGTTCAGTAAGGTCTGACTTAAGCTCAATTAGCTTCTTAACAGTATAACTGAGTTCAGCTTTACTGAAAGGTTCTTTTATGTACTCAGCAAACTTCAAGCCGTCAAGGCGATCAAACAATGAATCGTCAAGATCTGATACAGCAACAATAAAAGGGATCTGATTCTGCTTACTGAATATTATTAATTCATTGAGAACCTTATCATCATAAATTTTCGCAGAAAAACAGATAATGTCTGGTTCGTGAGTGCTGAGCTGCCCGGGAACATAGGTCTTATCGGAAGACACGACAGATACCGAATGTCCCATATCCTCAAGCTTTTTCCTGAAAACACTGCCGTTCTCACTATCCTCGAAAATCAGTACCTTTAGCATTTATGTTTTTCCCAACCGGCATATAAAAGCCTATTCTGAATTCACATATTCAAAGAGTATAGACTATTCATATAATAATAATATTATGATATATAAATAATATACATTTCTTTAAAATGATTTTGTGGTGAAAAACAAATCAAAAAATAGTCAGTAAAAGTATGGTGAAAAATTGCATGAACGGATTGGTCATCTGATATTACAATCCATCCACAAAAGCCTCGATCCTTGCAAGTGCCTCTTCTATCTCCTGCATGGAAGTTGCATAGGAACAGCGCAAAAAACCGTTTCCGGCCTCACCGAACACATTGCCGGGAATGGTGACGACCTTCTGCTCGAAGAGAAGGCGTTCGGCGAATTCCTCGGAGCTTAAGCCGGTATTTTTGACTGACGGGAAAGCATAGAACGCCCCCTTGGGCTCGAAGCAGTCAAGTCCGACCTTGTTCAGTCCGCTGACAATAAGGTGGCGGCGTCTGTCGTAGTCACGCACCATTTTCTCCATTTCGGCTGTGCCGTTGCGGAGTGCTTCAATGGCGCCAAGCTGAGCGATTATAGGCGCACATAGCATGCAGTACTGGTGGATGAGCATCATTGAAGCAATGATCTCCGGAGGTGCCATGGCAAACGCCAGTCTGAAACCCGTCATTGCATACGCCTTGGAAAAACCATTGAGCAATATCGTCCTGTCACGCATCCCTTCCAGAGATGCAAAACATGTATGCCCTCCATTATAGGTCAGGCAGTCATAGACCTCATCCGAGATTACCATTATATCATGTTCCGCAACCACATCAGCTATGGCCTCAAGGTCCTTCCGGCTCATGGTGGCACCTGTGGGATTGTTCGGATAGTTCAGGATCAAAGCCTTTGTCTTATCCGTGATAGCAGCCTCAAGATCTTCAGGCAGCAACCTGAAGTTGTTCTCGATACTGTTCATCACAGGGACAGGCACTCCTCCTGCAAACATTACAGAGGGTACGTAAGCAACATAGGATGGCTGAGGTATGATAATCTCATCGCCGGTATTTGTGATAGAACGGATGGCAACATCTAGTGCTTCACTTACACCGGATGTTACGAGTATTTCAGACCCGGGATTATAACTTATATTATACTTCCCGGAAAATGATTTAGAAATCTCCTCACGCAGCTCCATGAGACCGTAGTTGGAAGTATATGAGGTCTCCCCGCATTCCAGGGAATGTATACATGCCTCACGGATATGCCACGGAGTAACAAAATCAGGTTCGCCAACACCCAGGGATATAGCATCATCTATTTCGGACGCAAGGTCGAAATAGCGACGAATACCGGAAGGAGGTACCCGGTTAATTACATCTGCAACGAATCTTGAGGGATGGCATGTTTTTCTCATACATCATACATCCTTTGTTAAGAAAATCAAATGGAGTTAAGGAGTTACAGGCAGGCGTGCGAGATGGTCCTGTTCATAAAGGATCACTCCGTCCTCTTTGTAGGTTTTCAGGACAAAATGCGTGGCAGTGTGCTGCACCTGCTCGAGGGTTGATATCTTCTCCGCAACAAAGAAAGCAACCTCTTTCATGGAACTGCCGGAAACCGTTAGCGAGAGATCATACTGACCTGAGAGCAGTCTTACAGAGCGGACCTCCGGAAACTTATACAGGCGTTCCACAAGGGCCTGATATCCAAGGCTGCGTTCAAGACTTACCTTCAGTTCGATTATAGCGTATACGTTCTCATCACCTGCAAGGTCCCAGTCGATCACGGTCTTATACTTACGTATTACACCGCTGTTCTCCATGTCCTTAATGATCCTGCTAACCTCTCCAACGGGCATGCCTGTGAGGGTTGCGATCTTCTCATGTGAAATTCTCGCATCTTCTTCGAGACATTCCAGGATATGACGTGTTTTTTCGTCCATATTGAGCAACCCCATAATAAAAAAAGAAAAAATAAAGAGATTTTTCGCTTATTCGAGCAATACTGCGTTAACCACACCATCCTGACCAGGACGGCTTGTGATCCTCGCATTGCCGAGAGCGGTCTTTACAATTGAACCCTTTGTAAGGATGTTACGCCTGACATAGTGTTCATTTGCAGCATTGTCAATTACATTCTCAATTGCTGACTGCTGTGACTTCCCCTGAGAATCGGTAACGTTTGCAATATTACACTGCAGAAGTCTGACCTTCCTGTTACCACCGGTTGTGGAAATGTTCTTCCTCTTGGTGTCGTCTATGTGTGTGTCAGCAGACTCACGGCCTAATTCGTATTTTCTTTTACCACGTGCTGCCTTGATCTTGGCACCTGTATATGTCCTCTTGGATCTGCCTTGCCATTTCATGATATATCCTCTTAATCAGTGTGAAAAGTGAACTTGATTCTGTTCTTTAAACAAATATGACTTATGGACGTACCATTAATAATAAGATTCTATATGAACTTTTCGAATGGTTTCATAACGCCTCTTGCAGAATTGAAGCAATTGAAGAAGTTAGAGAATACAGGGCATCATAATCACCGAATCCACAAAGTAATTGATAAATATTGCAATCACTAAATAGAACCCATGTTTCGTGTAATTTTTCTCGGTACAGCCGGTTCCCTCCCGACAAAAGACCGCAACACATCGGCTACAATGGTCAACCGTGAAGGTGAACTCATGCTCTTTGACTGTGGTGAAGGAACACAGCAGCAGATGATGCGGGCCAAGACCGGAATGAAGGCGCTGTCCTCCATATTCATATCTCATTTTCATGCAGACCACATACTCGGTATACCCGGACTCATACAGACGATGTCATTTCATGGCAGGACAGAGACCCTGAAGATATACGGTCCTCACCGGGTGCATGATTTCGTAAGAATACTGAGTGCACTTGGGTACTATAAACTGCGTTTTGAAATAGAAGGCATAGACCTTGAAGCCGGAGATATAATAAAGCGGGACGGATACTCGATACATGTTATAGGAACAGAACACAGCGTACCGAGCCTGGGATATGCCCTGGTTGAAGATAAACGTACAGGTAAATTTAATCGTGAAAAAGCCATGGAACTTGGCGTACCCCCCGGACCCCTGTTCTCCAGACTGCATAACGGTGAAGCCGTAGAGGTCGATGGAAAAACCATCCTGCCGGAAGATGTCGTGGGTAATGCACGCCCTGGCAGAAAAATCGTCTACAGCGGAGATACCCGCCCTTGTGATGGTATACTGGAGGCAAGCCGGGATGCTGATCTGCTTATCCACGACGCAACCCTGTCAAAGGACCAGCAGGAATGGGCGATCGAATCCATGCATACGACCGCAGAAGAAGCTGCCTTGCTTGCAAAGAAAGCAGGTGTAAAACAACTGATATTAACGCATATCAGCTCCCGCTATTCCGATGACGTGACACCACTGCTAGAAGAGGCAAAAGCTGTCTTCGGGAACGTCACAGTTGCCGATGATATGATGGAGATCGAAGTCCCATACCCTGATAAAAAATGAGTGCTGAAATCAAAAGAAAGACAGATCTTCAGATGAAGGTCCAGTCAAGTTTTTTGTCCTCGGCATCGTAAAGAGAGACTTCCGCGCTCATTTCCTCGGTCCCGTACGGAAGTTTCTTCATACCCAGATACAGGATATCGCCGGGGCCGTAATTAAAGTTCTCAGGCTTGACCTTTCCGAAATAGACACGACCTCCGGACCTTGTTTCCTCGACTACGACTCCTTTCCACATCAGGGAGTCGATGACATTGATGACTACACATTCAAACCTGTCAGATTCGTTTACCTCAGACATAGCTCTCCGATATATTTGTCAGATTTAAAAAGATAATCCTTAAATGTAGAGCCTTTCAGGGTCTGAACTTTTCTGAACACCCTTTAGCTTTTTGACAGAATCGAGCAGATCACCCTGATTTACGTAATCCCGATCCTCAACGATCACATTGTGGAGTGCTGTCTTGAGGACCTTACTCACAAGATCCCTTCCAGAAAGCCCTTCTGTCATCTTTGCAATCTCCCTGAGATCCACATCTTCCACAGGAAGAGGGAATGTCTTAATATTAGATTCAAGGATCTTGAGTCGTTCCTTCTCATCCGGCAGGGTAAATTCGATCTCTTCTTCAAATCTGCTTCGTACGGCCGAATCAATGGTGTCATTGCGGTTCGTGGCACCGATGGTGCATACACCGGAGCGCTCGACAATGCCGTCCATTTCCGTAAGCAAGGCATTGACTATCTCTGCGACGTCACCCCGCAGTTCCTGATATCTCCTGTCCAATGCAATTGCATCCAGCTCGTCAATAAAAATAATACACGGAGCCATTTCCTGCGCACGTTCATATAACTGGTGTATCTGGCGGGCGCCTTCTCCCCCGAATTCACCCATAA
>DACO01000050.1:24397-24970 GCA_002508635.1 Methanolobus sp. UBA118 | reverse complement strand
TCTCAATATCTTCGCTCGCCAATACATCATGGGTTCTCGCATGGCACAATTATATGATACTACTATCTCTGCTGCTTATAGTTGTAGTACTGGTCTGTCTGATAAAGATCAATGAATTTACAGCCAGGGAAAGTTTCACTGGAAAAGACTATTTTTTCATCAGGCTTCCTTTCAGCGTTTACTTTGGATGGATCACGGTCGCAACCATCGCTAATGTAACTATTTTTCTTGTAAGCATCGGATGGGGAGGTTTCGGCTTAGCTGAGAGCACCTGGGCTGTTATTATACTTGTAGTCGGGCTTATAATCGCAACTGCAACAATGATAAAGAACAGAGATATCGCATATGGACTCGTTATTGTATGGGCATATTCGGGAATTCTGCTAAGGCATATATCACCTGAAGGTTTCGGAGGACAGTACCCCGTAGTGATCACTACAATAATTATCTGTATAGTTCTGTTGTTACTTGCCGAAGTATATCTTTTGATGTCAAAAAAGAAATGGAACACATCATCGATTGATGCTTGATATATTCAAAAGACTGGATTTGCAGAGTGGTGCTGGCAACAAT
>DACO01000050.1:0-24111 GCA_002508635.1 Methanolobus sp. UBA118 | reverse complement strand
AATTGTGGTGGGCCCGATGAGATTCGAACTCATGACCCCCGCCGTGTAAAGGCGATGTCATAACCGGCTAGACCACGGGCCCATTTTGCGAATAATTTTAGTTGCCCGGTGACGCTTTCGTCTTCGAGCACCTCCATAATGTAACTAGTGATATATAATTCTTTTTGGTGAAAACAGGCAGTATATAAGTAGATTCTTTAGTTTTGTACGGATTACCTGAAAGGGGATTGCTACCTTTATATAGTCTCCAGACAAATTCTTGTTCAGGAGTGGATATTGTGACAATAGCAGAAGACCTGAAGGATCTGTACAGCCTCATCAGGGAAGAAAATACCGAAAAACTGCTTTCCATGTTTGTGGGAGAGACCGTGATAGACACGCCTCTTGAAGGAAGGGTTAAAGGCGAGGATGCATTTCTTGAATTTGTTGACCATCAGCACCAGTGGCTCAAA
Source organism: Methanolobus sp. UBA118 (assembly GCA_002508635.1). Taxonomy (GTDB): domain Archaea; phylum Halobacteriota; class Methanosarcinia; order Methanosarcinales; family Methanosarcinaceae; genus Methanolobus. Next base: position 23,659 of record DACO01000050.1, on the reverse strand, counting down.
GGGCATGATGTGGGACAGCAGTTTGTGGAAATCACCGCAAACCCCAAGCGCATCTGTGTCGAGCTGCTTCTCTATCTCCGGCACGATACAAGGAACCTTGATCTCCCGGTTGCCATTGTTGCGGACCTCGACGGTGACAGCTTATCCGAAATAAGGATATATCACAGTATGTGGCCCCTTACAGGCAAACATAAGTTAAGAGATCCCATCCTGAAGCCATCGGACGTACTTGAAGAACCCGAATTTGTAAAGCAATACATGCAGGCTCTTGGGAGAGGTGATTACGAAGCAGTGGTTGATCTTTTCGAGGAAGAAGGATATGCCCGTGAACCCGCCAGCTCAGGTTTCACACATTCGGGGAAAGCTGGGCTGAAGGACTTCTATTCAACTATATTGAAGGACGGAGGGATAGTTCTTAAACACTGCACGGCCACTTTTGACGGCAAGCGTGCGGTAATCGAGTATAACGCCGATTCGTGGGGTAAAGCAAGACTTCCGCCACAGGCCGGCGTGGCGGTCTATGAGCTGGGAAAGAACTGGAAAATGCACGCAGCCAGGATATACGACGATGTAAAACCTCCAGGAGAAAAATGATCACCGGTCTTTGCCGGGAAAGTGTTCACAGACCATATCCCTAGCTTCATCAAGCCATGCCTGTCTCTGCTCAGGCGTGCTACCGGCTATGGTCCTGAACATCCTGCGATGAAAATTACTCACACCGCAGAAGTCAAAGATACAGTCCTTCCATATTCTTTCCAGTGGGTCACCGAAAACAGTATTTTCTCTTTCCTCAGGAGTGTTTGAAGTATTGAAAACCAGGGCGGTCCTTGCCTTCAAAAGACCGATTGGAAGACCTGAGCCATCATCATACTCTGGGAACCTGTACGCCACATTTTCCCGCAGTACCCTGTCAACCCATCCCTTGAGTATAGCCGGTGGCTGACCCCACCAGTTGGGATGAATGATGATTATGCCGTCGGCTTCTTTTATTTCATTCCAGTGGATTTGGACCAGTTCATCATCCGACCTGTCCGACACAAGCTCTTCGCCCATGAGGATCGGGTCAAAACCTTCTGCACACAGGTCATGGAAGCTGACTTCATGTCCGCTCTCTTTTAGAGTGGATACAGTCACATCAGCAATGGCATGGTTAAAGCTTTTGTCATATGGATGTCCAAGTATGACTGAAATCTTCATTTTAGTGCCACATGGGTAAGATAATAAGAAAGCTCTTTTCAAACAATATAATCCACAACTGCCCTTTCATTTACTATTTTGCCAACAAAATCGGCGACCCTGACATGTTCAGGATGCTTCTGGTAGGAGACAAGTGCTTCCTCATCCCTGAATTCCGAGTACAGGGTGACATCGAAAGCAGCATCTGACTGATTGATATTGATACCTACCTCGATAATCTCTATTTCAGATATCATTTCTTGGAGGTTTTCAAGCTTTTCTTTCATGAGTTTGGCGTTCTCCTGCTTTGTCCTGCCTTCGGCACCGGACTTTAGCTTCCACATAACAACATGTTTTAACATTTGTCTCGCTTCCTCTATTTAGTTAACATCGTTTGCTGTTACTTATCTGGTAAAACTTATAAAACTAGTGTCATAGGATTGGTAATACCTATTTAAATAATAAAAAAGCGAAATAAGGGGCATATGCCTCACGATACTCATTACCAGGAAGATGATGAGGAAGACGAGTTTGCAGAAGCCTATCTCGGAGATTATGCAAGCATCAGGTCAATCGTAGGTGAGGCTCTGCCCTTTCAACTGGTAGCAACATTTGGAGGTGTTGCATCAGGCATCGTTCTCTCGGGAATGACAGATGAATTGCAGATGATACCGGGACTCATTGTCATAGCTCCTGCAGTGCTGGGAATGCGTGGAAATATCTCATCCACCCTGGGATCCAGGCTTGGTAGTGCCATTCATATGGGACTTATAACCAAAATAGAAAGGAACCCGGAGCTGATGAACAATGTTAACGGATCACTTTTGCTCAGTGCCTTAATGTCGTTTATACTAGGCCTGCTGGGGCATTTTATCACAGTGGCACTGGGAATGCAGAGTGCAGGCCCCCTCACGCTGACACTTATAGCTGTTCTTGCAGGTGTTTCATCCGGTCTGATACTCTCAGTAGTAGCAGTTTTCCTTGCTCTTGGTATGTTCCGTTTCGGTTTTGATCCTGACAATGTTGTCACACCTGCCATCGCAACTGTCGGAGATATCGTTTCAATGATAATGATCTTCCTTTCCGCAAGGGTGGTGCTCTTACTATGACCTACTACACCGTGCGCGGAATCGTGGGAAGGAGTTTTCCGATAATCCTTTTCACTTCAGTGATAGGGATACTGACAGGACAGATACTCAACGTAGAGCTTGAGAACCTTGTTTCCATGCCTATCATCCTCATTCTCATCCCCGCACTGATCAAGATCGGAGGGGATACCGGAAGTATGCTTGGTGCACGCCTCTCATCAGCCCTTCACATGGGTCTTGGTGGAAACATCTATCGCAACCCGGTCGTTCGTAACAGCGTGCTGTCGGCTTTTATCGTGGGTATGTGCGCCTTTACCTTTCTAGGCGTGGTGGTGTGGATCACCGGCCTAGTACTTGACATGGAGATGGCGTTTGAAACTCTTATGGCACTATGCCTTTTGTCAGGCATCTTCGAGCTTCTGGCTGTCTATTCAGCCACCCTTATAATCGCATTTGCCTCACATCGTTTCGGAGTGGACCCTGATGATACTGTAATTCCCATCATAGCAACACTCGGAGACCTAATCGGTGTGATTGGAATATTTGTAACTATGAATTTGTTGAATATCATCTAGAACAGAATTAAAAAGAAATAAAAAACATGAAAGGATAAACTGGTAGAAAGATCATGACCCCCAAGGAAATAAAGTACGTTCCGCACAATCTCAAAGACCTCCTGATAGCAACCAAGGATACATCAGAACTCATGATAGATCTTGCATACTCTGCAATGATCTACGATGATGAGGACATTGCTGAAGAGGTAATAAACCTTGAAGAAAAAATGGATACCCTTGACTATCATATGAAAATAGCTGCTATGATGAGCGCAAGGCGTGTCGACGAGGCTGAAGAGATGTCCGGTGTGTTGCAGGTTGCCCGTGCATCCGAAAATATATCCAATGCAGCAGGAGATATTGCGAAGATAGTACTCATGGACATGGGTATACCCACGGAACTCAAGCTGGCTATGAGAGAGGCAGAAGAGACTATCACAAGGGCAACCGTAAGTGAAGATTCACCAATAGCAGGGCGCACGCTTGGTGACATTGAACTGGATACCGAGACAGGGATGTGGATCATCGCCATACGCCGGAACAATGAGTGGATCTACAACCCGAATCATGCATCCAGGATACGTCCGGACGACGTGCTCTTTGCACGCGGGCATGACGAAGGTGTTCCGATCTTCATGGAGCTTGTGACAGCACGCAAGTATGTCCCAAGAGAAGTACCTCATGAGCGTTTCCTCATTGACCTTGAAAGAGCCGTAGATATCATTGTCGAAATGAAGAACATGGGAGAACTATCAGTGGGACTTGCATACTCTGCACTTCTGTTCGACAACGAGGATATAGCATATGAAGTAAAGGCACTTGAAGCTGAAATGGATACTATGAAATATGAGCTTCAGCACTGGGTGCTTGAAACTGCAAAACATGTGCCCGATGTGAACCAGCTCAGAGGTCTGCTCCATCTTGCCAATGCAGCCGAGGCGGTTTCGGATGCAGCATATACAATTGCCGATACTGTCCTCAGGGATATCGAGCTACACCCTGTTATCACGCTGGCTGTCAGGCAGTCCGATGAGGTAATTACAAAACTCATGGTCCAGCAATGTTCACCCATCGTAGGAAAGACATTCGGTCACCTGAAACTGGAAACTGAGACAGGTGTGCACATAATGGCGATCAAAAGAGATGATAAATGGGTATACCGGCCCAACAAAAGAACCGTAATCCAGGGAGGAGACCTACTCATAGCAAGGGGTTCCAGAATGGGAGAAGATGCCTTTTTTGAAATGTGTGCCTGTCCTTTTGAATCAGAAGATGAAGATAAAGAAGGTTCCTGATCAGAAGATCAGGATCTTAAGTCATTTTCTGGACCGAACCGTCCTTTTTACCGATATAGACCTCATCGACATTGGTGAATATACCATGTTCGACGATACCGGCAGCCTGTGAAAGAAGAGCAGATGTGACCACAGGGTTCTCAATTACACCAAAACTCGCGTCAATAATGAAATTACCATTATCGGATATTACCGGACCATCTTTTTTTGATGCAAGACGCAGTACCGGCTTCCCGCCAAGCTTTCTTACATGCTTTGAAACAAGTTCCTTTGCATAGGGAAGTACTTCCAGTGGTACGTAATGGTCCAGTTGCTCGCTGTATTTTGATTCATCGGCAACTATTACAAAGCGCTCGGCAGAACGGGACACCACCTTCTCACGGGTGTGTGCAGCCCCTCCTCCTTTGATCACGTTCAGGGCCGAGTTGATCTGATCGGCTCCGTCTATGGCAATATCCAGTTCCGGATGTTCGGCCAGACTTGTCAGGGTAATGCCGGCCTCTATGGCAAGCATCTCTGACTGGTATGATGTTACAACTGCAATGATGTCAAGACCTTCATCAACACGCCTTCCCAGTTCGGCTATTGTGTAAGCGGTAGTTGAGCCGGTACCAAGACCGACCACCATACCATCCTGCACAAGCTCGGCAGCTGCAATCCCTGCAGCTTTCTTTTCAGGGCTTTCCCCGCTTGGGTTCCTTTCTTTCATCAGAATTCAACCTGTTGTTTCATTATGGAGAAAGTCTGCGCCTGTCTCTTGGGAAGAGTACGACATCACGAATATTTTCAGTACCAAGCATGGTCATGACAAGCCTTTCACAACCGATACCCCATCCTGCATGAGGTGGCATACCATATCTGAAAGCCTTGAGATAGAACTCGAAACCTTCGGGGTCAAGTCCCTGTGACTCGATCCTCTCGATCAGAAGCTCAGGTATGTGGATACGCTGTGCACCTGATGAGAGTTCCATTGTCCTGTGCATCATATCGAATCCCTTGGAAAGGACCGGGTTGTCTTCGTATGGCATTGCATAGAATGGCTTGATCTCTGTCGGCCAGTCAATGATGAAGTAGTGTGATTCACCTGTTTCCTTGAAAACATACTCACCAATTGCATGCTCTGAAGAGGTTCCAAGGTCATCTCCCCAGTTGAGCATCTCATCTGTGTTGGCATTGACGATCTCGATCGCCTCATCGTAGGTGACTCTCTTGAACGGAACCTTCGGGACCTTCAGCTCTACACCGAGAACCTCAAGTGAATCGGAAGCATTCTCGATCACCTGTTCGTAGATGTATGCAACCATGTTCTCAAGCACTTCCATTACATCGAAGTGGTCACAGAAACTTGCCTCGATATCGATGGAAGTTGCTTCGTTAAGGTGTCTGCGGGTGTCGTGCTCCTCTGCCCTGAAGATTGGGCCGATCTCAAATACCCTGTCCATACCACCGGACATAAGTATCTGTTTGAAGAGCTGAGGACTCTGATTCAGGAAAGCTTCCCTGTCGAAATATGTGATCGGGAAAAGGGAGGTTCCGCCTTCTGTTGCCGTTGCGACTACCTTCGGGCTGGATGTCTCGATAAATCCGTTATCCGTAAGGAAATCCCTGACAGCCCTGAGCACTTCATGCCTTATCCTGAAGATAGCTGTGGTCTTCTCCCTTCTGAGGTCGATAAACCTTGAATCCAGACGTGTGTCAAGTTCTGCTTCAACTTTTCCTGTTGTGTCCATTGGAAGTGGAGACTCTGCTTCGTTGAGAAGTGTGATCTCATCCGGAATTACTTCGTAACCATTCGGTGCTTTGCCTTCCGGCTTGACACTTCCTGTTACGGATACAACGGATTCCCTGACAAGCTTTCTTGCCCTGTCAAGAAGTTCCGGGTCTGTCTTCTTTTTCACCAGTGTGACCTGGGATCTTCCTGTACGGTCCCTGATCACAACAAAACAAATTCCTCCGAGGTCACGGACCTCATGTACCCAGCCTGCGACGCTTACTTTTTCATCGCCCAGCTCTTCGGGTTTGATCTCTGATGCATAATGTGTCCTAAGATCTGCTAATGACATTAAATCACCTGATTTGTAAGAGTGATGTTAAATTTTAAATTTGTACAACTCTGGCACCAATACTTGCTACTTTATTATAAACCTAATTATTCATGGCATTCACAGGCTGCAACAGTACTTCTTTCCGATATCTCGCCCACGGTGTCCTTTTTCATGATATCTGAAACATTGTCCGTATCATCGGACTGACCCAGAGCCCACATAAGCTTCACAAGTGCGACCTCGGGAAGCATATCCTCACCCTCGATTGCGCCTGCTTTGAGTATGTCCCTGCCGGTATCGTAAACCCTGTCACATACTCTGCCATAAAGACACTGGGATGTTACCACAACAGGAATACCAGAACTGACAGCCCTCTCGATCTGTGGGATCCACTCAGTGGAAACATGACCGAGTCCGGTACCTTCCACTACCAGTCCCTTATAGCCTGCATCAATGAAGCAGGAAAGAATATCAGGGCTTGCGCCGGGAGTGAACTTCACAAGTGCGCATTTTGGTTCAAGGGAGTCGTTCAGTCTGAGCTCTTTTTCACCTTTTTTGATGTAACCGGTCGTAGTATCCAGCTTACGGCTGCTATAATCCACATAGGCTATCGGATCTGCATTGACGGATTGGAAAGCATCCCTTCTGGATGTGTGCATTTTCCTGACCTTGGTTCCGCGGTGAACTGCACATCGTCCATCGGATTCGCCTTCGTGCATAACAACAGTGACCTCTGCAATATCACTGGTAGCAACAACAGCAGCACATATGGCGTTCACAGCATTGTCACTGCTCGGTCTGTCGGCACTGCGCTGTGAACCCACAAAAACTATGGGCACAGGAGTTTCTACCATAAAAGACAGAGCCGCAGCAGAGTACATCATGGTGTCAGTACCATGGGCTACGATTATACCGTCGGCACCTTTCTCGATCTCCTCAGCTATCGCCTTTGCCAGCGCCTGCCAGTAGTCGGCCTTCATGTTCTCAGAGAGTATATTATAGATTGCACGGCCGCTGAAATCTGCAATTTCCTTCAGTTCAGGGATAGCTTCCAGGATATCGTCTGCCGAGAAACTGGCTGTCACTGCACCTGTCCTGTAATCGATCTTACTCGCGATAGTACCGCCTGTGGAAAGGATCGAGACCTTTGGCAGGGAAGCTTTCTCTTTAACTTTAATATCAGGGCTTCTTGGAGGAAGCAGTGTGTCCTTTGGTGTCTTTTTCTCCATAACCGTAACAGTGGCATTCTCAGGGTCGATTCCCGCATTGTATCCGCTGTTCATCTTAATGACAATGTGCTTTGTGGTGCTCGGCATGACGATGCCTTCGTATTCCACACCATCCTTTTCGATCTTTACCCTGTCGCCTTCTTCAAATTCCATGATAATCCCTTGTTAAATATATCGTAATAGATAAGTATTAATCAGAGTTACTCTGAACCGTCCTCAATACAGCTTTCTACCGTCTCGAGAAGGATCTTCAACGAATCCTCAATGCCTTTGTTCATTTCCGCTATTGAGGAGATTTCAGTTTCCAGCTCACTGGAGCGAGCCCTTATAGCTCTGTCAGTTTCATCAGGTGAAGGACCGCCTGTGATATTGCGCTTGCGGATATTGGACAGGGGGTCAAGTGCCTCTTTCAGCATTTCCTGGCTCATTCCCCGATCACTCAGCTTTTCACCAAGTACATCCATGGCCACTGAATCAATATCCTCCAGCGTCGGGTCTCCGTTTCCGCGTGCCAGTACTCCCACGATCTGGTGGGCTGTCCTGAAGGGAATACCCGCAGCCCTGACCATCGTATCGGCAAGCTCTGTTGCGGTGGTAAAACCCATAACTGACTGCAAAGCCATAGAGTCAGTATTTATCTTTATCGTATCAAAGATGCCTGCCATCACCCTGACGGCACCCCTTGTTGTTTCAACAGCACGCCAGAGGTTAGGTGTGGCTTCCTGCAGATCCCGATTATAACTTAAGGGAAGTGCCTTGCATATGGAGATCAATCCCATGAGAGAACCAATTACCGTACCTGATTTGCCACGAATAAGCTCGGCGGTGTCAGGGTTCTTTTTCTGGGGCATGATGGAAGATGTGGATGAATAGCTGTCATGAAGCTCTACAAAATTAAATTCCGAGCTTGACCAGACGATAAGCTCCTCTGCCATCTTGCTTAAGTTCACCATGATATTCACAAGCACTGACGCGGACTCGATCATGAAATCACGGCTGCTAACCGCATCCATGGAGTTTTCCATCATACCTTCAAACCCAAGCAGAGACCGGGTCCTTTCCCTGTCAAGATCAAAACCCGTGGAAGCAAAGGCAGCAGCTCCAAGAGGACATTCATTCACCCTGGAAAAAGCATCTATCAGGCGTTGAGTATCCCTTGCCAGTGCACCGGAGTGTGCAAGCATATGGTGAGCGAATGTTGTTGGTTGTGCGTGCTGCAGGTGAGTGAAACCAGGCATCAGAGTATCCCTGTTCTCCGAAGCCCTTGCAAGCAGGTTTTTCCGAAGCTCTGTCAGTTCTTCCATAAGAGAGATCAGTTCATCCCGCAGGCGTATCCTGATACAGGTAACAACCTCATCGTTACGGGAGCGGCCGGAGTGCATCCTGCCTCCGACATCCTCACCAACCATATCGATGAGTCTTGATTCAAGCGAAATGTGTATATCCTCATAGGAGTGGTCAAGTTTTTCGATTCCCTCTTCCCTGATCCTTAGAAGACCCTGCAGGATCCTGCTGCAATCCTCTTCCCGGATGATTCCCTGTTCCTTCAGCATTACCGTATGTGCCAGGTCCACGAGTATATCTGCCTCGAAGATCCATTTATCAGCTGACATGGATGAAGTGAAGTTCAATATATCTTCATCTGGAGTTGAAGACAGGCGTCCCCTGCGTAAAATATCGCTCATGTGAATCCTCGCTTGATTAAATATAATATTAAAAGTGACCTTGATTTTGTAGCGTGGTACGGCCTGAATACATAAATAAGAATCGGTTTTGGAAGTGATGGTTTTTTGAAATAGACACCGGTTTAATTACAAAACCTAAGGCTGCTTATTTCTCTTTAATCCTGCAGGAATTGCTGCACACCGATCTCACGTGCTCAGATACGTCACTGTAATTCTCTTCCGTACAAAACACAATACTCTTTTCCCCGTATCCGGTTGACAATGTTATGGTGTTACTTGCAGGATAGAATGTTGCCTTTTTGACATTATTCCATTTTATAATCTGATCCTGACGGGAGTTTGCAAGAAAACCTGTGCCTGTTGCCGCCAGATTTCGCGTGAGCAGACCAACGATTATCAGAAGAAAATTCAATTTACTGTTCTTGCTGCGTTGTTCGGTCCTGCTCATGGTGCTGACCGTATTTTTATCCAGACTATAGGAAAGCATGTACCTGTTCCCATAGTATGCGAATATGAATAATACTGTAAATACAAATAAAAGGCCAATCAGAATAAATGCATACTTCATATCACGCATATTGCTGCTGCTTCCGGTAAAATCACCGCCGAGTATTGAGGGAAGCATTATTAATAAAACGATGAACGCTGTGAGCAAAGTTGCAATCCCAAGGACTTTCAGCAGTTCCCTCAGGATGAATTTGTTATTTAATATTGAAACATCAATATCCCATTTTATTACATCGTTCATGTTCATTTACACACCCTATTAAAATTTAAACATTATTGGAATCTTATCAGTATTTTAATATCAAATATAATCAAATTAGCCCGAGCGAGATCAGACTCCCGAGAATAGACTTATTAGATAAAAAATTCAATCTTTACTGGGAGTTAGCAGATATCCGGGTCTGACTATTACCCGGCTGATTTTATGGTACGTCTGGAGAAAGATACCTTAGGGGAAGTGAAAGTTCCCGACAATGTGTATTACGGACCTCAGACAGCAAGAGCTGTGGAGAATTTCAGGGTCAGTGGGGAAAGACTACCTTCATCTTTCATAAGAGCTCAGGCAGCCATCAAGATTGTCTCTGCCAGGGCGAATATGCAAAGCGGGAGACTTGATCAAAAAATAGGTGAAGCCATAGTTCAGGCTGCAACAGAGATCAGGGAAGGAAAATTCGACAACCACTTCGTAGTGGATGCTTTCCAGTCAGGGGCGGGTACTTCGCAGAACATGAATGCAAACGAGGTTATAGCAAACCGTGCCCTTGAGATAATGGGATACGGGAAAGGACGATATGACATCATCCATCCTAATGATCACGTCAACATGTCGCAGTCATCAAATGATACAACACACACTGCAATACATATCTCTGCCATGGAATCCCTGAAAAAGGGTCTGCTTCCCGTTGTTATCGAACTGAATGAACTGTTACTGAACAGGGCAGGTGACTTTATGGAGATAGTAAAACCCGGAAGGACCCATCTGCAGGATGCAGTTCCTATCACTCTTGGACAGGAGTTCAGTGGCTATGCAAGAACTGTCGAACTTGGAGTGGAACGTCTCTTTCGGGCAATGAATGATCTCGAAGAGTTAAATATGGGTGGAACTGCTGTTGGTACCGGCCTGAACACACCGACAGGATTCGGGGCCATTGCGATCAAAGAGATGAACAGCTTAACAGGGATCGACTTCAGGATCGCGGAAAATGCATTCGAGGCTACCCAGGGAGCAGATGCGATCCTCAATACATCTGCCGCACTTCGAAACCTTGCAGCCAGTCTCATAAAGATCGCAAACGACCTGAGGTTGCTTTCAAGTGGTCCTAGGGCCGGTTTCGGAGAGATTAACCTGCCTGCTGTCCAGCCCGGCTCATCGATTATGCCCGGAAAGGTCAATCCCGTTATGGCTGAAATGCTCAACATGGCGTGTTTCCAGGTTATAGGAAATGATACTGCCATAATGATGGCTGCACAGGCAGGACAGCTTGAACTCAATGTCTTTACCCCGGTTCTCGCCTATAACCTGCTCAAATCCATACATATACTCAGCGGAGCCATTGCTTCATTCAACAGGAACTGCCTGAAAGGGATTACAGCCAACAGGGAAAGATGTGCTGGACTGGCGGAATCCAGCTTGGCACTTGCAACATCCCTTGCCCCTGAAATCGGATATGAGAAAGCGGCAGAGGTATCATATCGGGCCCATCGCGAGAACAGGACAATAAGAGAGATTTTTGACGAGATGGGAATCCTGACAGAGGAAGAAAAACAGGAATTCCTCGACCCCATGAAACTTACTGGAGTAAAGAAATGATAGATCATGATGTACTGGTGATAGGCGGTGGACTCTCGGGGCTCAGGGCAGCACTTGAAGCAAAATTCCGGGGTGCTGATGTTGCGATAATATCAAAGGTATATCCAATACGCAGCCACTCAGGAGCAGCACAGGGAGGAATAAATGCATCCCTTGGTTTCGATGATAGCTGGGAGGCGCATGCCCTTGATACTGTGAAAGGCAGCGACTACCTTGCTGACCAGGACACGGTTGAGATACTCTGTAGGGAAGCACCAGAGAGAGTGATCGAGATGGAGAACTGGGGAACGAATTTCTCCAGAAAGGATGACGGTACCATAGCACAGCGCCCGTTCGGAGGTGCAGGCTTCCCGAGAACGTGTTACGCAGGTGACCGAACAGGACACAATCTCCTGCACACTCTCCATGAACAGGTGCTGAAGAATAAGATCAAGGTCTACAATGAATGGCTGGTCACAAGACTGGTGGTTGAGAAAGGGAAATGCATCGGGTCTGTGGCCATGAATACTGCAAATTCGGAAATGGATGCATTAAGGGCTAAAGCCACAATACTTGCCACCGGAGGATACGGAAGGATATATCAGCGCTCCACAAATGCCATCATCAACCGGGGATCCGGTATTGCTCTCGCCTACATGGCAGGTGTATCTCTCAAGGACATGGAATTCGTACAGTTCCACCCAACGACGCTCTGGGGTACGAACATACTGATAACCGAAGGTGCAAGGGGTGAGGGAGGTTATCTCTACAATAAGGACCACGAACGCTTCATGGCAAGCTACGCTGCCGGAGCCATGGAACTGGCACCAAGGGATATTGTGGCAAGAGCGATACAGACAGAAATCGATGAAAGAAGAGGATTCCCGGGAGGATACGTTCAACTCGACATTACCCACCTGGGAAAAGAAAAGATCAACAAAAGACTTCCCGGCATAAGGCAGATATCCATTGATTTTGCAGGCATCGACCCTGTTCAGAAGCCCATACCGGTGCAGCCAGGTCAGCATTATTCAATGGGAGGTGTCAGCTCCAATAAGGATGGTGAGACTCCGATGCCTGGATTATATGCTGTCGGGGAATGTGCATGCATCAGCGTACACGGTGCCAACCGGCTTGGAGGAAACTCATTACTGGATACGGTTGTCTTTGGAAAAAGAGCCGGAGGTGCTGCTGCGGAATACGTGAAGACGGTAGAGAATCAAACTGAAGAAAGTCTCATTGATGCTTTAAAAAGTGAGCAGCAAAGTATTGAAGAAATGATGGGTGAAGGTGGAGAAAACTTTGCAGAGCTCAGGGATGAGTTGCGAGCGATCATGCAGGAATATGTCGGCGTGTTCAGGAACAGGGAAAAACTCGAGCATGCTGTTGAAGCTATCCGTGAGCTGAAGGAAAGAGGCAAAGAGCTCAGAGTGAAGAACAATTCCAGTGTTTTTAATTTCGAGCTGATGAACGCCATCGAGCTTAAGGGCATGCTGGAACTCGGACATGTAATTGCTCTTGGTGCACTTGTAAGGGAAGAGAGCCGGGGAGCACACTACCGGACTGATTATCCCGAGAGGGATGATGAGAACTGGCTCAAGCACACACTGGCCTTTTTCAAACCTGAGGGACCAGAACTCGATTACAGGGAAGTGACCATAGACCGCTTCCAGCCAGAGAGGAGGGCGTACTGATGGTCACTCTCAAAATCAAAAGACAGGACGGAGACAGGACATGGTTCGATCAATTTGAGGTTGAGGAAAAAACAGGAATGACTGTCCTTGAAGCCCTGTTCCACGTACAGGAAAGACAGGATGGCAGCCTGTGTTTCAGATACTCGTGCAGGGGTGCGGTCTGTGGAAGCTGTGCCATGTTGATAAACAAGGTCCCAGGACTTGCATGCAGAACACAGGTGGCTAATGTAAAGGATGAGGCTGCAGATGAGCCGGAGGATGACATTGCAGCTGTGAAGCAGTCCGGGAAAGTTGAAGGCAAGAACGAAATACTCATCGAACCCCTCCCCAACCTGAAGGTCATCAGGGACCTCATTGTGGATATGGATCATTTTTACAGCCTTGTGGACTCAGTTAAACCGTGGATCGATATGCAGGACAGGGAGCCTGAGAAAGTAACACTCATGGACCCATCCACACAGAATCAACTTGAAAGGTACACCAATTGCATACTCTGCGCCACATGCCACGGAGCCTGCCCGGCTGCTGCCAGGGATGGAAATTATCTGGGACCCGCAGCCCTTGCTAAAGCCTGGAGGTTCTACCTGGACCCAAGAAGCCGTGACAAAGACAGGGATGAACTTCTGGAACTTCTCGATTCCGAATCTGGTGTCTGGGGCTGCGATGTGGTTTACAAGTGCGTGGCTGTGTGTCCGAAGAAGGTTACTCCTACACCGGCGATACTTGAGCTGAGGAAGAAGATGGAATAGATTTTGATAGGAAAGCTTTGAATTTATGAGTTAAAGTCCGAATCGTATTCCCAGCACAGCAAGGTTGGGTAATAGTAATAAGCAAAAAATGCAACGATAACTAAACTGTTGATTCGTTTTTAAGTTTAAATTTAAAAAATACAATAGTGATACATATTAATGTTTGTTGAGTGAAATGAATGTATTATTTGTTGCATTTTAAGAGGTATTAAGTAAATGATTAGTAATGTTTTCTGAGGCTAAAGTACTATTATTGATAGAAGAATTGATTACATCAAAACTTTGTGGATAAATAATAAAATTTGTGAAAAATGCCGTATTACCAAAATGGAACACCATAAAGCAAATTAGGCCTAAAAATAGAAGATTTACCCAATACATATCGTTATTTCTATTAAGATTTTTACCTGCCATTGTGAAATAAAGCGAAAGAGTTAAAATCAGATACATAAAACCTAATATTGGTTTATCTTTAGGCAACCCTCCCTCAGAAGCGAAGAAGAAAACTAAAATTGCTGAAAAAGAACATGATACAATAGCGTCGAAAATATACAAATTGTTTCTTTCTTCCATGTCTTTGATCACATCGGAATATAAAAGAATAGTAGAAATGATGAAAAGAAACAACAGATAGTAATAGAGTTCGGGTAATAATCCGTGATCTAATTTATCATTAGAGCTCGAAAGAATTAAACCCATCACTATTAAAAGGGTTTGTAATAATCTATCTTTCTTTATCCAATCAATATTGTTAAAAGATGAAACAAAATGTTCCACTGATTTTTTATGAACCATAATAATCGTGCTAATATGCTGAAAAGTCGTTATACTTCATATGTTTTTATCTATATTTAAAATAGATTTATAGTTGTTGAATTTATTGCCCCACTACTATTACCAATTTTTTCGTATATATCTGTGAGATCATCTGCAATTACCGGTACGGTTGCGTGAAATTATCCATAGAAAAAATGCAGTTTTGATAGGTGTATGTGACATTTTGAACTCGAGAATCCTTTACACAATATCTTTCAATGGTCATCCCATTATACAAATATCATTTTTTGTACATCCCAATGACGATAAGCTATATCTGAATACACTTACAAATCAAAATAACCGTATTAATGTCCTGGCTGAGGGCAGCGGACATGAACATAGGTGAAAGAATGAAAGTAATAGGAATATCAGGATCACCAATCCCTGACAGCAATACTGACCGGGCACTCAAGGTCGCACTGGATGCCACAGGCATGGAAATTGAGTTTATCAAGCTCAGTGAATATACGATCAAGCCATGTCTTGCATGCCTGAAGTGTGTCAACACCAACGTATGTGTCATAGGTGATGATGGCAATGTGATCGCAGAAAAGGTAAAAGATGCTGATGCACTGATCGTTGCAGGCTACACGCCCTACTCTTCCATCGACTCAGGGACAAAGGCAATGCTTGAACGTCTTTATGCCATCAGGCACAAGAAAGGATACATGCGTGGCAAGCCCGGTGGAATCATTATAACTTCAGCTGTTCCATGCATCCCTGAAGCACCTCCTGTTGCAGAGACTGCAGTAAATGCCGTTGCTGCTTATATGCAGGAAGAGGGTATGGAGGTAATGGGTGATGTAAAAATACTCGGGAATGTACCATGTGTTAAATGCGGCTACGGTGATGAGTGTGATATGAGTGGCATCAAGATGGTTTACGGACCTGATGCAACTGTGGATTCCGTGGGAATAAACAGTTTTGAGGATCAGGAGATTGCACTTGAGGACGCAAAAGAGCTGGGAAGGAAAATCGCAGAATATCTTGATTCAGAAGAGGGTCCTGAATGATAAATTATCCGTGAAACTGCAAAATGAATCCTTAATTTTTAGAAATCCTGCTACTATTTCTATCACTTTTTCATCAATCATTGATTGATAGTTCATTGCGATATTTTTCAATATAGCTGGTGATCTGCTCTTCCTCTTTATATTTGGCAATATGAAAAATAGCATCCCCTTCATGGACCAGTGGGAGATTCGTCTTCCCGATCACTATTCCATATACCGGACTTGTTACCTCAGTTTCGATCTCGCCCAGAGGATCGTTTATGTAGGCCAGAACATCCCCTTCACTGACCCATTTTCCAAGGGGCACTTTGGAGCGCATTATTCCGCTTTCAGGCCCTCTTACCCACTGGGTCGTTGAAGAAACTACTGTGTTGTTGGCTTTTTTCTTTTTGTTTCTTGGCCTCATACCCAGATGGGACATGACCCCAAGTACACCTCTCACACCTGCCCGGATGGCCACATCATCAAAACGGAGTGCTTCTCCGGCCTCATATAAAAGGACCGGGATATTGAGCTCCCTTGCTGCCTCACGCAGTGATCCGTCACGAAGTTCTGTGTTGATGATGACCGGTACTCCAAAAGCCCGGGCCATGGCTTCGGTTTCCTCATCACCTTCAAGACGGGCACGTATCTGGGGCAGGTTATTGCGTCCGACAGCACCCGTATGAAGGTCGATAATATGACTGCACTTATCTACGATCTCCTCCATCAGGATGTTGGCCAGACGGGATGCCATTGAACCTTTATTAGAACCCGGGAAGGATCGGTTCAAATCTCTTCTGTCCGGCAGGTAGCGGGACTGGGAAACAAAACCGAATACATTCACAATAGGGATTGTTATGAGAGTTCCTTTCAGGTTCTTTATGGTCTTATGTGCCAGAACACGGCGAATGATCTCAACACCATTGATCTCATCTCCGTGTATCGCGGCACAGATCAGCAGGCATGGCCCGGGTCTGCGTCCGTGTATAACATGGACCGGCATTGAAGCCGATGTATGGGTATAAAAACCGGAGATCGGCAATTCAATGGATTTCCTTGTACCCGGCTGTATCGTCGTACCTGCTATCGTGATCGGGGACTGCAAGATTAACCTTTTCCTCTAGTCGCGGTTTTACCGAACTTCTTGTTTTTCTCGATATACTCGATAATCAGACCGGCAATGTCCTTTCCGGTGGCTGATTCAATGGCTTCCAGTCCGGGACTGGAATTAACTTCCATCACAACAGGTCCGTGGTTTGAACGCAGGAGATCAACACCTGCAACATTGAGTCCCATGATCTTTGCAGCACGCACTGCGGTGGAGCGCTCTTCAGGTGTGATCTTTATCGGAGTCGCAGAACCTCCTCTGTGTACATTTGAACGGAACTCACCTTCGGGTCCCTGTCTCTTCATGGATGCAACAACTTTTCCACCAATAACAAAACAGCGGATATCGGCTCCTTTTGACTCCTTTATGTATTCCTGTACAAGGATACTTGCATTAATACCCATGAAGCCCTGTATGATACTTTCCGCAGACTTATGTGTTTCAGCAAGTACAACACCTATACCCTGAGTTCCCTCAAGGAGTTTTATAACAAGTGGTGGTCCCCCGACCATTGCTATCATATCCTTTACATCATCGGGCTTGCTGGCATACACTGTAACAGGCAGACCTATGCCTTTACGGGACAATAACTGCAGGGAACGAAGCTTATCCCTGGAACGTGTAAGCGCCACGGATTCGTTTAAGGGGAAGACACCCATCATCTCGAACTGACGCAGTACCGCTGCACCATAAGCGGTTACCGATGCACCGATACGAGGAATAACGGCATCAACATCGTTTATATCCTCGCCTTTGTAATGAATAGAAGGTTTGTGGGAAGCAATGTTCATGTAAGCCCGCAGAACATCTATTACCTGAACTTCATGTCCTCTTTCTTCTGCTGCTTCAATTAACCGACGGGATGAATATAGTTTTTTGTTTCTTGACAGTAAAGCGATTTTCATTCATTTACCTCTGTTTTTAGACCGTATACCTGTTCTGCGTTCACTTTTCCACACAAAAACGATGCCGCCGGATCTACAATGATTCTCTCTTTCAGTGCCTCTCGCCCCAGCAGCATTCGAAAACGCATAGTATCGCGGTCAGTAAGAGTCAATTCTATAGGGTAAGAATATTTGTCAATTACAATAAGTGTTTCGATAACATAACGCATCTCCCTGTGCCCACCGGAATCGGTCACCTGACGCTTATCTTTCAGGGGAGCCCTGCATTCGATATAAAAATCCCTGTTCTTCTGTATGGGATGGATCAAAAAACGGAGCATTTCCATACCGTTTTCAGTATAATGCTCAATATCAAAGGCATGCAACGCAGATGTCCTGGCACCCGTATCCACTTTTGCTTTTATGGCATGCAGCTCCAGCCCGGGTAATGCAACCCACTCTCTCCATCCAACCGTAAGGGTCTGATTTTTTTTTATCATGAGTATATTCTCACTGCTATTATAGTTACAGTACGATCAAATATTTGTCTTCATAAATAGAAAGAAATTGTTGTTTTAACTTAACTTCCATACGCTAATCAGCAAACCTGCTCTTAAACTTTATCTTGCCACGCTAGAACAAAGAACCAAGAATCACGAATAATGTCAGAGAAGCCGTAAAATTAGCGATAATTGATGCTTCAAGTCCTTTTTTCCAGTACAACCAGCCAAAAATAGTACCGGTAACCAAACTTAAAGAGACAATTCCTAAATTCACTATCGGACCCGGATCTGTAGGCAAGGATAGGGAGCTAATATAACCAATACCATAAAGAACACTCACCAGAAGTATGGATAACCATACTCCCGTATCTGTAGGAAGACCCTCTGGTGTCCGTTTTATTTTCCAGGTAATCCATACTAAAAGTGTTAACAGGAAAAATCTCAGAACAATCTCTTCAATTATACCAGCATAGAATGAATAAAAGAATCTTTGCCAGAGCGGTGGTGATGATAGTAACGGAGTCAGAGGCTCGATGAACATGGAAAAGACAAACCTGTCTGTAGCAAAGATAAGTGTGCCTGCAAAAGCACCGAGAATAACCGATAATTTCAGGGATTGATAAAAATCAGCTGGCAGACCTTTACCCTCAAACAATGATTCAAGCACAGGAGTTTTCAGACCGACCTTTTTACCAAGAACTATACCCGTAAGGATTGCTAAAATCAAAAGTATTGTTCCTCTTGCAAACTGAGTTGCAAGGATCATCGGAGGAGATATACCATATTCATAGATCGCATCACCAGAGATTGATACACCATAGGGTACAGATGCGATCGCCGATAACTCCGCCACTAGGAATAATGACCAGAAGATCTTCTGGTCTACAATATTTCTGGCATCCATCCTTATTTCCTTTTTTAGAACAGCCTGGGTTAAGTTATTTTACGTTTAAGATTACTTTTATTATAGCTACATAATATATCAGTCCTTTTATTTGTAGCTGACTTTTACGGTGGTTTTTTTAATCTCGATATTTGTGGTAACTGGCCGAATTTGATGTATCGTAGATTAGCGAAAGTATATATACAATCTATTATTATATAATTCAAAATATAACATAATAATATCATTAGTAATCAATTTTTCAGTTGAGGGTCAATATGGAAAATGAGGCAAATAATTTCCAGGAACATGTTAATACAGATGATCTGCTCCAGCTTGTTATTTTCAATCTGGGGATGGAAGAGTTCGGCGTTGATATAATGAAAGTGCAGGAGATCATCCGGCTTCCTGAAATAACACGTATCCCGAGATCACCGGATTATATCAAAGGTGTCATCAATCTGCGTGGGAAGATTATCGTTGTAATGGATCTTGATAAGAGGTTCGGTCTTCCTTCAAAGGAGATCACCGATGAGACAAGGATCATTGTCGTAGATGTTGAAGGTACAATCATAGGTATGGTAGTGGACTCCGTAAGCGAAGTAATCAGGCTGCTCAATACCAATGTTGATCAGACACCTGATATCATAAATCAGAAGATCAACGCAGACTACCTCAAGGGAGTAGGAAAAATAGATGAAAGGCTGCTGATACTCCTGAACCTTGATAGTATTATAAACGAAACAGCCGCCTGAAAACTCTTAAAGCGGGCACAATATCCGTATTTCAAAGAATGCCAGGTCAGAAAGCAGATATTCTTACTTTACTTTTAAGCAAAAAGAAAATCCTGATCGTGGTTTTCAAATTTTATTGTTTTATTTGTTTTATAGCTATAATTGACTTTATGGAAAAACCATCATGGAGATAATCATGAAAAAGAAAGTAATCATTCTTACAATAGTACTATCACTTATGTTCACAGCGTTTTCCGGATGCATCGATGAAACTGCACCGGACGCCAATGCCCAGAGCAATCCGGAAGAGAAAACGGAAGACACAGTCGCAAATCAATATGATTCAAATGATATACTGTATCAGGTATCCACCATAAACGCGCTTCTTGAAGGTGTCTATGACGGAGACACTGAGTACGGAACTCTGAAACAGTACGGGGATTTCGGAATCGGAACCTTTTCAGGCCTTGATGGTGAGATGATAGAGCTTGATGGTGAAATATATCAGGTTAAGGCGGATGGGGTTGCCTATACTGTAAATGATACAATGACCACACCCTTCGCTGCGGTGACGTTTTTTGAAGCTGATACTAAAGAGCTTATCAGCGAACCCATGAACATGACACTCACCGAAGAGTATCTTTCCGAAATGATGCAAAACAAAAATATCATGTACGGTATCAAGATCAACGGTAGTTTCGAGTATATCAAGACAAGAAGTGTCCCAAAACAGGAAAAACCATATCCTAAACTGGTGGAGGTCACAAAGAACCAGCCGACCTTTGAGATGGAACAGGTCAACGGAGTAATAGTGGGTTACTGGCTGCCGGCATATGTAGATGGCATCAATATACCGGGATATCACCTGCATTTCATAAACGAGGACAGGACTGCCGGAGGACATGTACTTGAATTCGACATAATCGAGGGAGAAGTCGAAATTGACAATACTTACGATTTCTTCATGGACCTTCCTGAGAGTAACGACTTCCAGGACGTGGACCTTTCAAGTGATAAGGCTTCAGATCTGGAGCAGGTTGAAAAGTGAGATAATACAAATTTCTTTTTTTAATTCTGATCAATAGCAGGAAGTGTCACGTGTACCCTGGTACCGGCACCTTCCTCGCTTTCGATCCATATTTTTCCGCCATGGTCTTCTACTATAACCTTTGAGATATAGAGTCCAAGGCCGTTGCCACCGTAATTCCTTGTTGATGAGCTGTCTATCTGGTAGAATTTCTGGAAAAGCTTTGGCAGGTTCTCTTCTGAAATTCCTATTCCGTTGTCCTCAATGATCGCATGTACATCCCCGTTCTCCCTGAATGCTGAAAGGTCGATCTTCCCTTCCCTTGGAGTAAACTTAATGGCATTATCGATCAGGTTCACAAAGACCCTGGGAAGATAATCGGCATCCGCTTTTGTCAGAAGTACTTCCTGTGGCTGATTGAAATTCAGGGAAATGCTCTTGTCCTTAGCATTCCGGGACACTTCTCCGATTGCAGACTGTAAGGAATCGGACAGCAGCATTTTCTCAAAGTTATATTTAACCCTTCCACCCTGCGAGCTACTGGCAAATAAAAGAGAATCAAGCAGGCTATGCAGACGTTTGGATTTGTTCACAACTTTATCAACTGCATTTTCCTGTTCGGGATTCAAGGGGCCAAAAGTGCCTTCCTGCAGCAGTTCACTGTAACCTCTGATTGTGGTAAGAGGAGTATTGAGTTCATGGCGGAGATTTGAAAGGAATTCATCCTTGAGCTTGTCAAGGGATTGGAGCTCCTTGTATGCACTGGCAAGCTCTTCCGTGGATTGCTGAAGAGCGGTCTCGGTCTGCTTGCGTTCGGTAATGTCACGGATGTGTTCCACGGCCATTACTATATCATTGTTCTTGCCGAATACCGGGAATACACGGTACTCCCTGGTCTTTCCGTCAACGGGACTGGTATATTCGTTTTCGGCAACCTCTCCTGTGGAAAATACATCTTTCACATGACACGGGTCACATGGTTCATCACGGTGCATGAAACATTCATAGCAATGCGGATGGACCTTTCTCTTTTCAGGACTGATCAGCTCGTCGCTCTTCCAGTTACTGGTGACTACGTTCAGTTCCCTGTCCACGACAACTATCAGATCCTGAAGTGCATTGAAGGTGCTTGTAAGCAGCTCTTTTTGTTGGTGCAGTGCATCCTCTGATTGTTTATTCCTTGTAATATCCGCAATCAGGCATACCCCACCCTCGAGGGTTGTTCTTGAAGACCTGTGTGGAACGTAGTATGATCGTAAGTGAACCTGTCGGCCTGCTAGTCTGGCAGTGTACTCTGTTTCATAGTAAGGCATAATCTCCTGGTCGGACCTGAAAAGTACTTTCTCCAGCTTTTCATCGTTCACAAAATCAGTGACCTCTGAACCGATAACATCCTCACGTGACAGGCCGAATATCTTTAAGAAACTCCTGTTGCAATGGGTGATTATGCCGTTGCGGTCTATGAAAATACCAAGAGGAGATGATTCAAAAATAACCCTGTATCTTTTCTCGGAGTCAAGTAAGGCTTCTTCCACATGCCTTCTTTCAAGGACCTTCCCAAGCCTGGAAACAATAACATCCATCAGTTTTTTCTCTTCGTTGAGAAATGGCCCGACATCCAAAGGCGGACGTTCTTCGATGTAGACAACATCGAGACAGCCCCGAACCTTGCCATGAACGAATATATCGATAGACATCATCCATGGAGTGTCTTCATATTCAGGAGTCTGGTAGACCTCATCGTCAAGTGTAATACGTGCTGCTGCCAGTTCTGAATGACTGCATGAGGAAGGTATGCGCCTTACTATTCCCTTGAGTAAGGACTTAAGTGGGATATGCATATCAAACAGATCTGAGATACTGTATATGCATTCCAGTTCTTTCTCCCTTTTTCTGAGCAGCGCCATATTGGAATCGGTTATAGAAGACACCTACTATTTTTATATTAATTATATTTATATTTTAGTTATTAATAGATTTCGTTCCGTTTAAAGTTACGAGAAAAAACACAGCATCTTTTTTATCAGTAGAACTAAGGAACAGGGGAAGGTATATATGGAATTACCTATTGAAAGAAGTCCAAATATCAGGTGAAATAATGTACTCTGACAGAATAAATGCATTACCCCCTTACTTGTTTGCAACCATAGACGAAGCAAAAGCAGAAATAAAGGCAAAAGGCGTGGATGTGATCGATCTCGGAGTCGGTGATCCTGACCAACCAACTCCTGAACATATCGTCGATTCCATGTGTCAGGCAGTTCGCGATCCTTCCACACACAGATATCCTTCCTACACAGGCATGCTTGAGTTCAGGAAGGCTGCTACCGACTGGTGCAGGGAGAGCAGAGGACTGGACCTCGACCCTGTTTCCGAAACACTTACGCTTATCGGCTCAAAGGAAGGAGTCGCACACATCCCTCTTGCATTCATCAACCCGGGAGATGTGGCATTATGTCCCGACCCTGCATATCCTGTCTATAAGATAGGTACACAGTTTGCAGGCGGAGAAGCTCATATTATGCCACTTCTCGAAGAGAACGGTTTCCTGCCGGACCTTGATGCCATACCAAAGGACATACTTGGCAGATCAAAACTGATGTTCCTGAACTACCCTAACAACCCCACCTCGGCGACAGCCGACAAAAAGTACTTTGAAGAGGTCGTGCAGTTTGCCAGGGACAACGATATTGTGGTTGTACATGACAACGCCTATTCAGAGATGACCTATGACGGCTACAAGGCACCAAGCTTCCTGAAAGTCGACGGGGCAATGGAAGTCGGTATGGAGCTTTTCTCCATGTCAAAGACCTATAACATGACAGGATGGCGCCTTGGATTTGCCGTGGGTAATAAGGATATTATTGCAGGTTTCGGAAAGGCCAAGTC
>DACO01000119.1:1228-4657 GCA_002508635.1 Methanolobus sp. UBA118 | reverse complement strand
ACCTCTATCCTGTCACCCACCCTGTAGGTTCCGCTGACAAATATTATCAGTCCGCCCATGAAATTCTTGAACAGATCCTGCAGGGCCACGGTCACACCGGCAGCGACCAGTCCGTACGATACAAGGAGTACCTGCGGGTCAGCTATCCATATGCGTATAGATGCAAGCAGAAGGGCTACAACATAGAGGATGGATAGGATCTTGCTGATCTCATATCGTGTTTTTGCATCACTCACTCCCCTGGTTATTGCACGCTCCAGGATGACCTTAAAAAAGAAATGAATGACCGTCAGCCATAAAAGAGTGAAGTATATCTGCCTTAAATAGGGGATGTCGTATAAAGAATTTGCAAAAAGGGCAGCTATTGTTAGAGCCAGCAGGATAAAAACAATTATGAGTTGTTTCATCACTATTTTGAATGATGGATTGGGATAAATACTTTTTTTGATTGTGGCATTAATATAGAATATAGTAATCCTATTTACCGGATTCAGATAATGATTCCAGATACCGGATTAGGTGTCAATAAATGAGATATATCAACAAAAAGCAGCAAAATACTAAAAAATATTCTGTCTGGCAGGGATGTTTTCCTGCCAGGCCATTAATTAGAGATTCGGTAAAAGCTATCAGTATTTTCTTGGAGGTCTGTGATTCTGGAAACAATCTCTGCAGTACACAGGCCTGTCACCGGATGGCTTGAATGGTACTTCTGTTTCCTGTTTGCAGTCAGAACATATTGCCTTGTGCATCTCTCTGGGGGCCCTTGGCTTATATCCGCCACCTCTGCCGCCTCCGCCTCTTGGCTTGTAACCGCCGTCTCTGTTTCCTCTGTCGCCTCTTGGACCACCTGATTTATTGTAGCCACCCTTTCTATTGTTGCCGCCTCTGTTATCGTCTCTCATGTTTAGTTTCCTTTCTTTATTTTGTACCTATTTTCCGGTTTTACCGGACTTGAGAATTATCGTGCGATTCAACTGATCAAAACCTGTTCTCCACTACTGCACCTGGCACAAAAACCGATCTTGAGGCAACATCAGAGTTATTCCTCTGGAAAACATTAACTTGTGACATACGGACAGATTAATTGAGACGGGAACATTTATCCTGTAATCGATACGATCAATTCTTTTTATTCGCAATTAACCTAGAAGAAGCAGATAAACGGGATTGTCCCCTATTAACTCATCAGGTAAGTTAACTGTATCATCTTCTATGCTTTTTAGCTATATATTCTTTTTTGTATGTCTTTAGAAGGTGAATTTATGGGACTCCTGAAGAAAAGCTTAAAAAAGCTTCATCCCCATAAAAGTATAAAACTGACTATATAGCTTCAAAGGATTTTCAGATCATGACAGACAATAATGGTAAACCTGTGATTGCAATAATGGAAGCCGAGGTCAACCTCCCGGATTCGGTAAAGCTTGCTGAGTCCATGGGTTTTGAGCCCCTTTCTATTCCAATGATAGAAGAGAACAATGTAAAAGATGGAGGATTCGATAATTTCTTCACGCATGTTATGAAGGGAGAAACCGACTATGTGATCATCGGTGGAAGCTCTGCAATTGATTTCATACTGCGTAAGCTTCCCTATTCCTTAAAAGACCAGTTTGTTGAAGCTTTGAGTCGTCTAAATGTCATCGCTTCGGATCCTGATACAAAGAAGTCTCTAGAGGAGGCTGGTGTGAGGGTGGAGGGAATGCCTTCCCATTACAGTGCCGAAGGACTTGTGGATTATCTGCGTGACAACACGGAGGGAGCTGTTGTAGACATTGCAAGGGTTTATTCATGCTCATCAACACTTGTTGACGGCCTGCAGAACTTCGGTGCAACCGTTCATGAGACTATCGTCTATAATTACATAGATCCGGATGGGGAGGCTCAGAAAGAGCTCATCGAAAAAAGCATGGAGGGCGGTATAGATGTTTTTGCCTTCACTAACTGTACAATGGTTAACAACTTCCTGGATCACGCCAAAAGGCTCGGATATGAAAAGGCTATTGTCGAGATATTGAATAACTCTGTGGTTGCTGCCATGGGTGATGCAACCGTACAGACACTCAGGCTCAACCGTGTCAGGGGTGGTGTCGAACCGGATAATTTTACCTTCGAGGAAACATTGAAAGCATCCATGCAGGCTTATGATTCAAAGAAGAATTCATGATCTAGATCTGAATCTTTTCTTTTTCAGTATCCGTGTTCAGTGATGTGTGGATATCACTGACACCTTCCATTATCCTGAATCCGCGGGCTGTGATCATATAATCTCCCCTTTCATGTCTCTGCATGATAAGTCCTGACTCTGAGAGTTTCTGGAGATGGAAGAGGAGGTTACCTCCCCTCAGTCCGGTAATTTCCGAAAGTGAGGAGAACGTTCTCGTTTCCGTATACACTGCCCTGAGGATCTCCATGCGTTTCGGATGGCAGACAGGTTCGAGAATATCATCAACAACTGTCTGTATCGGAAGTGATTTCATGTCTTTGCCCTGCTCCCTGTTCATATCGTATATGTTCATGGAATGCATCAGGTTCACCTGTTTTGAAAAAAGCTCTGTAAGTTCCGAATAGCACTTATCACATTTCTTATAGGGCAGTATGTCTTTGAGCTCATTCATCTTTGCCCTGTTTTCATCAATTGAATTTCTGGATATCCTGTCTTTCCTTATCATATCGGTATTCTTATCCAGCAGGTCGGAAAATATTGAAGTGCATTCGTCTTTCCTTTCGCATCTGCGTACCATGTTCTTTGAGAGTCCGGTCCTTATCTCGTCTGCAAGGTGATTGGCAATTGTCGTATTATAGTCCTTTTTAAGATGTTGCAGGACATTTTCCATATGCTGCTGGTTTGCATGCTCTATGAATGACTTCATGTCATTATGAATATCAAAAAGTTTTGATTTTATTTCCGAGAATTCAGTTTCAAAATCCACTGTTTTCTTCATATTTCTGAATACGAGTCAATCTCTAAAAAGGTTTCTGAACAATAGTCCAAAGTCATTGTTGTATACTCACATGTACTTTGTATACTGCAGTGACGCTAAACTATATACCAGAAACCGTACAATTACTTTTTGCTGCCTCCTTTCCCGGGAAATTATTCAGCAACAACAAAGAAAAGAGGAATTCAAATGAGTGTCAAAGATGATATCCACAGTCAGATTGTAGCAGGTCTTGAAAATGCAACATTTCCTATAGAAACCCCGGAAGAATTACTTTCCGCCTTCCCTGCAGGTGCCGATACCACATGCAGGTCCGGGGACGTTGCGGTAACCGCCGGTGAAGCCGGTTCACTGCTCAAAGCATCGGACTTCCCGTTCAAAAGTTCAAAAGCAGTTGCCGATACAATAGTTGATAGGGCAGGACTCTGACTCCTCCCCTATCATTTGCTGTCCCGAAAGGATTGCATTTTTCTGTTCTACTAATATCTTC
>DACO01000119.1:0-1109 GCA_002508635.1 Methanolobus sp. UBA118 | reverse complement strand
TTCCTCCTCTATCATTTGCTGTTCCGAAAAGATTGCACTTTTCTGTTCTACTAATATCTTCTTCCCTTTTTTCCCTTTTATTTTTATATCATACAGACCAATTTAGACACAAAAAGTCATATGTGCCAGGTTGAACTATGGAATTAACGTTGCTCACTGATATCGGAATTATATTTGGTCTGTCGATGATCATACTCTTGCTTTTTCACAGGATGAAACTTTCCTCGGTTCTGGGCTTTCTCGTAACAGGTATACTTGCAGGTCCACACGGACTTGGTATAATCACAGGTGTGGAGGAAGTCGAGGCCCTTGCTGAGATCGGTATAATCC
Source organism: Methanolobus sp. UBA118 (assembly GCA_002508635.1). Lineage (GTDB taxonomy): Archaea > Halobacteriota > Methanosarcinia > Methanosarcinales > Methanosarcinaceae > Methanolobus. Next base: position 779 of record DACO01000119.1, on the reverse strand, counting down.
TGCTACTTTTCACAATAGGAATTGAGATGTCTCTCAAGGATCTCTGGGATATTAAAAAAGCAGTACTTGTGGGTGGTGGTCTGCAGGTGTTCATCACCACGGCTCTGGTCTATTATATATGCATATATCTGGGGCTAAGTACCGGCACATCCATATTCATGGGTTTTCTGGTCTCCCTGAGCAGTACCGCTATTGTGCTCAAACTTTTGCAGGAGAAGGGTGAGATATACACTCCCTATGGAAAGACATCCCTGGGCATACTGATCTTCCAGGATATCATTATAGTACCCATGATACTGCTGACACCCATACTTGCAGGGGTGCCCGGGGATTCTGATGCCGGTGCAATGGAATTCTTACTCCGTGGTCTTGGTATCATCTTACTTGTGGTGGTAAGTGCAAGGTGGATAATGCCTGCTCTGCTGTTCCAGATTGTCAAGACCAGAAATAAGGAACTCTTTCTTGTCAGTATTATCTTTATAGTTCTTGCCACTGCATGGCTTACATCCAACGCAGGTCTGTCACTGGCTCTGGGTGCTTTCCTTGCAGGCCTGATCATCTCGGAATCCGAATACAGTCACCAGGCGATCGGTAATATCATGCCCTTCAAGGACATTTTCATGAGTTTCTTCTTTGTGTCCATAGGGATGCTGCTGGATGTAGGCTTCTTTACATCCAATCTGGTACTCCTTTTTGCTCTGGCGGCTGTGGTACTTGTCCTAAAATCAATAACTATAGGTGTAGTTACCTTCCTTCTTGGATACCCTTTCAGAACAGCT
>DACO01000016.1 GCA_002508635.1 Methanolobus sp. UBA118 | reverse complement strand
GGTCATCGATGCTGCAGGTGAGAAATTCGGTTTTGACATTGAGTGGATGGAGTTTCCACACGGTGCAGACCACTATCTCGAGACCGGTGAGCTTATTTCTGAAGATTCGCTGAAGGAACTTTCACAGTATTCTGCTATTTACCTTGGTTCGATCGGAGATGACAGGATCGCACCCGGTGTGCTGGAGAAAGGTATCCTGCTTGCTGCAAGGTTCTACTTCGACCAGTACGTCAACCTGCGCCCGATCAAGCTTCTGGATGGCGTGTGGTGTCCGCTCAAGGATAAGACTCCTGAAGACATCGATTTTGTTGTTGTAAGGGAGAACACCGAGGACTTCTATATCGGCATAGGCGGACGTGCAAAGTCAGGTGCAAGCAAGGACATGCTTGAGGTTCACAGGACACTTTACAATGCAAAGTTCGGTCTTGACATCGAAACCGACAGTGAAGAGATTGGATACCAGATCGGTATGATCTCAAAGGAAGGCACACAGAGGGTGCTGGACTACTCCTTCGACCTTGCTGAGAAGAGAGACAAGCACGTTTCATCAGTTGACAAGGCAAACGTCCTTTCAGACATATACGGATTCTGGAGGGAGGAGTTCAATGCAGTTGCATCAAAACACCCTGATGTAAAGACAGACTTCAATTTTGTCGATGCGATTACCATGTGGTTTGTGAAGAATCCTGAGTGGTTCGATGTTGTCGTGACTCCCAACATGTTCGGAGACATTATCACAGATCTTGGTGCAATGGTACAGGGCGGACTCGGACTGGCTCCGGGAGGAAACATCAACCCAGAAGGTACAAGCATGTTCGAACCGATTCACGGTTCCGCTCCGAAGTACAAGGGTCAGAACAAGGTCAACCCGACAGCAACTATCTGGGCAGGTGCCATGATGATCGAGCAGCTTGGTGAAAAGGAAGCTGCAGATGCTATCGTGTCTGCGATCGAGACCAACATCCGTGAAGCAAAGGTCCAGACCTATGATATGGGTGGTTCTGCAGGCACATCTGATGTGGGTGATGATATCGCCAGGATAGTCATGGGTAAATAATCCTTTTATTTTTGCATCCTCATGGATGCATTTGTGTTTTTTGATTTGGTTTTATTTTTTGGTTTTGTTTGTTGATTGTATTTTAATATCAGTATGTTGTTTCTGTTTTATCTCATTATGATGATTAGGATTATATATAAAAATGTAGAAATAGTTATATAGGCAGGAGTGAAGTTTTCATTAGTTAAGATTATACATAATCGGAATCAGGGCCAGACTAAGGTGAATATTTCTGCCCTTTTGTTCCGAAGGAAGTGCTAGCTGTATGGCCAGATCTATTGAAGACCTCGAAAAAGACCTCGATACCATGAATGAGATGTTCCGCAAGTATGTGAAACTATCATCACACTATCAGAAGCAGATAGATAATGCGGATATGCCTGAAGAGCAGCGCAATGCTCTGCTGGAAAAGCTTGAAGAGGAAAATGAGAAAGTTCAGAAGGCAAAGCTCCAGATCGAGAAATTCGAGCAGACCATCCAGGCCCTGAAGCAGTCCAGAGCAAAACTAAAGGACGTAAGCTCCAGGGATGACAAAGTAGATTATCTGATCGCATACAATTAAAATAAAAAAGCTAATCTTAGCTTTCACGCCATGCAGTAAACTTCAACCTTTAATGCGGGTTCCCAGGTGAACCTTGCTCAGAGGTTCTGTTTTCAGACTTTCCTGCATGATTACCTGCCGGACGTTGCTGGCATCTGTGCCATCCATAACTATTGTTTCAAGATTGCAGCGTTCGATGATCTTTGCAGCCAGTGGGTCCACAGGTGATTTGGAACCTGCTTTCATCTCGGTGACCATTACAGTGTTGACAAGCTCTTTGCATGTCATGGTATCGTATTTCTTTGCATCGGGGTGCTCTCTCGGGTCTGCGGTATAAACACCATCCACTGCAGTTGCGATAACAAGCATGTCAGCACTCATGTACTCTGCGAGTATGGCTGCAACGGCATCCGTTGTCTGGCCGGGTATAACTCCCCCCATAACGATTATTTTACCGGATGTAAAAGCATCTCTTGCCTCTACATAGTCAAGAGGTGGTCTTGGATATGCATCATCGCCGAGTGCCGATATCAGCAGTTTTGCATTCAGTCTGGTGATGTCTATACCAATGTAGTCGCATTCGACCTCATTTGAACCTGTGCTGCGTGCGACATTTATGTAATCCCTTGCAGCAACACCGCCGCCTGTAACAACTACTATATCGTGCTCTTTTGAGATCTCCCTGAGTGCATCGGCATATGCCAGAAAACTTTCAGGCTTCAGCTCCTTTGCCAGAATTGATCCGCCTACTGATAAAATAACTAACATAATAATCACTGCTTAACGCTGTCTTTGGCTTAAAAGTATCGCCACGGCTCCAAGGGCTATCAGGCCTGCGAGGGAACTGAAACCCGGGATTATGGTTGATATGTCTAAAGGATCAATATCTGATCCCATCTCCTCACTGTGAAGTATTCCTCCGTTATAGAGTCCGGACAATCTGGCCACATCCCCGATTTCCCGATCAGTTGATCCGTAAAAATATACTTTGATATGATCCTCGGTGGAGTTATCCGTAAGCACTAATGTATAACGACTCATTGAGGAGTCTATACTGCTAAGTTCTCCGGTTACTGTGACATACTTCCCGTTATGGGATGAAGGATCGGAGTTTATGCTTGAAATATTGACTTCTCCCATGTCCTGTATCGGATAGTGCAGAACATAGCTGGGATACATGATATCATCTTCTATGGGATCATGCATGAACTCGCCTGTGATCATGGCCTGATCGCCGGGCTCAAAACCGCTGAATAGTTCTGATTTTGTCGTATCTATTTTCAGAGAATAATCATCTTCCGTGAGCACAGCGGATTGTTTCCTGATTTCGGAAAGATTGCCGATGACACTTATCTTACGATATGCCATCGTGCTGTCATAAACAGTGGGATCTTCCATGATCTTTGAGATGGGAATGATCTCAAGCTCAAACATGGAAGCATTTGCAAAAGTGGCAGTACATGTGAGCAAAAGCAAAGTGATTGTTGCCAGTTTCAATGTACTGCCGTTTTTCAATATATCACCTT
>DACO01000009.1:1865-30375 GCA_002508635.1 Methanolobus sp. UBA118 | reverse complement strand
GGATCAAGTTCGATCTCCACGATCTGCATATCATTACCTATTATCTCATAGTCTATCTCATCTGCCATTCCTTTTTTCTCCGGATCTGTTTTTAGAACTGAGACTAAAACAATTAGTGTGTTGGTCATTCACTGTAATTAATTTATCTGAAAACCAATAATAGGTCCATCTGGATTACAGTGAATCCGCTATCCCGGATATCCCATAGCTGCCCGTTTTTGTTTTGAGAATTTGTCATTAGAAGGAGCTATCCCCGCCGGCTCTGCTCTCTCCCCTGCGCTCATAACCTGCGGCAGCTACAACCCTGTCTGCAAGACGTGAGAACGGCAGGCTCTGTAAATAGACTAATCCCGGTCCCCTCAGGACTGCAAGCACAAGGCCTTCTCCTCCAAACAGTGCATTCCTGAAGCCGCCTGTCATCTGTATGTCGTAATCAATACTGTCCGAGAATGCTGCAAGACAGCCGGTATCTACTCTGAGTGTCTCTCCTGCCTTAAGCTCTTTCTCGATGATCGTACCACCGGCGTGAACAAATGCAAGTCCATTGCCTGAGAGTCTCTGCAGGATAAAACCCTCTCCTCCGAAGAGACCAGCACCTATTCTTTTTGAAAATGCAACCTCTATCTCTATTCCTTTAGCTGCGCAAAGGAAAGAATCTTTCTGGCACAGGAAACTTCCGCCGTGTTTTGCAAGATTGATCGGGATGACCTTACCGGGATACGGAGCACTGAAAGCCACGTATCCCTTGCCCTGTTCCTCTTGTGTAAAGCTGGTAATAAAGAAACTTTCGCCTGTAAATGCTCTCTTCAGGCCTCTGAAAAGTCCTCCTCCTGTCGAAGTCTGCATATTTACCCCCGGTCCCATGTATAACATGGCACCTGCTTCAGCCCTGACAGACTCGCTCGGATCAAGCTTGATCTCCACTATCTGCATATCATTACCTATTATCTCATAGTCTATCTCATCTGCCATCTCATTTCCCCATATTGTTCCTAGATTTAAATAAAATTTAACAACTTATATCAGTTTATACGGAGCAAAATTACTAAATTCATGCAAAACTCTTTTCTTTTATCAAAGCGCAACTGAACTTGAATAAATTAATATAGGTCCTTTGCATACACAGTTGTTGATTATTGTGTCTGAAGATGATAAAAAGCTTCCAGTTAAACGATATCTGCTGGATATGTCTCCCTGTAATCACGGAGGGCAGCTTGATAAAGCCTCAGAAGAACTGGATATTGCGGAATCAGATATTCTTGATTTCAGCTCGTGCCTGAACCCCCTTGGAAACCCTTTCAAGTATGAAGGAAGCGGTCTTGATATCGAAAATCTTCGTAATATAGCTGCAGCGAAGCTGGAACAGTACCCCGATAACCGTTACATAGAACTCAGGTCAGCTGCCGCAGCTTTCCTCGGAAAAGGCATAGCATATGCTAACATAGTTCCGGGTAATGGTACATGTGAACTGCTCAGGCTTATACTTGAGTGCACTCTGGAGGAAGGAGAAAAGGTAATAGTCCCTCTGCCATGCCCGCTTGAATATCATCACTCATGCAGGACATTCGGAACAGTTCCCCAGAAGATAGCTCTGGATGAGATGCTCCGAATTCCTAAAAGGACGATCGAGAAATCAAAGCTGATCTTCTTCTCGAATCCTAACAATCCTGCCGGAAAGCTTGCATCCCGGGAAGAGATGCGGGAATTTGCCTCAAAATGTGCAGAACATCAGACCCTTCTGGTAGTTGACGAATCCTTTATCGAGCTCTCAGACCCCGCTCAAAGTGTTGCGGATCTTGCCATTGATAATGACTATCTTATCGTCCTTCGCTCGGTAACAAATGCTTTTTCCATGCCCGGAATCAGGTTCTCCTATGGGATAGCTTCAAAGGCCATGGCTGATAGGCTGAACTCCTCCAGGCTCTCATGGAATATCGGTGCATTGACCGAGTCCATTGCAACAGGTGTTCTCAGCATGGAAGGTGGTCCTGACAGCTCTTACCTTAAGAGATCAAGGGAGTTCATCCGCAAAGAAAGAGATTACATTGCAGGGCGCATTTCCTCTCTTTATGGTTTTAAAGTTATTGAAAGCAGTGCCAATTATATGCTTGTGGATATGGATGGGCACTTCATGGATTCCGAGAGATTTGTGAATAGCTTTGCAAGCCACGGAGTACTGATGCGCGAATGCAGTGATTTCTTCGGAGGAGCAAAGCGTTATTTCCGTTTGTCAGTGCGTTCAAGGGAGGATTTTGAAAAACTCATCGGAAACCTTGATGAAGTGTATGCCGAATCCAGCAGGGAAGCTGCAAGGGAACAGCTTGAGGAAACCATAGAACATCCGGAAAAAACTGAATCCGGCAGGGGAACATGCAGCTATTATCCGTGCCATTTCCAGGGTCAGGATTGCACTTTCTGCTTCTGTCCCTTCTATGCCTGCGAAGATGGGAAAACCGGTGGTTTCTGGATAGACAGTGCCACAGGCGGTAAGGTCTGGAGCTGTGAGAACTGTACTCTCCTTCACCAGCCAAAAACAGCAAAAAAGATACTTGACGTCCTCATGGATGACGGGGATACCGACGAGAATATTCAGAAGGCCTGGAGAGAGGTAATCAAACCACTCCTCTAGTCATCTGAATCTCCCTTTACATATCATTTAATTGATTAAGTTAATATAGGTACAATAAACTACAGTTTGTGATTATCGTGTCCGAAAATACAGCACCTATCCCGGTAAAAGAATATCTCCTTGCACTTGAGCCAGGCGCTCATGGAGGACTGATCCGAAAAAGCTCCCAGGAATATTGTATTCCTGAGAATGAGATACTTGACGCAAGCGCAAGCCTGAATCCTTTTGGCACGCCTTTCGAATATCCTTATACCGGACTTGATCTTAACCTGTTACTTGACAGGGGACTTGAAAAAATGGAGCAGTACCCTGACAATCGTTATCTTGAGTACAGAAAAGCTGCTGCGGAATTTACTGGTATGGGTGTAGTTCCCGAAAATATCATTCCCGGAAACGGATCCACCGAGATAATCCGGCTTGTTGCGGAATGTGTGATCGAGGAAGGGGACTCTGTCCTTATTCCCCAGCCCACCTTCAGTGAGTATGAGGTACAGTGCAGGGTGCTTGGTGCTAATATAAAATATATCCGTCAACAGGATCTTCTTTCTCTTAACGGAGATATCCTTGGGGATGCAAAGATCTTGTTCGTCTGTAATCCCAATAATCCCACAGGGCAGCTTTTTACCAGGGAGCAGATAGCAGATATAGCAGAAAAATGTGCCCGAAATGATACGCTGCTGTTTGTGGACGAGGCTTTCATAGAACTTGCAGACCCGGACCAGAGTGTTGCGGACATGGTCGAAGCCAACAATTATCTTTTCATACAGCGATCCCTTACAAAGGCATTTGCAATTCCAGGTATCAGAATGGGTTTCGGTATAGCTTCCACCTCCTTTGCAAAGGTTTTGAACAACGCAAGACTTTCATGGAATCTTGGCTCAATTGCGGATAATGTTGCAACCGCACTCTTGAAAATGGAAGGTGGTGTTGACAGCAGATATTTAGTTGAGTCAAGGGAACTTATCGAGACAGAAAGGGATTATCTTACTCAGAAGCTTAACCGTCGCGGATTCAAGCCCTTTAAGAGCAGTGTCAATTATATTTTCGTAGATATTTCGGAATTCTCCATGAACTCCACCGAACTGGCACAACGCATGGCATCACATGGAGTGCTTATACGTGACTGCAGTTCCTTCCAGGAGATCGGTGATGATTATATCAGGGTTGCTGTCAGGACCCGGGAAGAGAATGATCGTATACTGCAGACTATAAAGCAGGTAATAAGCGAATGGGGAAGGGAACAGGCCGAAGCCATGCTCGATGCCAACCTTGAAAAGGCTGCTGATTGCGGAAGGCTTGGCAGCAATACAGATTGTGATTATTATCCCTGTCACTTCGAGGGTCAGGACTGTACACTCTGTTTCTGTCCCTTCTATCCGTGCGAAGATGAACGTACCGGAGGCCAGTGGATCGAGAGTTCCTCGGGAGGTAAGGTCTGGAGCTGCCTCTATTGTGATATAGTGCATAAGCCGGAAGTGGTTGATGATGTGCTCTCTGTTCTTGTTAAAGAAGGACGGAATGAAAAGAGCATAAAGAAAGCCTGGAAAAACGCCCTGGAGACTAGGTTATGATCCTGCCGGTGCAGCTTGTACCAGAAGAACTTGCGGTAATCCTTTTCCTTGCCTTTTTCCTGGACCTGGCCCTGAACGAACCGCCTTTTGCGGTCCATCCGGTCGTTTGGATGGGAAACCTGATAGGAAAACTAAAACAGGTTGCACCTTCTGAATACCGGAAAGCCTATGGGATCTTCATGGCATTGGTTACTATAACTTTTGCCGCAGCCATAGCATATGCAGTCCTGCTGCTGTTCAGCATTGAAGCAATACCCAGGATAATAAGCATCTTTATAGCAGCCTATTTCCTAAAGGCAACTTTTTCCGTAAGATGTCTTTTTGAGGCTGCCCAGGAGATCAGAGGCAAGCTGGAAAATGGTAAACTGGACGAAGCCCGGCAGGGCCTGTCAATGTATGTAAGCCGGGACACTTCAAAACTTGATGAGAATCATATTTCCTCTGCAATAATAGAAACCGTCTCCGAGAATTTTGTGGACGGCATCCTTACACCATTGTTGTTCTATGCGGTTTTCGGTCCCTATGGACTGGTTGCAGCTTATATATTCAAGGCCACCAGCACGCTTGATTCCATGGTCGGATATAAGGATGAACGCCATCTTCAGATGGGCTGGTTCTCCGCAAGACTGGATGATGTGTTCAACTGGATACCTGCACGTCTTTCCATGTTCTTCATCTTCCTGGGATCTGTTATAGTAGGTTTTTCTTTGAAGTCCTACAAAAGGGTGAATCCCGCAGGTGCAATACAGCTTGCTCTGAGTGATGGTCTGAAAACACCTTCCCCTAATTCCGGTTATCCTATGTCTTCGGTTGCAGGGGCATTGAGGATAAGACTCGAGAAGCCGAACACATACGTGCTTGGAGAGAATTATGTTTATCCCGTATATGAGGATGTAAGGCTTACAGCCTGGATAGTTATGGCATCTTCCTTTGTAGCGGTCGCTGCATCCGCATTGATTATTTATGGTATAGACTTTCTTACATTAGGCTAAGTTATACGAATTATTTGAATCCAGAGTGATGGCAATGAAATTATCGGACATAGAATCTGAAGACCTTAAAAAGGACCAGTCAAAAGAGCTGGAAGGAGAGATCACCCATAGCATCCTTGAAATACTCGAGGACGAAGGCATTACCGTAGACATGCTCATTGATTCGGCGATGGCGTTATATGCACCGCATCCGGGGCTTGAGACAAGGGAAATTGCCGAAAAACGCTTTCTTGAAGAACTCGACATCGCCCTTTCCGATCCGAATCTGTGTCTGCTCATCTACGCAGGAGTACTCCTTGAGAGAGAAGGAAAAACCGGTACTCTGCCTGATATAAGTAAGAGTTCCTACGAGAAGGACCTGACCTTCATAATAGCTGACGAAGTACTGGGGATGAGCATTTCGAAGTACATCAGTGGTGATAAGGGGATGTTCGAGTTTGTAAGGTTCGATAAGCAAAAGCCCGGTATCCTGTCAAAGCTCGGTCCGTTCATGGACGATGTGATAGGCGGCCTTATCGGAGGAGTGTCTGCCAATATGTATACAAGAGGCATGGCAGAAGCCAGTAATTCCTCCAGAAAAAAGAAGAAGGAGTCTAAAGAGAAAAAGAAGGGATCAGACAGTGATCTGGGCGGTGTGATCGCAGGATGAATAACTTTTTACTGGCAGTACGTTCAAGCTTTGGATTCCTCTCTACAATCCCGGTGGGTATTACCATGGAAGGACTCGATGAGTTCTTCAAAAGAACCTACCTGCATATACTTGTAGGGATCGTGCTTGGCCTGATAATAGGTGCCGTGGCCTTTGTCCTGGAACTGTTCCTTTCAGCACAACTGAGTGCCGTTTTCATTGTTATATTCGTATATTATCTGACAGGACTGAACCATCTTGACGGCATAGCGGACCTTGGTGATGGTATGACAGCCCATGGCTCCCGGGAGAAGAAACTGAAGGCATTAAAGGATATGTCACTGGGTATAGGTGGCGTTGCATTTACCGTGCTCACATTACTGGCATTCTATGCGGCTCTGGTATCATTGCAGACAGAGGCTGCACTTTCAAGCACTTCTGTAACCGATATGGCTGTTATTATCTTTATATCGATGTTTGTTGCCGAGGTCAGTGCCATGCAGTCAATGCTTACAACTGCCGCATTCGGTAAGTCCATACACGAAGGGCTTGGTTCGATCCTTGTGGACAATACAACAATGCCCAAATATCTGCTTGGATTTGTGATGGGAATAATCGCCTGCACGATTGCATTCTGGATCATCGGAATTCCACTTGCGGGAGTTATAGCCTTCCTTGCGGCCATTCTGGCAACATTTGTTCTGCTCAATATAAGCAACCGGCATTTTGGTGGTGTGAATGGTGATGTTATCGGTTCATCCAATGAGGTCGGCAGGGTCATTGCATTGATAGCTATCTATCTTGTTTTAAAATATGATATCGGAGGAATTGTTTGGACGCTATAATCATGGCAGGGGGGTTTGGAAGCAGGCTTGGCATGGGTGAGAAACCCGTAGTCGAACTTCTTGGTAAACCACTTATCTCATACGTGATCGACGCACTTGAGAACACGGAAAGCATAGGAAAGATATATGTCGCGGTCTCGCCTGCAACACCAACAACCGGCAGTATCGTACAGAACCGCTACGATGGCAGGGTCGAGGTAATTGACACAATGGGAGGCAACTATGTGGCCGATATGGTCTATGCAGTAAAAGCAGCAAAGATAACCGAGCCTGTGATGATACTGATGTCCGATATACCACTGCTGAATCCGGAGCTTATTGAGCAAATAATTGAGGAATATAATAACTGTGGGACACCTGCAATGTCCGTTTTCTCTCCCATATATGTATGTAAAGGACTCGGGATCAGGCCTGATACCGTCTTCAACTGGAAGGGTAAGCTCATTGTCCCTGCGGGCATCAACATACTCGATGGCAAGGATGTAGAGAATGAACAACCGTATGTCAGCCTGATACGGGAAGACCTCGAACTTGCCCTGAACATAAATACCGTAGCAGAACTTCAAAAGTGCAAGGAGATGCTTTCAGAAATTAGCAATGATTCACCTGCACAAAGCAAAATGTCCCCTGACTAACCTCCTTTTGAAATAAGCCGAAGGTGATTGAATAGATCATTACATTAGCATAAACAAAAGAAACTACGCTGTTGAGACCTTGAAGCTGCTCACCGGCAGGACTGTTCTAAAGGAGCCCGTTAAAGATCTGCCTGAGGAAGTTCTTCTGTTATGTGAAGTGATCGATAATCCTAATCTGCTACCCTTTTATATTGAAACCTTTTACAGGATGAAAATAGCCGATGAAGAAGCATTCCGTTTTTCCCTTATCAGGGTTCAGATCGATTCGGACCTCCGGGTAAATGAGGACATACAGAAACACCAGCAAAGGAAATATGTTGTCAGGACCATCGAGAAACTTCTTTACTCTGACCTCTTGCTTGAAGACATACATGAACTGATTCTGGAGAGTGAATGAAGACCTTTTGGTTTTGATACGTGAACCTGACAGTCTCAATATGAATTGAAGAAAAATTTTCAATCACTATTGAAACTGACTATTCAGGTAAGTATTTTTCTTAAGGATGATATTGCCACAAAGGTTTTACATCCTCAGGTTATAATTGTTTTAAATAATACAAAAAAACGATCTTTCAAATCCAATATCGTTTTTGATGTATTGCCATGAAGATAGTTCCCGAAGACCTTGCTGAGAAAGTAACCCTTTTCCGGAAAAAACCTGTGAGGGTATTTGAGTTATTTATAGGAATTCTTTTTGTCAGGAACTGGATAAAGCTTGAAGATCATAAAATAGCAAACTTTAGTGATGAGCTTGCTGATGATGTGTTGCAGATATATAAGGATAATTTCACTGAGATCCATGAGGACAGATTCCTGAAGTATGCTCAGTATTTCAACAATATCTGTTATGTCTACAGGGATGATGAAGCCGTTAAAGGATATTGTTTCTTTTTTGCAGAACCCGTATTCTCTTCCGGGGGAATGAAAAAGCTATGTACGGTTTACTCCATTGCCGTTGATGGCAGATACAGGAGACAGGGTGTTGCTGAGAGTTTGTTGCGTAAAGGTATCCGTGAGATGAAAATGAATGGTATTGACAGGATTGTACTCTATGTTGAGATCAATAATCAATCGGCAATACGACTCTATATGAAACTGGGTTTCAGGACCATAGGTGAGGTAAGGGATATATGCTCTCCGGGAGACAGGTGTTACGAGATGGCACTGGACCTGAAAAGAACTATGCGTCTTCAATAACGAGCAGGCAGCCTGCAGCCCGGAAGCAGCAAAACTCCTTACGCTTGGTTTTCGGTGTATTGCAATCTCATGAGCTATAAAAAATAATGCCAGGCTCATTTTTGCTTGTATTGAAATTTTTAAAGCAAGGTAAAATTAAACGACATATAGTTTATATCTGTAAAAATTAATATGGTTAAAATGCAGGTTGGTTTCATGTATTGGGTGGTGGACATCATCGGGCACCTCACAACGGTGCCCTTCACGTTCCCATTACAACTTTTTGCATGATAAGTTTAAAGCAGGGATCTGTTTTTTATTCATCAAGTCCTTTTCTTCCGAATGTATAGTTTGCAACCCTGATCGCATCAGGATCACCGGTTTCCTTCCCCTCGTCATCACTTAACTTTACAACAGGAATCCCGTTTACTGAATGCAGTTTAATTACCATGTTCAGTGGAGGACTTGTGCTGAAAAAATCAGGGTTGTTCGTAAGACTTGTACCAATCCCGAAACTACAGTTGATCTTTCCCTCACAGTATTCTTTTATTTTTATAGCATCCCTGGCGTGGAGTGAATCGCTGAAGACAATAAGTTTTTTCATGGGGTCGATACCTGCTTTTGTATAATGTTCTATGACCCTGTCAGCAAAAGTAAAAGGGTCTCCGCTGTCATGCCGGACACCATCGTAGAGTTTGGATAACTTAAGGTTGAAATTATCGAAGAAGGGTCCGGAGCCGAATGTGTCCGAGAGTGCTATACCCAGGTCACCTTTATAGATCTCAGCCCAGTTCTCAAGTGCGAAAAGATTTGCATTGCGCAAACCAATCAGCGCGGAAATTCCCATTATCCACTCATGTCCGATAGTACCAATGGCACGCAGGCCGTATTCTTTTGCAAAAAAGACGTTACTTGTTCCTGAAAAAGTTTTGACTTCGGACAGTGCGGCAATTACTGTGTCATGCAGTTCAAAGCTCCTGCGCCTCCGGGTCCCGAATTCGGAAAAAGCACATTTCCCGGATTCCAGTTCATGGCCTATATCATCCATGAATGAAGCATATTTTTTAAGCAGCGAAACATACCCGGAACCATTTTTCTCCTTTTTGTTCTTCCAGTCTGATTCAACGGTATCAAAGTAAAGCTCTGAGATAATAGCCATGAGCACGATTTCCCAGAGTATGCTGCTATGCCACGGACCTTTTATCCTCAGGTCAAGATCCTTATCTTCGCTCAGGTTAACACTTACCTCTGATGGGTCAAAGCGATAATTTTTGAGATATTCAAGATACATGGGCTTAAAGAAAGGACAGGATCCTTTCAGCCAGGTATATTCATCATCCGTAAGAATGATTTTCGGAGTTTCCTCATTGATTATCCTTCTCAGTTCCCTGACAAAGTCCTCATTGAAACGCTGTGCTCCGCGATTTGTAAAACGATACTCTGCCACAACGTCGGGAAAAAGCTCCAGAACAGCCATCTGCATGGTGAACTTATAAAGGTCGTTGTCAAGAATTGAACGAATCATCTGGTCCTTCCTTTTTTATCCCGGTACACAGGATTAAATTTCGTCTATATGCGTACGGCCTTCCACTATTTACAATTTTGCTTAAGTTCACTCTACGGACTAATATCGGGAATAAATGCACCTGAAAGAAAAACAAAAACAAATTCTGATAGAAATTATTCGGTATTTTCAGTTTTTTCTGTTAAATCCTCTCTGACCTCCAGATAATAGTTTTCCACAATATCCGTATTTCCTTTGAGTTCAACCACTTCAGCATTGAACTTGCGGGCAAGCTCCTTGATCCTGGAATCAAAATCCTTCTCGAACTCAAGGCCTGTGTCAAGCCTGGCAACCCTTCCTATTCTGAAAGAATATCGGTACTCGGACCTTTTTGTGGGATTTACAGGTATCTCTTCGGCATCTTTCCAGCTGGATGCCCAGAGAGGAGTAAAATAAAGAGTTGCGGTGTCATTATACCTGTTAAGTTCCTCTTCATATCGCCTGTTCCCGCCAAGCGCTATGCTGATGCAATCATCAACATGTTCTCCATTTTCATCCTTCAGAACATACAGAGGAGCAGAAATGTCCTCTGAGTTCTCTATATCCTTCAGGGCGTTTCCGCAAAGTCCGTAGAAAAGCAGGACCCCATCCGAGAATTCTGACATAAGTCTTATCTGCCCGGCTACGACATTCCTGAGTTCGTTACTGTCTACATGGAGGCCCAGGGGCATGATTTTTATGACGACTATCATCTCATTCTCATACTTTTTACCTAAAAGTGACATGAACTTTTTCTTAACAGAACCCGAATCCTCTGATGGGATGAAATCCCGTATCCTGTCTATGGGAGCCAGTGAGAACGGTGTATCCTGTGATCTTAGCTTTCTTGCAAGGTCCATGGATTCCCTGTCATCGATAAGAATGATCCTGGTATCTTCGCTATATCTGGACAGAACATGGGTGATCTCATCTTCAAGTATCTTGCATCCTATTAGGCTGAGAAATGGCATTTGTTTACTCCGGTTTCTTACTGCGATTTTATTTAAGTCAGGTTTGGATATGAACTTAGCGCGGTTGAAGTTATATTAATATAGTTTAATGTTATTTTTCTGTATCACCAGCTCTTACAGAAGGCTTTGGAATGAAAGAAAGACTCGCAGATTCACATAAAAGTAACACGGAAGCTTATCAGAATAGAGATAACTATCTTGATGAGCTGGCTGAGATCAAAGCCGAGATCTCATCATTGAACAGGGCGGTTTCAAGGGTTCTTGAACACTCCGGTAATCAGCAAATGAACATGATGTTCTCGGATATTAAAAATGACCTATCAGGTCCGTTAATAAACTACATGATGCATGATGCCAGGAATACCTTGAACAACAGTATGCCCGAGGACTGCGATCAGAAGCAGGTATGTAAATCCGCATTCGAGAAACTTTTCCAGGAAATGTCGCTTCTCCTGCTGGACAGAGATATGGACGAAGAAAAACTCCTTAGTTTCCAGGAGCGCTTCGATGAACTCAAAGAGCTTGCATCTACCGAGAACTGTGATTCCTGTACAACTCACGCATCTATCATGTTCAACAAGCAAATGGAACTACTTCGGACCATGAATGATGCCGTAAGTCAACGACCTGAAACCGTAAATACCACAAGTATAGTGGACCTTCCTGATGATGTGGTGAGCAGTATATGCGAACCCCTTGCAAACAAACAGAGACTCCTTATACTCAAATCGCTGAGCACGGAGACCCGGAGTTTTTCCGAGCTTTCAAAGATCACAGGTCTTCGGGGAGGTAACCTTCTCTTCCACCTACAGAAGCTTCTGGATACGGATATGATCCTGCAGAGGACAGAGCGTGGTGACTACCTGTTAACAAATAAAGGCTACAGGATATTGCAGGGTATTGCAGACCTGTATGCGTCAACAGAAAAAGTAACCTGGGAACAGGTCTTACTTGAAAGTGATCAGGTCATCGGTTGAGCATTCCTGACCTGCCATGTAGATTCCCATGATCTCTTCGGCGGTTTTCGTATCAAGCCTTTCTTCTATGAAGTTGAGGAAAATCTCCATATAATGAGGCTGCACACATCCCAGACTTTCCTCTCCGCTTTTGATCAGTGAAAGCAGGTAAAGGAGTTCTTCATCGTCAAGAACAGCTATGCGCTTTGTAAAGTCCTCCGCATCAGTTGCGAAATGGTTTGACAGGGGAGGAAGTATGGATTTGTATGGTGCCCTGGATCCTGCACACTCAAGTCCTGCGCATTCCGGTGCAAGTTTTTTAAGAATTTCTATATCTTTTGCGGATAGTTCACGTGCCAAATTATCACCGTTTGCAGATATGATTGATTTCAGGACAGATATACTTCAAACCACATGTACTTAACCGTAAAAAAGTAAAATGAAAAAAGCTCGTTCCGGTTTCACAGGACGGGTCTGGCCCGGACATGCTGGAGATCTATGTTTGACTCCAGTATCTTTGAGCATATGGACATCTCTTTGAGCTCTGAGATTGTTGTTTCGAGTTTTAATGTGGTTTCCAGGAGTTCGTCTTCAAGTCCCTTGATATAGTCAGCCTGCTGTTCTATCCTGGCATCAAGTTTTTTGATCTCAAGGTTCTGCCTGTGAATTGTGGTGTGCTTGCCAATCTCATTCTCGGTCTTTTGCTCGAGCCCACTGAGCTCGTCTTTGCGTGCCTCAAGCTCATTCTCCCTGGACCTGATTATCTCATTCTGGTGTTCCAGATATTTGCGCTTGCGCTCAACCTTTTCGCTTTCCACATCGATATCCATTTCCTGGGACACGATGTCTGCTTTCTGGGAAGCTATCAAAGCGGATTTTTTGTCGAGCCTTTCCTTGATCCGGCTTAAGCGCTTCTCTTTTCTGCGTGTACTTAGTTCCTCTTCTAATTGGGCTCTCTGAATCCTGTAATTTTCACATTTACGGTTTTCAAGAGATTCCAGGTTGAGCTTATACCTGTCCATCCGGGAACCAAGATCTTTTTCTTTTTTAGAGAAATCCTCCCTCTTTTTCTCATACTCCTTTTTTGCCAGCTTGAGTTCGTCATTCTTGATGACAAGTTCTTCGTATTCCATGGAGATGAGCTTCTTTGCTTCCCGAATCCTCTCATATTCTTCGATAAGCAATGATTCCTCTTTCTTGATCTCCTCTTTTCCGATAGCGATCTCTGCCCTTTTCTTTTCTACCTTATCAAGCTGACGGAAATAGGTATTTTTGATATCCTCCAGGGCCTGGAGTTGATTCTGATAATAGAGTTGCTCACTCATACTGACATCGCCACACTTTAACTGATACTTCCATGGTCTGACTCTGAACCTTTAACGTATCTACCGTTACGACTGAATCTATGTCGATACGGCGGATTATTCCTGTATATGGATTACATTTTCATGTATATGTATAAGAGATTCATGTACATGAAATCAAAAACCTATGTACGCAGTTTGTGTTAGGAAGCTTACAGGACTCCTTCAAAGTAGTGGCCTTTTGTGAGAACCTCAGTTTTCCTCTTAATGGTTTTAGGCCTCTTGCCATGGATTACATTCCTGTAGGCCATGATGATATCCCTTATATAATTTTGATTGTTCAGGGAAAGGTCAAGACGCAGAATGTCCACACCGCTCTCACGCAGGGCCTCCACATCTTCAAGCATGCTGAGGACCCTGGAATGATAGATGAGTGTACGCGTACCCTGTCGTTTAACAGGGAAACTTTCTTCTCTACGGTCAATCAGGCTCACATCACTGTCCTTTTTCAGCATGGACCTGTCGGCCAGAGGTTTGAGCAGATCGTTCTCTGTTATGAGCAATAGTTCACGGCCATGTACAAGCAGCTCGATGTGGCATTTGACTCCTTCTACGGCAAGCGCATCGGACACATCCTTTACTTCATCCAGATTCAGCTCGCTCGATAGGGTTACAACCGATGCACCTTCTGTATTGTAGAATCCTGCGGACAGGGAATTGAAGATATTCAGTTCTCTCTGGGCCACAAAATCAATACCCATTTCAGAAGCAATTCTCACCGTACCCGGGTTTGAACATGCCAGACCAAAACCTGCACTGTGAACATCTTCCATGGTCTGTTTAACATTTTCAAGCTCATGATCGAACGCGACCTGAGGAGTCATAACTATGATCTGTGTGCCTTTTTTCTGCAGATGCTGTATAACTTTTTTATTCTCAGGTTCCATTAATTGGTCGGTCTCATCCATTGGCAGGGAGATGATATCCGCACCGGCTTTTGCGGAGATAAAAAGTGAGTCAATGTCACTGACCTCGACGCTCAGGAGCATACTGTTTTCCGAAACTGCTTTCCTGTTAGAATGGGTTTTTATGATTTCTTCAAGCAGAGGATTCTTCTGATATCGCTTGTAGAGTTCTCTTATTCTGTTCTCCAGCAGTGAGATTGCTTCACGCCTGGCAGAGGTTATGACACCGATCGGGATGAATATATTCTCGTCAGCCTCAATATTGATATTGTCGGCATAGTAGGATGTTTCTCCCAGCTTTTCGACCACTTCGGATATCTTTTCCGGGGTTGTGGGTGAACTCATTGCATCCTGAATTATATATTCGTCAGTAAACTCTGCACCTGCCCTGCTTTCGTTTACTTCTATTCTGAGAACTTCTCCTTTTCTGGCTGTGACCACGATGTTCACAGGAACTTTACGTAGGTCCTTTTTCTGTAGGGAGTCTATCAATTGCCTGTCAGTTGAGAGGAATACTTCATCATTGGGTCTGACTGCTTTTCCTGTTTTGGAGCTTATCCAGAGAACAACTTCGTCTCCTTTTGAAGCCTTTTCAACCTTTTTCCCGTCCTTGAGGATGGCATCAACCCGACTTCCAAGCATCCGCATTCTGGTAAGGATCGAGATTCCGTCTTTTGAGCTTATATCCTGATTCAGTTTGAGCTGCAGGTCAGCATGATGCTTAGAGCGCGATATTTTCCTGACCTTTCCAAGGAAAAGTCCATAGCTTGAACTGTATTTCTGGTGTGTGACATCACTTTCACCTGAAACAAAACCCCTTGTAAATCCTCTGTAAAAAAGCTTGGCAAGCTCTGTTTCATATTGTTCGATCTCCTCTGTGCTGAGTTTGCTGCCTGTGGTACAGATCTTCTCTACAGCTTTCTTATAGATCGTTGAGCTGGCTGTAACATATTCGGGTTTTTTCATCCTTCCTTCGATTTTCAGGCTCTTAACACCGGTCTTGACTATGCTGTCAAGCTCAGGAAGGGTGCAGAGCTCGGCGCAACTGATGGGATATTCTCCGATAAGTTTCCCGCTTACCTCTTTTCCATCAACTGTCACTTTATAGGGCCTGCGGCATGGTTGTGTGCAGGCACCCCTGTTTGCACTCCGGTTGCTCAGGAAACTGCTGAACAGACATCTGCCGGAATACGAATAACACAAAGCACCATGGACAAAGAGCTCGATATCAATGTTACTGTTTTTTACGATATTCTTTACCTGACCTGCATTAAGTTCCCTGGAAAGTATGACTCTTGAAGCTCCGGCCTTTTTGATCAGGTCGACACCATCTTTGTTATGGATGGTCATCTGCGTGCTTGCATGAAGCGGGAGGTCAGGATATATTTCACTCAGTAGCTTCATAAGCCCGATGTCTTCCAGAATGAGGGCATCGACACCATATGCATAGGCTCTGTCGATTATTTCCAGTACATCCTGCAACTCCTTCTGTTTAACAGGGATATTCAAGGCAAGGAATATCCTGACATCCAGCGAGTGTGCAAGGTCTATGGCTTTTTCAAGCTCTTCAAGGCTGAAGTTCTCGGCTCCCTGTCTTGCGTTAAAATCCGAGACTCCAAGGTAGACAGCATCCGCTTCTCCTTTCAAGGCACCAAGCAAAGCCTGCATGTCGCCGGCAGGTGCAAGTATCTCGGGAGGAGAACAAATATTAAGGTCATTTTGATTATGCATTTTCCAACTCTCAAAGGTGGCTGTTATATGAATTTCTTACGTTAATAGTTCCCTATAATTTTCGGTAATCATAAATAGATAGGCATTTAACACTACTATTGGGAAATGTAGGGAACACGTTATTTATAGGGGGTGGTCATGTGGAAATTACAAAGGTCAGGTTACAATTATTGGGCTTTCTGTTGTTCTCATTATCATATCTTCCCCTTATAAACCTGTATTATATGTACTCCGGCTCCGGTAGAGTGATTTTCGTACCCGGGACATTGTTGTTCGGGCTGGTTGGTTACTGGTTGGGAGGTTATCTTTATACTCATTATTTTGAATCCTGAAATAAGTGGGATGTGATTCTGAGTATTAATACTTAGGAATATTATCTAAAATAGGAAGTTGTGTTATTACTTGCGTATGACTTATATACTTCCAGTTACTATATGTGTTCTTGTTCATGCAGGTTAAACAATTATACTTGATTTTACTCCAAAATCACACTCATAAGACTGTTAAGATCGAATATTATTTACAAGCATGATTGATGAATTGCATGCACAAGCTATATATAATACTTTATTAATATCAAATTTGAATTATAATAAAAGGTGTTATTAAATGACTGATCCAAAACTTAGCTGTCAGGATATCATCGAAATGGCCAGACATTCCATCATAACCCTTGATGACAAAGAGGCAGAATTTGCTGCGCAGGAGGCACTTGATGCAGGTCTGGACCCGGTTGACTTTATCGAGAAGGGTTTTGTTGAAGGGATGAGAGAAATAGGGGACCGTTTCGAAGAAGGAAAAGCGTCTCTTGTGCAGATATTTGCGGCTTCTAGAATAATGGATGCAGGCATGAATGTCCTCAAACCACGATTGAGTAAAAAAGACAAGGGTTTTTGCTTTTTTGGCAATATTGCAATGAATGCCTGAATCAACTTTCATAAAATAGATCAGTATACAACTTAGTTGAAACTCTCCATCTCAACTAATTTAAAATCTTTAGCCAAACCATCCAGATTTTTCCCACTGGACTGAATCCGGGAATGACTTTTATATGAGCCAATAATAATCTCTATAGTGGCGATGCTGATATCATTCTGGATGTGACATCATGGAAAAAGATACCGGATGGGAAGAAGATGATGAGCTGATCGGCGCAGATACACAGATCGATAAGCAAAGCACGGAAGATATCGAGCTACTGAAAAGGGAAGCTGACAATCTTGTCTTTGAAGAAAGATACGAGGAAGCCATCGGATGTCTTAACAGGATACTGGCCATAAAACCCGATAATGAGGAAATAATGGCAAGTAAAGGTTTTACTTTTTGTCTTCTTGGTGATTTTGATGAAGGTTTCTTTTACCTGGAAGAAGCTTCCAGAATAAATCCTGCTTCTAAAAGCGTACTCATCATGACCGCGGATGCATATCTGCGCTACAAGAGACCTGATATCTCTATACAGGTACTGGATCAGGCAATTGATATGTATCCTGATGACGACGGACTTGTCATGCTCAAGGAAATCATCCTTATGACCAAGTTCAGGAAAAAGGAATATTTTTCACTTAATTGATCTGCAGGCTTATGATAGCGGTTAATCGAGTTTGTCTGAAAAACGCTTTCGTACCAAATCACTAATTATTTATCCTAACACTTACCAGTTTTATACATGAGCTGGTATGTGGTAGACGCAGTTGACAGGGCCTTTGAGCGGACTAAAAAATGTCTGATCGAGCCTTTTGATTTCTGGAAATGGATGAAACTCACGATCATTATCCTGCTTGTTGGCGGGGGAATGAATTTCAATACCGGAGGGGGTAACTACTCCTTTGATGAAACGGATATGCCCGTATCTCAGGACTTCCCGACAGGCGCGGAGAACGTTTTTGAAAATATCTATGATACCGTTTCGATGAAAGCTTTAGCATACATGGTAGGAGCTATACTGCTTATTATTCTGCTTGCACTTATATTTGCATATATTTCAAGCGTTATGGAATTTGTTCTCGTGGAATCCCTGGTAAGTAATGATGTCAGGTTCTGGGAATATTCGAGAAGTTTTCTGGGCAGGGGTTTCGGTCTATTCCTGTTCCGTCTGTTGCTTGGTATACTGTACCTGTTGATTATTGCTATAGTTGCCCTGCCTTTTATCTACTACCTGACCGGCCAGACAGATGCAAGTCTTGAAAGTTCAATGCTTGCAAACATAGTCTATCTGATATTCCTGCTGATCTTCATATTCTTTGTACTCGGTGTGATAGGCGGGATCATAGGTTCATTTGTAAATCTTGCCATACCTGTAAGCCTGTATGCCGGATCAGGTATATTCGGTGCTTTCTCCATGGTAGTGAAAAAGTTCAGGCAGGACTGGAAGCAGATTATTATTTACTGGATAGGACGTATCGTGCTTAACATTGCGGTGGCCATCGTTGTGGGTATTGCCGTTCTGATTATGTCCGCCATTGCTCTATTGCTCTTCCTTGTCTTTGACGGGGCAGTGTACTTCGTACTCTCGGCACTTACAACATCAGATACGCTTGTCTGGATAATACTTGCACCTGTGGTCTTCATCCAGTTGATCATATTCGTGCTGACAATTGCTTTTGTCAGTATGCCTGCCAGGGTGTTTGTAAAATATCATATGCTTACCTTCCTGCAGATGTGGTATCCGGAAATCGAGGTCCCCATATTTGACAGGTATAAGGGCTCTCCGATGGAGGACACGGCAACATCACTTTAAGGTAGCTTCCAATCTATCGGAATGTAGCTTTGTGAGAATATCAGATATGATCTTCAAGGGTCGGTCAGGTAAGTTTTTCCCTGTTGGCCAACTATTTTTTTTATTTTCCCTCGATCCATAAGAAAGACTTTTCTACATCGGATTTCTACAAAACCCAACAAAAGATCAGATATGACCAAAATCATCCTTGCTTCGGCTTCCCCGAGAAGAAAAGAATTAATGAAACAACTCATAGGAGATAATTTTCAGGTCTTTACCAGCTCTTATGGTGAAGAAACAGTTGAAGGGCTCACTCCTGAAGAACTTGTTACACATCATTCACTGGAAAAATCCAGGGATGTTGCAGGCAATTTCAGGGACGGTGTTATCATCGCTGCGGATACTGTTGTTGTCTGCGGAGATGAAGTGCTCGGGAAACCGGAAAACGAAGATATGGCCAGGGAAATGCTACGTATGATAAGCGGGCAGCAGATACGGGCTATCACAGGAATAACTGTATTTGATATAGGCAGAGATCGAGAGCTCACTAAGTATGAGACAACCAGGATATGGATTAGTGATCTTACTGAAAAGGAAATCGATTCCTATGTGGACACAGGTGAGCCATTTGGTAAAGCAGGATCCTTTGCTATTCAGGGAAAAGGTGCTCTTCTGGTTGAGAGAATAGAAGGGGATTTTTTTAATGTAGTAGGATTTCCATTGTTCAGGCTTGGAAAAATGCTCAGGCGATTCGGCATAGATCTACTCAATCAGGTTGATGAGTAATTAAAAATAAAAAACAAGGGAAGAGGAATTACTTTTCATTCTTCCTTCTGAGAACTCCAAATGCCAGGATTGCTGCAAGAGCAAGCATTACAGAAGTAAAGCCTGGAGCAGGTTCTTCTTCTTCTTCTTCTTCAGTCTCATCAACTGGTTCCTCGACAGGTGCTCCTTCTTCTATGAGCACGTATGTGACAGGGGTATCCGTTTTCAGATCATGGAGTTTTATGAAATCACTTGATCTGGCACTTGTCAGTACATCTCCTTCTGATTGAACTGCAATCTCGAACTGATATTCATCGTCTGCAGGCACTGTCATCTGTAGGCTACCTCTCGTTCTCCGGTTAGCCTCGACATTCGAGAGAACCGTGCTGCCTGTATACCTCGTATAGGGGTCAGAAACTGCTGTAATGACAAGTGTAAGTTTGCTGAGCTCTTCACCATGATTCAAAATACCGGGGGATACATCCACGATTATGTCCTTGCCATAGTTGGTGACCTGTTTTGTTTCAATTACCAGGTCTGTGAGCATAATGCTGGGCTCCTCATCTTTGCTCTCTGCAACAAGCTGCACTGGTGTTGAATAACTGTCTGTCAGTATGTCGTTTTCAAACAACTCTGCTTCGATCATCTGCTTTCCGCCCTTTGGAACCGTGAATGTCATACTCTTATACGTGTGAGTTCCTGCTTTGAGATAGCCGATCTCCGCCACATTCTCTGCTCCTATCAGATTTGTTTCAGGATTCCTTGTTTTGACCTTCAGGGACAATGATCCCGTATCGGTGTCCTGAGGGTTCTGAACATAGACCGTAACCTTGAGTTCAAAATCATCATCAGAGGATAATGTCATCACATCCACACTGCTGATAATAGGCTGTGGACTCTCCTCCCGCAGATTATCATTTATACAACCACTGCTTACGGAAAACAGAAGAACAGCAAAGAAAAAAAGAAAGGTAAGGGATTTCATTTTCCGACCTACAGTTTAACTTTCAGTACGAGGGTCTGCTCATCTACTATCATGTCCCCGTACATCAGTTTTACAACAACATCAGTCTCACCGTTTGGCGCATCCTCGTTAATTGGGATCTGTAAGCCCTTTGTGTAGGAAGTACCCTTTCTTGCCATTGACTGGTTGATCGGGACGGATGCCTGGTCTGCTATAAGCTTGTTATCAACATCAGCTACAACCGTCAGGACACCTCCGGGTATGGTGGTTTCACCATCGTTTCTTACAGAGAACTTAATGGTGGCATTCTCTCCCTTACGCAGCTCCCAGCTTTCTGCGGCAGGTGTGCTAAGGGAATCCATATCCTCTACAAAACCAACGAACTGTAGTTTTGCATCAGGAAGTATGGTTACAGGAACGGTGATTGATTTTGTTCCAGTGGATTGTTTCCCGTCACTGTCGCTTCCTGACAGATAGCTAATTGTCAGAGCGGAATCGTTCTGATCAGTTTCAAAGGAGGGAGCGCTGACTTTGGCATTCAGACTTGATTGCATGGGTTCGATGCCTGTCCTGCCTTCAATGTTCACTGACTCTGCTCCGACCACAGATAAGGGCGTAAAACCTGTGACCTTCACAGCTTCAAGTGCCTGAGTAGCATTATTGGTTACAATGATCGAGATGTCCTGTTCCTGGAATTCCTTCAGGATCACTGGTGAAGCTTCAAGAAATACGTTTTCAGAATCAACAGGTTCGGTAGTGGTATCAGTACAGCCTGATATCAGGACCAATGCCGCCAGCAAAGAGAATGTCATTAATTTTTTAGTCACAATATGCATAATTTTACCTCATAAGCTAAATTGCTTTGGAGTTTAAAAATTTATGTATTATATCTATATTTTTAAAAGCTGATTTTATTTTTAGAACAAGCAAGCTATAATCACGAATATGAAAAAACTCAGACCGTTATTTTGCTCTTTAAATCGCAACTTTAAAGTAAGTCATGAAGGCAGATATTCATTGATAACTGACCGGAAATCATAGTTTTCTTTTAGATTATAGTACATCAAGCGGAGGATGCGTCATGGAAGATTTAACCCTAAAAGAGCGTTTTGTACGCTCTGTGAAAGGAGAAGAGGTTGATAAAGTACCAGTATGTTCGGTTACACAAACAGGAACTGTTGAGCTCATGGAAGCCTGCGGAGCTTTCTGGTCGGAGGCAAATTATGATGCCGAAAAGATGGCAACACTTGCAATTGCAGGTCATGAGCTTGCAGGTCTTGAGGCAGTGCGGTTACCCTTTTCCACAACCGCTATTGCAGAGGCCCTGGGATGCACAATAGCTGAGGGTTCAGTTGATGTCCAGCCATATGAACTTGATTTTCCATGCAAGACTACAGATGATGCCAAGGAACTGGAAATTCCCGGTAATCTGCTGGAAAGCGACAGTATAAGAACTGTCATCGAAGCCACGGGAATAATAAAGGACAGGATGGGTGATGATGTTCCGATAATAGCCGGAATGATCGGACCTGCTGCCACTGCCTTTTATGTGGCGGGTGCAAACAATTACCTGCGCTGGTGCATCACCGAACCTGAAGTATTCCAGGAGTTGCTCGCAATCGGTGAGGCTGTTTGCGGAGAATATGCCAACGCACTTTATGAGAATGGAGCAGATGCGGTCATAATCATTGACTCTGAAGCCGGTCCTGATCTTCTCCCACCTCCTCTATTCGAATCTATTGTACTTCCCATGTACCGTTCATTAACATCGAAGATGAAAGGACTGAAATTGCTTCACATATGCGGAGATGCCACGGATATACTTGAAGGGCTGGCTGTGTCCGGGTTCCAGGGACTAAGTCTGGAGGAGAAAGTGGATGCAAGATATGCAAAGGAGATCATAGGTAGTAGAGCCTGTCTGATAGGTAACGTCTCACCTGCTGCAACACTGCTTGCAAAATCCCACGAGAATATCAAAAAGGAAGCAAAACAGTGTATAGAGGGCGGAGTGGATATCCTTGCTCCCGGTTGTGGTATAGCGCCACGTACCCCCACAGCCAATATCCAGGCACTTGTGGATGCCAGGGATGAGTACTATATTGAGAAAGGGTTGTTGTAAAATGAACAGGAATGGGGCGGAAACGTGGGAAAATTAAAACTATTCATTGCATCAAGTCTCGATGGCTATATCGCCCGTCCCGATGGTAGTGTGGACTGGCTTTTTACGGATGGGGATTATGGATATCATGAGTTCTATAATTCCATAGGGACAGTACTCATGGGAAGAAAGACGTACGATAAGGTGCTGGAATTCGGTGACTATCCCTATAAAGATAAGAGATCTATCATTTTCACAAGACAGGATACTTCTTTGCAAGTTACCGATAAGCCAGAGTTTGTATCAGGAGATATTGTAAAATTCACCGATTCTCTACGACGGTCTGAAAGCGATGATGTCTGGCTTGTGGGTGGCTCGCAGATAATCAGACTTTTTCTTGAACAGGATCTTATCGATGAGATTATCCTTTCGATCCATCCGGTCATTCTGGGAAATGGAATCCCTCTTTTTGACCGGATAAAAAAAGAAGTTCGTATGGAACTTATTAACGATGTAAGTTTTGAAAGCGGGCTTGTACAATTGTACTACAGGATATTGATATAATTAATCCGGAGCTCCAGCTTTCTATTCGGAATCTTCCAGTATCCTGTCGTACACATCCGTCCAGTGAAGCTGGGATCCTCCGGCAATGAACATTGCAACTGAAATAGCCTCAGCAATCTCATTTTTTGTAGCTCCGTTGTCCAGAGCCCTCTGAGAGTGTATCTCCACACACTTCTCACATCTCATCAGTACTGCGGATGCAATGGCAATTAATTCCTTTGTCTTCACATTAAGGGCACTGTCTTTGAATATGCTTGATCTCAACTGTGAAAAGGCGTCAATCGTTTCCGGTAGTTTGTCAGCTAGTTCCTGCATAATAATTCTCCGCTTTACCATACGATTTCAAAAATAAAAGCTTATAGATAAAGAGGTGAAATGCATAACTTCGGATTCCGAGATATTGACTAAAAATCTCAAATCTATTCAATATCTTCTTCTTGCACTTCCATGTTACTTTCCGGATTTCTTCGGTGTATCTTCCTTCTTCTGCTTACTCTTTCCTTCTGTCTTCTCCTGAAATACTCGGCGCTGGCATTAACAAAGCCCAGAAGTATCCCAAGACCAATGAATACATAGATGATGGTGAAGACCTTACCAAGATCTGTTGTGGGCGCAAAATCCCCAAAACCTATGGTCGTAAGAGCTATCACAGAAAAATAAAAGGAATCAAGCCAGCTCCATCCCTCTATAAAGTGGTAGGCAACACTGCCAAAAATAAGAGTGATCAGTACCAGTACAAAAAAACTTTTGAATTCAGGCTGCTTGAGCATTTTGTAAAGTGAGCCCAGAAACATTATAAGTGGCACAATTAACGGTATCATAGTTATCCCCCATTACATACTCTGTTTTCTATCTAAATAACAATTGCTAAAATTGTACAATTTGATGTCAGAGTTCTTATTCCAGTAATTAATAACATAGTTTCAAAATTATTTAATCACTTATTCTGAACAAAGTTTCTCAAATTTTTAAGTGCCTCGGACCATAATATTTATTCAGGGAAATGGGGGGAGAATCTTGGAGTTGTTCTCAGGATCTAATAGTACTTACTGTAAGTTGTGTTCACTATGGGAAAATGTGAATATTAATGAATTTTTACACGATCTGAGGTATGTTCTTATCTTTTATGTCCTGGGCGATTTGCTTACAACCATATTTGCTATTGAAAACGGAATGGGCTATGAAGCGAATTTTCTGATTGCAGTACTCCTTGATTATTTCGGATACTATAGCATTTTAATGCTGAAATTGATTTTCATTTGCTTTTGTTTTCTAGACTACCTGTATCTTAAAAGACGTGGCCATCGCTCAATGTGGGATATTACAAGACATATGATTACCCTGCTGGGCATAATGGTGGTCATCAATAATTTGCTGGTAATCAGCGGTCTATGGGTTCCAATATATAGTTTTATTTATAGTATATAAAAATCCCGAACCTACAGATTTTTACACCAAAAACGCCTTTAATCATGAGTTGAACACTCAATAACATGTCAGGAAGATACAACTTACGCGACCCCCTCTCTATTGTACATCCCCGATCATTGAAACATCTGCATTATCAACTGAACGCACTTGTTGAAGGCAGACTATGGCTTAAGATCCTTCTTGGTATGTTTCTTGGAATTATTAGCGGCCTTGTACTCGGTCCTTCCGCAGGTCTGATAGATCCACAGACCTCATACGTGATAGGAGAATGGCTGGCACTTCCGGGATACATCTTCCTTGCCCTGCTACAGATGATAGTCGTGCCTCTGGTGGTTGCCTCGATCATACTGGGTATTGCCGCCGGTGAGGATATGGAGCAGCTAAAAAAAGTGGGTCTGCGTACTGTAGCATATTTCCTGGTGACAACAGCCATCGCTATAATGATCGGTCTGGGCTTGGCCATGACGATCGATCCGGGTACCTATATCAGTACGGACACGGTCCAGCAGACCATGGGTTCGGAAACCGTACAGGTAGCCGAAGAAACTTTCAGTACTCCTGAGGTTGCTGACGTTCCGGGCATGATCTCCACCATACTGCCGACAAATCCACTAGGTGCACTTGCCACGGGACAGATGCTTCAGGTTGTGATATTCTCGATAATAATAGGTGTGGCCCTGATATCAATGGCTCCAAAGCAATCAAGGCCCTTGCTGGAACTACTTGGCTCGTTGCAGGAAGTGAGCATGACGGTTGTGCGCTGGAGCATGTTGCTTGCACCGATAGCCGTATTCGGGCTGATATGCAAGTTCACGATTAACCTTGGAGTTGATGCACTGCTTGGAATGCTGGTATATGTGGGGACAGTACTGCTTGGACTTTTGATGTTACTGCTGTTCTATATGCTGATAGTGGCTACCGTGGCAAGAAAGAATCCTATCAGCTTTCTCCAGTCGTCCAGGGATGTATTACTGCTTGCCTTCTCCACATCAAGTTCTGCCGCTGTGATGCCCCTGTCCATCAAGACGGCTGAGGAGAAACTTGGTGTCAGATCATCCATTTCCCAGTTCGTGGTACCCCTTGGAGCAACGATAAACATGAACGGTACGGCTCTATACCAGAGTATTGCAGCTGTCTTCCTGGCACAGGTATTCGGGGTGGACCTTGGTTTTGGAGCACTGCTACTCCTGATGGTGACTGTTGTAGGGGCCTCCATAGGAACACCGTCTACTCCGGGAGTCGGTATTGTCATCCTGGCAATGATCTTGAGTACCGTAGGCGTGCCCACCGCCGGAATTGCCCTGATAATCGGTGTGGACAGAATCCTTGACATGAGCCGTACGGCTGTGAACGTGACAGGGGATATCGTTACCTGTGTGGTAATGGACAAATGGGTGGACGGAAAAGAGACCGCATTCGAAGAACCTTCCGAGTTTAAAAAACATGAAATGCCAGGACCTTCTATCGGGGAAAATGGGAGTGTAGAAGTCATACAGGGAGATGACCCCGTAGGAACCCTCAGAGCCATCGAAACAATCAAAGCCATTGGAAGAGGATTCAACCCTGAAAAAACAATACCTATGCTGGATGATGATCTGCTGATGTTGGAGGTTATTGATCTTTCAAAATACGCATCTACAAATAAGGAAATGACTCGCCTAAAGGGCAGGATTATAGGCAAAGGGGGTAAAACCCGAGAAATTGCTGAAAACCTCATCGGAGTGAAAATCTCAATCTATGGAAAAACAGTCAGTTTCATAGGGTACCCGGAGCAAATCCAAATTATGAGAACTGCAATCGAAATGCTCATAGAAGGAGCAAATCATGGCCCGGTGTACAGTTTCCTTGAAAAAAAACACAAAGAGTTGATGCAAGCTCAGCTGGATTCCTATTAATCAGACAAAATTAGCTACGGGAAACAAGAATGGAATCAAAGGACCTTATCCAAACCGCAAAGGACATAGGAGAATTTCCCACCCTTTTAAAAGCAGCCAAAGCACTTGACCTTACGGAAAAGTACTCTACAGAAGGGCCTTACACCATTTTTGCGCCAGTGGAAAGTGCTTTTGAACCCATTCCTGATTCAGTAATAGATGATGCCTTTGAAGATCTTAATTACCTTAGGGATATTATTAGTTACCATATAGTAGAAGGAAAATACAGCAGTGAAGATCTCCGCAAACAGGCCACATTGACTACTACAGGAGGCAACAAATTGAGGTTGAGAGAAAACGAGGGGAAAATATTTGTGGAAAACACGCCAATCCTTAAACCTGATATCGAATGCAGCAATGGAATCATACATTCCATAGGAGATATTCTCGTACCCTGAATAGTACTCATTTCCCATTAACTTTCTTAGATGTGGATGAAAAATGCAAATCCGGGCACACCATATATTTTGCATCCAGGGCTTCATCGGGAAGGGTTATTCTGAACAATTTATAGAGAATATGGAAAACATTATTGAAAAACTAAACAGCTGCGATCTCCTGATAGAGGTCACAAATACTCCGGATTGCATTTGCACAGCCTGCCCCAGACTGGAAATCATTGATTCACAAAGCGAAAATACTAAAATAAGTCTTATTGGTTGTGAAGTTGAAACGAAAGTCAAAATGCTCGACAGAAAAGTAGCTGATTCTCTTGGAATTTATTTTGGAAAACATTACCTGTACAGCGAAATTCTTAAAAAACTGAAATATATCGATGAAGAAAAATTCGATAATATTTGTTCTGAATGCCAATGGTACAGTCTCGGCTACTGTAAAAAAAGAATTATTGGCATATAATGCAAAACATACCTTGAAGTCCAAGTAACATCTGTTTTATATACCTATGCCCCCATTTTCTTTGTAGAGTATAAATTGATTCAAGGAGGATAGAATGGCAGAAATGTTTCAATTCAACAACCTTACAGTATGGGACATCGGAGCGGCCCTGATAGTACTGGTTGCAGGCTATATCATTGCCCGCATCCTGACAGGAATGTTTAAAGACAGCATCTCCAGAACAAAATTACCTTCACTTGTAATTGACTTCCTGGCAAGATTTTTCAGCATTCTTCTCTACGTTATTGTAATCCTTGCCACATTGTCCACATTGAATTTTGATGTCGGACCTGCAGTCCTGGGATTGTCAGCCGTGATTGGATTGATCCTTGGATTCGGGATGCAGGATACACTCACAAATCTGGGTGCAGGAATATGGATTGCTGCACTTCGCCCCATAGATAAAAATGAATACGTAGAAATAAACGGTATCTCTGGAACTGTTTCGGGCGTTGGGATTATGGCTACCGAACTTCTTGCACCCGATAACAAATTCATCACTATCCCTAATAAGCTTGTATGGGGAAACCCTATCATCAATGCAACACGCCTGCCCACCAGAAGAGTAAGTGTTGATGTAGGAATAAGTTACAGCTCCAACATAGATAGGGCCATTGAAATTGCCATTGAAACAATGAAATCCCACAGTAAAGTGCTGTCAGACCCTGCCCCTGCAGTAATGACAACCGAACTTGCAGATTCCTCTGTAAACCTGCAGCTTCGTGCCTGGACAAAAACAGAGGATCTCTGGAATGTAAAGAAAGAACTCACAGAAAACATATTCAAGACCTACAGAGAACTTGGAATAGAAATTCCATTCCCTCAGCTGGATGTCCACCTCGATAAAGAGTGATTACATCCAATAACTTTTTTTGTTATTTTTTACATAGAAATTCTAATAATAAAAATCTTGTCATGGAGAGCCTATCTTGATAACCACTACTACTGAAACCGTTGATGGAAAGCAACAAAAAATCCTTGGTATCATGATGGGAAATACAGTACAATCGAGACATATCGGTAGCGATATAGGGGCAGCTCTGAAGAATGTAGTCGGAGGGGAACTTAAAGGTTACTCAAAAATGCTCAAAACATCCAGAGATGAAGCAATGCAACGCATGATTGAAGAAGCAGAAAAACTGGATGCCGATGCAATAGTTAATGTGCGTTTCACAACATCCCAGACAATGGCCTC
>DACO01000009.1:0-1639 GCA_002508635.1 Methanolobus sp. UBA118 | reverse complement strand
GTTCCACAACACCCCAGACAATGGCCTCTGCCGCCGAGACCCTTGCATACGGAACTGCCGTGAAATTCATCTGATCAAAAAAGGGTTCAAGCATGAAAGGTAGGTGGATCGGAAGAGACCAATTGATTGAGAACAATCCTTTGATCCGAGATTTCCCGCATGCCCCCTTAATAATGACAGAATATATCAGAATACTGACACAAGTAGATTATTTCCTTAAATCCCTTAAATAATATTAGAAATCAAAATGCTCCCAGTAATCCTTATCCCTACCAGGGTCCACTTCCATTTTCAGCTCCGCAGGATAGGGTTCGAAAAACCTGGAATAAGCTGATGCCANNGATATTATCATGGAATCATCCTCCAAGCTTATAGCAAACAAAAAGAGCTGGGAAGACCCTGTGAAAAGACAGGAAATAGAAGAGATAAAGACACTTCTGCTCTCTGTGATCGAGGCAAGGGGGAAGGTGCTCATTGACATGAACGTTCCTGCAGATAAGCTGGATGCGGTTATTGAGGCTCTGCCTTCCATGAAAAGGCCTACAGTATCACAACTCTACAAATCAGATTTCTATGCTGTGGAAACTGTTGTAAACAAAAATGAAGTAAATCTGCTGATACCCAAACTCAAATCCTTGGGAGCCGAGGATATACTTGAGATGGATATCTCTAAGATAGTTTACTAGGATGATTTAAATCTGTAAAAGAGAGGAAAGCACAGGAAAGTGCTTTCCCTTTATTCTGACAATAACCCAATTTTGACAATAACCCCGTCCCGAAGGGACAAAACCCCACTCGCTCATACTCCACTAGATACGAATGCTGAAAACCGGAACGTTAATTTGCAGTTTTTTTTGAGGGAATGAGGCAAATATGGGACAAATCAACGTTCCATTAATTCTTATTTTTGTTTCAGCATTTCCGGCTGATTCATATCATGCCGGATCGTTTTGTATCGTTTTTCATTCGATCAGGCTTTTAACCTTTGAACGCAAATTCTAGTATTAATTTGCACTATATATATATATCTATCTTTTTATATATGTTAAGAATGATGATGATGAGATTTAGCATCCAGTCCAAGGTCTGAATTAAAAATAGAAATACGTTCATCTGCCTGCTCTCGAATCAAATTCATAATCAATATTCTTAAATTCAGTAATAACATTTGTAAAAAGGATAGTATGATCGCAGAGAGTACAGACCGGCCTGACATCAGTTATCAAAAAATTGCAGGCGCACTGCTGTTTATTGCAGGTGTGATAGTATTCTTAGGGATAACCACAGCAGAGGCGTTTTATCCGGGTTACAGCACATCGCAGAACATGATAAGTGATCTTGGAGCCACTGTACCACCCAACAGCATCATAGTCCAGCCTGCGGCAAGCATATTCAATTCCACCATGATAATATCCGGTCTATGCATAATCTTTTCCGCATACTTTTTGTATCGCTCATCCGGGATGGATATATTCACCGCCACACTGTTTCTTTTCGGAATTGGTGTGTTTGGTGTGGGTATCTTCCCCGGAAACTTTGGCGCGATTCATGCAATTTTTGCTTTGCTGGCATTTCTCTCTGGAGGTATTGCCGCAATTGTGAGTTACAGACAGAGTTCATCTCCGCTCAATTATTTCTC
>DACO01000139.1:4417-4986 GCA_002508635.1 Methanolobus sp. UBA118 | reverse complement strand
CACGATGACTTCGGACTTGCGACCTCCAATACCATCGCAGCCCTCAGGGCCGGTGCAAAACAAGCACATGTGACCATGAACGGCATAGGAGAGCGTTCAGGAAATACGTCGTTAGAAGAAGTTGTAATGACCATCGAATGGTTATACAAATGCAAGACCGGCATCAATACAACAGAGATCTTCAAGGCCTCAAGGCTTGTGAGCAGACTGACAGGCATACCCGTGGCTCCGAATAAGTCACTAATAGGTGGAAATGCATTCACTCATGAAGCGGGCATTCACGTACATGGTCTGCTGGCAGACACTTCCACATACGAACCCATCAAGCCTGAGATCATAGGCAGGGAACGCAAGGTCGTACTCGGCAAACATGCAGGTAAGAGTTCGGTGACACTTGCATTAAAGGAGATGGGGTTCGATGTTGACGATATGCAACTGCACGAAATACTTGATCGTGTGAAGGAACTTGGAGACCACGGTAAGAAAGTAACCGATGCTGACCTGCAGTCAATTGCCGAAACCGTACTCAATATCCAGAGAGAAGCAAAAGTCATTATGGATGAATACAC
>DACO01000139.1:0-4095 GCA_002508635.1 Methanolobus sp. UBA118 | reverse complement strand
GTTGACGCAACAGTGGACAGTATCAGAAAGGCTGTCGCAAGCATTGGAGATGTACAGCTTGAAGAGTATCATGTAGATGCTATCAGTGGTGGCACAGATGCTCTGGTAGAAGTACTTGTAAAACTCTCAAAGGACGGAAAGATGGTTACATCCAGAGGAGCCCGCACTGATATCGTAATGGCATCCGTCGAGGCTATGCTGAACGGAATAAACCGCCTTATATAACTAAAATATCACACAGATCACAATAACTGAAAAATAATACAGAGGATTTATATGACAGAATCAACTGGAAAAATGACAGGTGCCAGAGCCCTCATCGAGTGCCTGTACAGGGAAGGCGTTGATACGATCTTCGGATACCCGGGAGGTGTCCTGCTTCCCATTTATGACGCACTTTATGACTCGGATATCCGGCACGTGTTGGTACGCCATGAACAGGCTGCTGCCCATGCTGCAGAGGGTTATGCAAGGGCGACCGGCAAGACTGGTGTATGTATAGCAACTTCAGGACCTGGTGCAACAAACCTTGTCACAGGCATTGCCAATGCTTACATGGACTCGATACCAATGGTAGCATTTACCGGTCAGGTGCCCAGTTCACTGATAGGCAACGATGCCTTCCAGGAAGCAAACATAACCGGCATCACAATGCCGATCACCAAACACAATTACCTTGTACAGGATGCAAAAGAGCTTCCCCGGATCATCAAGGAAGCATTCCACATCGCATCCACCGGCAGACCCGGACCGGTTCTGGTCGACCTTCCCAAGGACATCACGACCGAGGAAATCGAGTTCTATTATCCTGATAAGGTGGAGCTTCGCGGATACAACCCAACCTATCGTGGAAATCTCCAGCAGATAAAGAAAGCTGCAGCCGAGATTAAGAACTCAGAGAACCCGGTAATATATGCAGGCGGAGGAGTCATCAGTTCCGATGCTGCAGGAGAACTCAAAGAACTTGCAGAGAAGATCCAGGCACCTGTTACCACGACACTTACCGGCATGGGAGGATTCCCGGGAAATCATTCTCTTTTCATAGGTATGCCCGGAATGCACGGTTCCAAATATGCTAACTATGCCATCCAGGAATCGGACCTGATCATCGCAGTGGGTGTAAGGTTTGATGACAGGGTTACAGGAAAGCTCAAGTCCTTTGCTGCAAACGCAAAGATAATCCACATTGACATCGATCCTGCAGAGATATCAAAGAATGTAAAAGTTGACATTCCAATAGTAGGCGATGCAAAAGGGATACTCACCAACCTTCTCAAGTATGCTGAAAAATCACAGTCGGAAGAGTGGCTGAAAAAGATCGAGTACTGGAAGAAACAATATCCTCTGCACTATATCGAGCCTGCGACAGGTGACGGTATCAAGCCCCAGTACATAATCGAGCAGATAAAGGAAGCCTGCGAGGATGCCATTATCGTTACAGAGGTCGGGCAGCACCAGATGTGGGCTGCACAGTACTTCAGGTACAAAGAACCGCGAACTTTCATATCCTCCGGCGGACTCGGAACCATGGGATATGGTTTCCCGGCATCAATCGGAGCAAAACTTGGAAAGCCTGATAAAGTTGTCTTTGACATTTCCGGAGACGGCTCCTTCCAAATGAACTCCCAGGAGCTGGCAACGGTAGTCCAAGAAAATGTTCCGGTCATAATAGCAATATTTAATAACGGATACCTGGGAATGGTCAGGCAGTGGCAGGAGTTGTTCTTTGACAGGAGATACTCTTCAACATGCATACAGGACAGCGTTGATTTTGTGAAACTTGCCGAAGCTTACGGAGCCCTTGGGCTCAGAGCTACCAAACGCGACGAAGTACGTCCTGCGATAGAAGAGGCAATCAAGTCAGGCAGACCAACTGTGATCGATTTCGTGGTCGAATGTGAAGAGAACGTTTCACCAATGGTGCCTGCAGGTGCTGCGATAAACGAAATACTTGACCTGGAGAGGAAAGAATGAGACACACACTTTCAGTTCTGGTTGAGAACAAACACGGTGTACTCACAAGAGTCGCAGGGATGTTCTCAAGAAGAGGTTACAATATTGACAGTCTGACAGTAGGAGTCACTGAGGACCCCACCATCTCCCGCATGACAATTGTTGTAAGAGGAGATGACGACGTCCTGGAGCAGGTCACAAAGCAGCTCAACAAACTCATCGATGTGATAAGGGTCACCGACCTCAAATCCGAAGAAACGGTGGAAAGGGAGCTGGCTCTCTTCAAGGTAAGTTCTGACGTCAGCAACCGCTCGGAGATTATGCAGATCGCAGACATCTTCCGCGCAAGGATCATCGATGTTGCTCCAAGATCCATGATAATAGAAGTTACAGGCGATGAATCAAAGATAGATGCCATCGAGCAGCTATTGCGTCCCTTCGGGATCAGGGAAATGGTCAGGACCGGCAAGGTCGCCCTGAGAAGAGGGGCGAAAGGTGTTTCAAGCTGAAAGTAGATTAACATCAAATATTTCCATAGGAAAAATATTTAGATTATTATAAGAGGTACTAGACAATGGCACAGATGTATTATGATAGCGATGCTGACCTTGATGTTCTGAAAGGTAAGAAAATCGCAGTGATGGGTTACGGAAGCCAGGGACATGCACAGGCCCAGAACCTGCACGACTCCGGACTGGATGTTGTGATTGGTCTGAGAAAAGGCAGCAAGAGATGGAAGCAGGCAGAGGACGATGGCCTTAAGGTCATGACGGTTGCCGAGGCTGCAAAGGCTGCGGATGTCGTACAGATACTCCTGCCCGATGAGGTACAGTCACAGGTATACTACAGCGAGATCGAGCCCGGTCTTGAGGCAGGTAATGCGATCGTGTTCTCACATGGTTTCAACATCCACTACAACCAGATCAGGCCACAGGAAGACATTGATGTTTACATGGTAGCTCCGAAGAGCCCGGGACACCTTGTCAGGAGAACCTACAAGGACGGTGCGGGAGTACCTGGCCTCATAGCAGTATTCCAGGATGCTACCGGCAATGCAAAGCAGATGGCACTTGCCCACGCAAGAGGGGTCGGATGCACCCGTGCAGGTGTATACGAGACAACCTTCCGCGAGGAGACAGAGACCGATCTCTTCGGAGAACAGGTAGACCTCTGTGGCGGTGTGGCATCACTTATCAAGACTTCATTCGAAGTCCTCGTCGAAGC
The DNA here is from genome assembly GCA_002508635.1 of Methanolobus sp. UBA118. Lineage (GTDB taxonomy): Archaea > Halobacteriota > Methanosarcinia > Methanosarcinales > Methanosarcinaceae > Methanolobus. The sequence continues at coordinate 918 of DACO01000139.1, read as the reverse complement.
CGGCTACCAGCCTGAGATGGCATACTTCGAGACCTGCCACGAACTCAAACTCATTGTGGATCTTATCCACGAAGGCGGACTTGACAAGATGTGGTACTCCGTATCCAATACCGCAGAGTACGGTGGTATGACAGTTGGTCCAAAGGTCATCAACGAGCTTTCCAGGGAAGCAATGTACGAGGCACTGGACAGGATACAGAATGGTGAGTTTGCCCGTGAATTCGTACTCGAGGGCAAGGCAAACAGGCCGGTGCTCACTGCCATGGAAAGACAGGACAGGGAACACCCTGTCGAGGTCGTTGGTAAGCAGATCAGAGCAAAGATGCCCTGGCTGAACAGCGAACTGAACGAAAAGTAGACCTGAAGGTCTACACACCTTTTTTATTCCTTACCTTACAATAAATTGTTACAATAGCTTATTGCAACTAACCGGAGGTATTCAACTGCCAGCAACTATAGACACAATACTCTCAAGAAGAAGTATCAGGGAATTCACAGACGAGAAGGTAAGTCGTGAGGACATAGAGACAATACTCAATACCGCAAGGTGGGCACCCTCGGGACTGAACAACCAGCCATGGAAGTTCATGGTCATCCAGAACGAAGAGACCATGGACAAACTGGAGGACTGCACCCACTATGCAAAGGTGATCAGAAGCGCACCTCTCCTGATAGCGGCATTCCTAGACCGGGAAACTATGTACAATCATACAAAGGACGTACAGGCCATTGGTGCAGCCATTCAGAACATGTTGCTTGCCTGCTGTGACCTGGGACTCGGAGCTGTCTGGCTGGGAGAGATACTCAACCAGGAAGAGAAAGTTAACTTGATTCTGAGTTGTCCCGAATCACTGGAGCTTATGGCAGTAATTGCGATCGGACATCCTGCAAAGGGTAGCGACAGCTCGCCAAGAAAGC
>DACO01000011.1 GCA_002508635.1 Methanolobus sp. UBA118 | reverse complement strand
TACCATGGGGAGGAAAGTGAGAAATTCCTTGGCGATGCTCTGGCAGACGGTTACAGGGAGAAGGTAAGGATTGCCACAAAAATGCCTCACTGGCTGGTCAGCAGCCGGCAGGATATGGACAGGTTCCTTGAATTGCAGTTAAAGAGACTACGTACCGATCACATAGACTACTATCTCATCCATTCACTTACAGCCAGCGGATGGAGAGAGATTAAAGACAAAGGTGTGCTGGATTTCCTTGATGCGGCAAAGGAAGATGGTCGCATAAACAATGCCGGTTTTTCCTTCCACGATAACACAGAGGTTTTCAAAGATATTGTCGATTCCTATGACTGGGATGTCTGCCTGATACAATATAACTATCTTGATGAGAATCACCAGGCAGGAACAGAAGGCCTGAAGTACGCAGCGGAAAAAGATATCGGAGTCATCGTGATGGAACCCCTTCGTGGTGGAAGCCTTGCCACAAACATCCCACCCGAGGTTGAGAGAATCTGGGACGGGACGGCTGTGAAGAGAACAACTGCAGAATGGGGACTGCGCTGGATATGGAATCATCCAGAGGTTACTGTGGTCCTCTCAGGAATGAGCGAGATCTCACAACTTGATGAGAACATCCGGACGGCATCTGAAGCCTTTCCTGACTCACTGACAGAGGATGAACTCAATACTGTTCGAAAGGCTGCAAAAAAGTACAAGGAACTGGCGACAATTCCCTGTACAGGATGCAATTACTGCATGCCATGTCCTGCGGGAGTCGATATTCCCGGCTGTTTTGATATGTACAACAGCAATGAAATATTCGGGCAAAATGATAGCAGCGCCAGACACAGGTACCTGCTGTACCAGATGGGCATCCTAGGGGAGAGATCATCCGCCTCACTTTGTGTTAGCTGCGGCAAATGTATGGAAAAATGCCCCCAGCAAATTGACATTCCCGGGAAGATGAAAGATGTGGAGGATCATTTCGAGGGTCCTGCGGTGAAGTTCAAGGCCTCGGCAATGAGACTTGTCCTGCCGGTCTTCAGACGAGTATCTTTCTTAAAATATAGATAAGGCAGGAAAAGGGATTATCTCAGATTTTTCTGCCTACAATAACAAAACCGTTCACCCTGTTCCCCGTCCTGGTCACAAACTCATCCCTTTTGAAAAACTCGACTTCAAACCCGCTCTCAACCACCAAAAACACCAGCTCCTTCTCCGTGAAATGATGGGCAATGTAGGCAATCTCCCCGGTCTCCTTGTCATAAGCAATAATCGAACCCTCCTCCTTTGTCACGGGCAGGTCATTGATGTAGCGCTCACGATAGATTCTCGAATGCCAGGTCTGGCCGAAATCAGCAAGGTAAAGATTACCACCCGGTTTGAGGACCCTGCATGCCTCCTGCATTACTTTACTGCGGTCTTCTTTTGAGGTAATGGTTGTCAGGAAAGCCTGCATGATTACCATGTCGAATGTCGCATCAGAAAAAGGTAAATTCGTGGCATCGGTTTGAGCGAATAACGGGCTTTGCGGGATTTCTTGCAATTCAGAAGTGGATTTTGCCATCTTCAGAGCTTCTGCATTGATATCCACACCTGTTACTGAAAAACCACGTGATGCCAGTGGAATCGTCACTTTACCGGTACCGCAGCCGATATCCAGCACACGGCAGCCAGAAGTGGTGTACTTATAGATGACAGGGTCAAGCTCTATAGTTGTGGGAATATCCTTTGCACTTATTCCTGACCATGAATTGGGTTGGTTTCCCATTTATGACTCCTGGATAGTTTCATTTACTTTGCTTATTAACACTGTTTGAACGCCGGGACGATATTAAACTATGCTGTGAAGCAAAGATTTATAGTGTTAACGCCGAGAACTTATGTCATGGTCCTTATAGAAACAAGCTGCATTTCAAAAAGAAGATGCTTTGTTTACACCATTCTCCTCTTCATCCTCGCAGGTATCTTCGAGATAGGAGGCGGGTACCTCGTCTGGCTCTGGATACGGGAGAACAGGGACATCACTTATGCACTACTCGGAGCTATCGTCCTTTTCCTATACGGTATCGTGCCAACATTCCAACCAGCCCACTTTCACAGGATATACGCCACCTATGGAGGTATATTCGTTGTCATGTCACTGCTCTGGGGCTGGGTGTTTGACAGGATACCGCCGGATATCTATGATATCATAGGCTGCATAATCATCCTGATAGGTGTCGGCATTATCTTCTACTGGCCACGGGAAGGTGAGGAGATATGAGCGAGGATATAGTCTCATTCGCACTGGTATCCCTGGGATTGTTCTTCCTTGCAGCACTCTTTGAGATCGGCGGAGGTTATCTTGTCTGGCTGTGGCTGCGGGGGAAGAAGGGGCTCATGTTCGGCCCGCTGGGCGGACTTGTGCTTGCTATCTATGGGGTCATCCCTACCTTCCAGCCAGCCCACTTTGGAAGGGTATATGCTGCATATGGCGGGATATTCATAGTCTCATCACTCATCTGGGGCAAGTTCGTGGACAGGACCGAGCCGGACAGGTATGAGATAATCGGTGCGTTGATCGCGCTTATCGGAGTGCTGATCATGTTCTATGTGCCACGGTGAAA
>DACO01000159.1:6332-7586 GCA_002508635.1 Methanolobus sp. UBA118 | reverse complement strand
CACTGTCCCGAATGTGACCGCATAATCGAGACTCAGAGCGTTGACCAGATAATCGACAGTATAATGAAACTTCCCGAGGGTACGAAGATACACGTGCTTGCACCTGTTGTCAGGGAAAGGAAAGGAGAATACAGGAAGCTGTTAGCTGACCTGCTGGCAGAAGGTTTCACACGTGCACGCATCGATGGAGAAGTTTACACACTTGAGGAAGCACAGGATATAGAACTGGAACGCTATGTCAAGCACAACATAGAGATACTTGTGGACAGGCTTGTTATAAAAGAGGGAATCGAGGAGCGACTTGCTGACTCCGTTGAAGCAGCACTTGAGAAGAGTGGCGGTACCCTGACAGTACAGGTCCTTGACGGAGAAGAGCTGACCTTCAGCGAGAATCTTGCATGCTCCGAGTGTGGCATCGGTTTCGAGGAAATGGAACCTGCTGCATTCTCGTTCAACAGCCCGCAGGGAGCATGTCCGGAGTGTCACGGACTCGGAACCTCCATGGAGTTCGATCCGGACCTTATAGTTCCTGACAGGACCCTTACCCTGCGTGAAGGGGCAGTTGAGCCCTGGAGCGGAAAGAGCAAGGACGGATACCACATGCAGTCACTGGAATCGCTGGCAAACCACATGGGATTCTCCATGGATGTGCCATTCCAGGACCTTGATCCTGAAGTACAGGAAATAATATTCTACGGCAGTGACAAACGCATACCTTTCGTACACAAAGGCAGAAATGGCGGTATGTGGAGACATACCGGCAGGTTCAAGGGAGTGATATCAAACCTGTCAAAGATTTTCGAGAAAACCGATTCAGAAAGCAGCAAAGACAGGATGCGACGGTATATTAGCACAAAGCCCTGCCATGTGTGTGACGGAAACAGGCTGAAGCCCGCTAGTCTTGCAGTCAGGATTAATGGTTCCAGCATTATCGAAGTCACGAAAATGTCCGTGGAAGAAAGTCTGCATTTCTTCCAGTTGACCGAGACAAAACTTGATGAGCGTGAGTACACCATTGCGCGTCTCATACTGAAAGAGATTAAGTCAAGACTTGGTTTTCTTATGGATGTGGGACTTGATTATCTCAGCCTTAGCAGGTCGGCTGCAACACTTTCCGGAGGCGAGGCCCAGCGTATCAGGCTTGCGACCCAGATCGGCTCAAGTCTTATGGGTGTACTCTATATTCTGGACGAGCCAAGCATCGGCCTGCACCAGAGGGACAACCTGCGACTCATCAATACCCTGAAACATCTC
>DACO01000159.1:3159-5978 GCA_002508635.1 Methanolobus sp. UBA118 | reverse complement strand
GATGAGATTAAGGCCAATGCTGCTTCACTCACAGGAAAATACCTGAGCGGGAAGCTGGCCATCGAAATACCGGAAAAAAGGCGCAAGCCTGAGAACAGCCTTGTGCTCTACGGTGCAAGGGAGAACAACCTGAAGGGCATTGATGTGGAATTCCCCTTGGGAGTACTCGTCTGTGTAACAGGCGTATCGGGATCAGGCAAGAGTACACTCATTAATGAGACACTTAACAAGGTACTTGCCAAGAAGCTCAACCGTGCAAGGGAGATTCCTGGTAAATACAAGGACATAGACGGTCTCGAGAATGTCGACAAGGTCATAACCATCGACCAGTCACCTATCGGAAGAACACCACGTTCGAACCCTGCAACCTATACCAACCTCTTTACACCGATCAGAGAACTCTTTGCACAGACAAAGATGTCACGGACTCGTGGCTACAAACCGGGACGTTTCAGTTTCAATGTCCGTGGTGGCAGGTGTGAGGCATGCAAGGGTGACGGAATAATCACCATTGAAATGCATTTCCTGCCCGATGTCTACGTACCCTGTGAGGTCTGTCACGGTAAACGCTACAACCGTGAGACCCTGGAAGTGACCTACAAGGACAGGAACATCGCCGAGGTGCTGGACATGACAGTGGAGGAAGCTCTTGAGTTCTTCGAGAACATACCTTCCGTCAGCCGCAAGCTGCAAACCCTGTATGACGTGGGTCTTGGTTACATCAAACTTGGCCAGTCGTCCACCACACTTTCCGGTGGAGAGGCCCAGAGGGTCAAGCTGGCAACGGAACTCAGTAAACGTTCCACGGGCAAAACTGTCTATATTCTGGATGAGCCAACCACAGGCCTTCATTTTGACGATGTCAAGAAGCTTCTTGAAGTACTGCAGAGGCTGGTAGAGGGTGGAAACACCGTAATAGTCATCGAGCATAATCTTGATGTTATCAAGACAGCCGACTGGCTTATCGACCTGGGACCCGAAGGCGGCGACCGGGGCGGTGAGGTCATCGCAGAGGGTACACCCGAGGAAGTGGCAAAAAGTGATGTTTCCTATACCGGGAAGTTCTTGAAGAAGATGCTTGCAAAGTGAATCCTTACAAATTGAATGATGAGTGTGGGCTGTGATATCAGTCCATTTCATCAATCATATGCTGGAAAAGTAATAGTGGTGGAGGAATATCTTTTTGCACAATATCCCATACGAATATCAGGTCAACACCAAAATAAGCATGAATCAATCGGTCCCTCATAGCTCCCATTTCTCTCCAGGGTATAGCGGGGTATGATCCCTTGAATGAAGCAGCTATATTTTTTGATGCTTCGCCGATAATCTCGATAGCTCGTATTAAGCGTATTGAGTTTTCTTATCCGCAACAAACCTGTCATAAGAATAGCCATCTGTAAACTCCTGTATAGAAAGCATAGCATTGAATATGTCTTCCAGATAATCACCTGCCCCCCCTTGTGCTCATACTTGCACCACCTCCGCAAGAATATGCCTGCCAATCCGTGGTTTCAAAGCGGTTTTTGACACAAGGTCTACCCTTACTCCAAGAGCATCAGATAATTCCAGTTCCAACCTCACGTATTCCAGAAGGCTGACAGGCTTACTGAATTCAACAAGTACATCCAGATCACTTTGAAGAGTTTGTTCATTGCGGATGTACGAGCCAAACACTCCAAGGTACTTGATAGGATATCTTTTTTGCAGGTCCGGCAGCATTTTACCCAGTTGCCTGATATATTGGTCTTTATCCATAGAGGAGATTCCTGAATTCATGCCGGTTTAATTCCATTATAGGAAGAAATAGACTTACTACCTTATTTTTCTTATCCAATAAGGCAGAAAAATCTGTATTGCACGATTACTTCAAATCCGAATCCTGCGTATACTATTCTCATCTTAAAGAAACATAGATGCGTTGCCTATTATATACAGCAATACACCTCTATCCAAATAGGGCTATGGGAAGCTCATAAATTACAGTGGGGTAAAATAAATGACAGGAAGAGAGTGTAATTTATCGTTAGATGAACTGCTGAAACTTGAAGGTGTGGCAGCAGCAGGTATTTTTAGTGAGGAAGGGAAACTCGTTGATTATAAGTCCGAAATGAAGATGCCGGAAGAGATGGCAGACATGACATCAAAGTTCTGCGGTACCGTGAACATGATGTTTGATGCTCTGGCCACTGCATATACAAAACTCTATCAGATGAACTGGGTACCACAACACAACTGGATGTACAGCGGTGGAGACTGGATAATTATTGTTTCGGGCACCAGGGGTGTTTTTGTGGAGAGCGAGAAGGCAGATGTTGAGAAGATAATCAAAGCACTTGGATTATGCTGAACACATTAGATAAGCTGAACAACAGATAAGACTGGAAAGCCTCAGGATAACAGACCCGTAAGTCTTTTTTAACACTGAAGTCAAGCGTTAAAGATAATAGAGATAGTCTTAGTTAATAAGATGAAAATATCTCTAATTAAGGGGAGTTATAAATGAGTTCAAAAGATAATCTTGAAGCAGCATTTACCGGCGAATCGATGGCAAACAGAAGATATCTGGCTTTTGCTAAAAAAGCTGATTCCGAAGGATATCCTCAGATAGCCAAACTCTTCAGGGCAGCAGCGGCTGCAGAAACAGTTCACGCCCACAACCATCTTCAGCGCATGGGCGGGATCGGGACCACAATGGACAACCTGAAAGAAGCCATCGGCGGGGAGAAATATGAGTTTGAAACGATGTACCCCGAGTTCATCGAAGAAGCAAAGAAGGAAGAGGACAACAGAGCCCTCTGGAGCTTCGAGGTTGCAAA
>DACO01000159.1:0-2900 GCA_002508635.1 Methanolobus sp. UBA118 | reverse complement strand
CATGCCAGGTTGTTTGAAAAGGCACTTGAAGAGATCGGCAGCAATTCAGAGACCGATTACTATGTGTGCAGTGTTTGCGGACATACCCATGAAGGCAAGCCTGAAGGCAACTGCCCGGTATGCGGAGCACCTGAATCAAAATTCGATAAAGTAGACTGAAAACTCTGTTTTATTAAATAAATCTAAAACAGTTCCTGTACTGAAATCTGTACAGGTAACTTTTTCTGTAAAATTAAGGAAAAACGGGGATAAATAGTCCCCATATCAGTTATTTTTTAGTTTCTTCACAAGCATCTCGACCTGCTCCACAGCAGTGCCGATATACCTGTCAGGGTCCACGAGATTTACGATATCATTCTCGCTCAGGTAATTGGCAACATCGGGATTTGCCATCAGGACTTCCTTGAAGTGCTTGCCTGATTCGTGAGCTTCCATTGCACTTGAACGTACGAGCTCATGGGCTTCCTGGCGACCCACACCTCGTTTTGCAAGTTCTATCATCACAGCTTCGCCCATGTTCAGTCCCCTGAGCAGGTCCAGATTGCGACGGATGTTCTCGGGATAGAACCTGAGATTTTCGATTACGCCGATACCCAGCTTGATGATGTGATCCGTAAGTACGCAGGCTTCGGGGAAGACTATCCTTTCACATGAGGAATTGGTCAGGTCACGCTCGTCCCAGAGAGTGTTGTTCAGCAGTTCCGGCTCGACCATTGCGCGCACGATCCTTGCAAGCCCGCATATCTGCTCGGACTTGATGGGGTTTCTCTTGTGTGGCATGGTTGATGATCCCACCTGCTTCTTCCTAAAGCTCTCCTCGACCTCTGCGATCTCACTTCTCTGTAGGGAGCGTATCTCCACGGCGATCTTATCAAGGGTTGTCACGGTGTTGGCCATCCACATGACAAACTCAGCATGGCGATCTCTCTGGATGATCTGATTGGAAACGTCCACAGAACCGATCTCGAGATATTCCATTACACGTTTCTGAACCTCGATTCCGTCCTTCCCGAATGCAGCCTGGGTCCCCACTGCCCCGCTCATCTGTCCTACAAGCAGGCGCGGTTTGAGCTGTTCCAGACGCTCGATGTGGCGTGCGACCTCGGATGCCCATATGGCAAAACGCAGACCATATGTGGTCGGGACACCAATCTGCCCGTGAGTTCTTCCGGCACATACCAGGTGCTTGTGTTCGTCTGCCTGCACCAATAAGACGTCCAGAAGCTTCTGCATCCTGTCCTCAATTATCTTTACAGCTTCCTTGAGCTGTAGACCGGTTGCGGTATCCAGCATGTCGTTGGAGGTGGCACCGAAATGCACCCATTTACCGGCATCTTCCTCACATTTCTCAGAAATGGCAAGCACAACCGCCATCATATCATGGTGAATCTCATTTTCGATCTCATTTACCCTTTCAAGTTCCACCGTGCCAATACTTGCTTCAATTATGTCTGCCGCTTCCTTGGGGATCAGTCCGATATCGGCTTCTGCCTTTGCAAGTGCAGCTTCCACGGTCATGATCTTCTCAAGCCTGTTCGCCTCACTCCAGACAAACTTCATTTCCTCGGTTCCGTAACGATATTCGATTGGATGGATTGCCATTATTAAGATCTCCATATGGTATTACTATAGTATCACAATCACAATACTATCATCAAGTGAATGGGTCTTGCTATTATCCGTATCTGATAAATAGGCTTTGAACGTCAGAGAGCAAAAAAAAGGAAATAAATAAGTGATTGATGTCTGAAGAGATCAGACATCCACAACGTCTGCTGTTCGGGGAAAATCTCATTTGAAATTCAGATTGCCATCCTCAACCTCCAGGGTCTCTATATTCAATCCTGGCATTTTTGCAAGATGTAAGTTGATAAATTTTCAATCTCCTCTTCTCCCTGCACTGTGCTGCTTTCCGGTATTGATAACAGGCCCACCTTTGCACTGGAGATATCCACCTGAATAGAGCTGTCGTCTGCCTTTTCAAAACTGCCTTCGGCATATACAGGACCTCTGAAATTATAACACATCTCGTTCAGATCTATATAGGCAGACATCTGTGCCTGGTTATTTTTTCCGAGTTTGAGCTGTATGTCCTTGAGAGGACCATCATTATTAGTTGCCTGAAGATACGAACTGAGCTGGGAGCTTGAAAGGCTCAGGTCCATGGGAGAAGTATCGGAATATTGAATGTTGCTTGTGAGTGTATAAGCTGAGACCGAATCGTTCAATGTGACACCCTGTTCTTCAATAAGCTCATCAAATATCACAGGGTTCACTTCCACACCCAGATCTACTGCTTCGTCCGTTCCCATCAGTTCTGTCGTCCTGGAACATATACCATACCTGAAGCTGCAGCAAGAGATAGAATTACAAAAAGAATCGCTGCAAACGCTACAACAATTATCTTAATCCCGGGATTTTAACAATTTTTGTGTTTTGTATCATCGTTATTAGAGACCATCCGGTTCACTCCTTTAAGGATCCACCATTTTAGAAAAAAAAGGGTCACAGTTCAGGTTTAAAAGCATTGTTATCTACTTATGAAATAAAATTATAAGAGTTTGTATGATTTTAACTTGTAAATATTAATGTAAAGATACCGATTATTATAAATATAAGCTAGTAGGAAAAAGGAAAGACGTTTCATATAACCGTTCCAATAAGATAAAAAGATGGTGAAAACTATGGAAGAAACGAATTTTGGCAGGATTTTCAAAAAAGCAGTTAGAAACTGTGTGCGGGTGATCTGAAATGGCCCTTGACACAGGAGATACTGCCTTTATAATTATTTGTACAGCTCTTGTAATGCTTATGACACCCGGTGTGGGACTTTTCTACGGAGGAATGGTACGCAAGAAGAACATAATCTCCATGATCGCAATGTCTTTTATCGCCTTTGC
>DACO01000104.1:10805-17763 GCA_002508635.1 Methanolobus sp. UBA118 | reverse complement strand
GGGTCCGCTTTTATAACTCCGGGTGCAAGCAGGGATCCCCTGGGTACGAAATCGTCAATTTCCACCACGTATCTTCCGTATTCTATCATACGCTCGGCGCCCTCGATGGTGACAGCAAGCGTGCCGTACTGAGGTATAAGGGTGACAAGTTGCTTTTTTCCCTCAAATATCTGATACTTGGGAAATGGTCCTTTTATTATTGTACCCTCGGGTACAAGTATCCCCGAGGCCCCTCTGCCGAACTGGTAATCTGCAAGGCATCGCATCATGTCCTTCTTACGTTCTTCCACATTGCGTGCCCGACCTTCGGTGTGTTTTGACAGCTTTTCCTTCAGTCTCTTAAGTGAATCGGGGGATGTCACACTGCCTGAAGCTGTGAATACCATCTCTATCCCGAGTCTTTCGGAAACCGTTTCGCATATCTGCCTGTATGCACCCTCCACATGGGCAACGATGACCTTGTAACTGTTTTTCCTGAGGTATTTTTCCAGGCAGCCTGCAACCCATTCACGTTCTTCGGCATCCCAGTAGCCGGTCACTGCGGTATCATAGTGTGCTGCAGGATAGGTAAGCTCCAGTTCCCTGGGAACTATCCCCATGGGTGATGTGATTATCATCTCATGCACAAAACGGCGCTTGTCTCCTATGGCTTTGATGAACTTCCAGTGGGAGTTGGATATGGAATATGGTTTTTTTGCGGAGCATGGCAGCAGTACCAGTACATCTGCTTCCGGTGGAGTGTAGCGCTCTTGAACCTTTTGTGCAAATCTTACGATCTCGACCCTGCTGAGTGATTCACTGCTGTTTGCCAGCATCTCATTGGATCTGGCAAGGGGACTTTTCTCTTCCAGGTACTCATATTCACTGTCTGCGAGCCTCAAAAGTGCTGTCAGCCAGGGTCTTGTCCTGCACTGTCCCTCCACATATTCGCGTAGCATGCCGGCACGTATCTTTTCTCTTACAAGCACGAGTTCTGCTTCCAGGGCATTGAGGTTATGCTTTTCAAGGATCTTTGCACGCTCTCTCTTTTCCATTTCCCTGAGTTCGGTTGCACTTGTTCCTGTGCATGCTTCACACCTGCAGGGCAGCTCGGTAAGCGAATCAAGATAGAATCTGCCTGCGCTTGTAAGGAATATGTCACTGTGGGCTGCGACAAGAGCCTTTGTATTGTCAACAATGTCCACTCCCAGGTACAGCAGCATGGCAAGGTTTTCGGGCAGGCAGATGTTGGGTGTATAGACCGCGGTATCAGCGGCAATATCTTTCTTCATCTCTATCAGTTCATTGAAGAACTGCCTTGCATTGTTCTCAAAACAGCCGGCACCTTCCATGATATACATGTCCCTTCCATCTGAGCTGCATCCGGGTCTGTATATTTCCCCGGTGGGACCTTCATTATCAGGATCATATCTGCATGTTGCAGAGTCTTTTATTTCCTCAGGGACCTCAGGAGGGTATGACTGGTGAGGCAGGATCACCAGTGAGTTATTTTTAACAGCTTCACGTATTTTTTTAAAATTCCTTTCTGCCTCTTCAAAAGACCCTGATTCCCAGACTGATCCTGCATTTGTTATCAGGCTGTCCTCTGAGCTTAAGGTCCTGGCATCTATTATATAAGGGGTCTGCGCGGTCTCACCGAAAAGCAGTTTACCGATACGGGCGGCTCCGTCCCGTTGCAGTACCTCAAAGTATCGTGTCATCGCTGGCTAAATGTTGCAGGTAGATGTAAAGCTTTTGCCGTCACCAACAAGTATAAATGTTATATTCTTAGTTAAAAACTGATTCCATGCAAAATACCGTTCTACTTGAAAAGTTGCAGGAGATTGCTGGTAAAAAAAGGGTTTCCACTTCAACTGCAGATCTTTATTGTTATTCTTGTGATGCTTCCCAGATAAGGGGAATGCCTGATTTTGTGATCAGGCCGGATACCACCAAGCAGGTATCAGAGATAGTGAAACTTGCATATGATAATGATATTTCCATAACAGCCAGGGGTGCCGGTACGGGACTTGCCGGAGGAGCAGTACCCGTGGAAGGTGGCATTGTGCTTGATATGTCGGCTATGAACCATCTGGTCGAGATGGACCTTGATAACCTGCAGGTTGTGGTCGAGCCGGGAATCGTCCAGGAGAAGCTTAATGCAGAACTTGAACCATATGGTTTTTTCTTTCCGCCAGATCCCGGAAGCTCTGCCATGTGCACACTGGGCGGACTCATTGCCAATAACGGAAGCGGAATGCGCTCTGTGAAGTACGGTACCACCCGCAACTATGTGCTTGGACTTGAAGTTGTACTGGCTGACGGGACAATTATAAACACAGGCTCAAAGACCATGAAATCCGTGGCAGGTTATTCTCTTACAGATCTTTTCGTGGGTTCTGAAGGAACACTCGGGATAATAACCAGGGCCACACTGAAGGTGAGGGCACTGCCACAGGAGCGCTCGGTATTGCTTGCTTCTTTTGAGGATCCGGAACTTGCCGGAAAGGCAGTTGTGAAGGTACTGTCCTCGGGAATAGTCCCTTCTGCATGTGAGATCCTTGACAGTAATATCATACAGGCCATCAATGCCTATGACCCCCATATAGGTATTCCCGAGGTGGGAGCCATCCTGCTCTTTGAGGTGGATGGTACCGAGAACTCCGTGCGTGAAGGAATCGAGATGATAGAGGACGTCTGCAAGTCACTGGCCATAGATATCAAGACTGCAGCCAACAAGGAAGAACGTGATGAGATATGGGCTGCCAGAAGGCTTGTAGGGGCAGCGGTCTCACGTCTTGATCCTATGCGTACCCGTGTATATGTGGGCGAGGATATCGGCGTTCCGATAAAGGAAATCCCGAAGATGCTGCACAAAGTACGTGAGATCTCAGAGGAATTCGACCTGCCGATCATGACATACGGACACATTGGTGACGGGAATCTCCATACCGGGATGTGTATCGATGTGATGGAAGATGGTGACTGGGAGAAACTCAACAGTGCTGCCGATAAGATACATCACACTGCCATCAATATGGGGGGTACCGTCACCGCCGAGCACGGAGTCGGTGGTGCAAGAAGTGAGTACCTTGAGCTTGAACTGGGGAAGGCCCTGGATGTAATGATGATTATTAAGAAAGCCCTCGACCCGAAGGGAATACTTAATCCTGGTAAGATGGGGGTCTGAATATGGACCATGATATGCGCTCAATACTGAAATGTGTCAGGTGTGGTACATGTCGCTCGGTCTGTCCTGTCTTTGATGTTGTAGGCTGGGAGTCTGCAGGTGCTAGGGGTCGTATGCTTGTGGCACATGGTGTCTCCATGGGTCTTGAGGCGGATAAGGATGTGCTCGACAGCCTGAACATGTGCACTACCTGCGGACTCTGTGAGCAGCTATGTCCTTCCGGCGCAGCACCTCCCGAGGTTGTGGAGAACACAAGACACCAGCTTGTACTACACGGTAAGATGACCGATGCCCAGAGGGAGATTGCAGGCAGGGCAAATGAGCTTGGCAATGCTCTGGGTGAGGAAAAGGAAAGGATGGACTGGCTTGGTGAATCTGCAAAGGATGTCACGGAAAAGGCGGACTATGTCTTCTTTGCTGGATGTCTGGGTTCTTACAGGTATCCTGAACTTACAAAGAGGACCTTCGATATACTGACGAAGTTCGGTGTGACAGTACTAAAGGAAGAGGTATGCTGTGGCTCCCCGCTTCTAAGAACCGGGTCCGATCCGTCGGAGCTTGTATCGAAGAACCTTGAGCAGATAAAAAAGACAGGCGCACACACAATTATCACCGGTTGCGCAGGATGTTTTACCGCACTGAAGAACGATTATCCGGAAGACCTCAAGGTTGTCCATGTAACCGAATTCCTGGCTGAGCGCCTGGCAGAGATGGACCTTAAAAAACTTGATCTTAAGGTCAGCTATCACGACCCGTGTCATCTGGGAAGGTGCAACGGTGTCTTTGATGCACCAAGGGGACTTATTACGGCGGTATCCGATCTTGAGGAAATGGAGAGCAACCGCGAGAAAGCAAGGTGTTGCGGTGCAGGCGGCGGTGTGCTCAAAGGTTATCCTGAACTGTCCCTGGAGCTCTCGAAGAGACGACTTGAGGAGATGCCTGAGGATGTGGACTATCTTATTACCGCATGTCCTCTGTGCAGGACGAACCTCAAACGTGGTGAACCGAAGGTCGAGATACTGGATATCATCGATCTTCTTGAGATGGCTATGGAATAGCCATTCAGGCTTTTTGGGGCTCAATTGCCAGATCTGTATTGATTGATTCAGTTATAGGCCTTGAATTTTGCTTGTAATACTGGAACAGCTCATTTGCCCACTTTATCGCTTTCTCATTTTCACACAGGATGTATCTGTTATCGAAATTCCCGGTTTTGTTTAGCAAATGCATCATAAGGTGATTATCGTGGAACATAAAAGACATGAAATTCAGCTTTCCTTCATACACAGAGAAATTGAATAATTCATTTTTCAGGAGAGCCTGAAACTCTTTAAAGTAATCAGTCTGTAATTTATCAAGCAGGTCCTTGCATATTATGAAATCAACTTTAAGCCCTTTTTCTGACATTATGGAGAACAATTCCTGGAAGTTAGGGTGGAAATAGCTGGTGATCCCATACATAGCTTCAGATTCCTGGGCAGCTCTGTAAAACTCCTTATCCATTTCATTCAATTCCGTGAGAGTGAGATTCACGATCCTGCAATTGCCAAGTTCCTTAATTCTGCTCAAGAGTAAAGAGGGAATGAAATCCAGGTTGCGTGTGCCCCAGTAATTAATATCTGCATCCAGAAAATCCATTAATTTTATTGCAGGAGAAGTTTCATCAACAACCAGTTTACCAATGGTTGTCAGCTCATATGTATCATCGTACTGGTCGATAAGATGATGATCCTTCAGAATCTTGATCTGTGGAAGCAGGGATTGCCTGTTTGTATCCAGTAATGTAAGAAGAGTTTCCATATCCTGACTCCCCTCCTGCAGGATCATAAGCATGTTTTTTTTCAGATGCGAAGAACACATCCTGAAGAGCTCTTTTCATTAATATCATATCCTCTTTATATTTCCCGTTTTTGACAATATGGATCCCGTTTTATGGCTATCACCGATAATCTAACAAATAAAGCAAAACTTATCTGTTTACTATCAAGTTGTTAACGATATGGAATCATATATGTTAACTAATAATAGTTCTCCTTTAAAATTAAATATGCAGTACTAAATTTAACGCGGTTATTTTTATTAAAGAGTTCTGATCTTACATCAGATGGTTACAGTTATCGTGCTTAAATAATTGTTTGGTAAATATGCATGTTCTGAAGGGGATATTTTGGAAAAGAAAAGCTTGGTTGATGTCCTGTTTAAATCGGAATTAAGGGTCAATATATTACTTTTGTTGTATGAAGGGCAAAAAAGTCTGCATACTCTGCATGATAAACTTGACACAGAAAAACGGACACTTCTCTCGCATCTAAGTATAATGGAAGACCACTATCTTATAAAACGTGACCTTCATACATATGAACTGACCTCCATGGGACTGATTCTCACGGTTAAGATCCTGCCTCTGCTGGACTGCTTTGGGGAAGTTGAATAGATGTTTTGATTCTTTTATCCTGTATGAACAAAGAGTTAAATGTTTATTTTATTCACACATTTTGTTCGGTAAATGGAGAATTATTAATATAGAACGTTTGTTTAATATAGATTTACCAAAATCAAGGTTGGTAAATGTTTTAATCTCTATTTTAACGAAGGGGAGAATATGGCTGAAAATAAGACCGGTGTGAAGAAAACTAAC
This sequence comes from Methanolobus sp. UBA118, assembly GCA_002508635.1. GTDB lineage: Archaea > Halobacteriota > Methanosarcinia > Methanosarcinales > Methanosarcinaceae > Methanolobus. The sequence goes on along the minus strand of DACO01000104.1, from coordinate 11,956 downwards.
GATAAACAGGAAAATCCTGGTAATAATATAGATAAACAGAATTTTTCAAACAATAATAAGTTTGGTGATGGTTTTCCCGTTGTGGGCATTGGTGCATCAGCCGGCGGACTGGATGCCTTTGAGAAATTCTTTTCAGCTATTCCTGCAAGTGAAGATATGGATATGGCTTTTGTACTGGTGCAGCATTTGTCTCCGGATCACAAGAGCATGCTTTCCGAAATAATCGAGCGTTACACGAACATGGATGTTCGCCAGGTAAAAGATGGGATGGCTGTCAAGCCCAATCATGTGTATATCATTCCTCCTAACCGTGATATGATCATTACGGATGGCATATTGCACTTGGTGGAACCGGCTGAAACTCGCGGGCATCGTATGGCAATTGATACTTTCTTCCATTCTCTGGCATCAGATCTGCATGGATTGGCCATTGGTATAATACTCTCGGGTACTGGCAGTGACGGTACAGCCGGGGTGCGGTCTATCAAGGCGGAAGGTGGCATGGTAATGGCACAAAGTCCGGAATCCAGCGACTACAATGGTATGCCTTTAAGTGCCATTGACACGGGACTGGTGGACTATGTGCTGGAGCCAGCAGAGATGCCGGCTCAACTCCGTGATTACGTATCCCTTATCCATTCTGATGTATCTGAAGAAAAGCCACATCCGGCTCAGAAAACAGAAGAAACAATGCAAATGATCTTCAATGAATTGCTCATCCAGACAGGTCATGATTTCTCACAGTATAAGCAAAAGACACTGGACCGTCGTATAAGGCGTCGCATGATAGTTAACAATATCAAGCGTATGGAAGGGTACGCAAATTATTTGCAGCAAAAACCAGAAGAAGTGCAGGCGCTTTTTCGTGATATTCTGATCAATGTCACAAATTTCTTCCGTAATCCCCGGATCTTTGAGGTATTTCAGGAAAAAGTGGTTCCGAAACTGTTTGAAGACAAATCTCCCGGTGCAGAGGTGCGTATCTGGGTTGTAGGTTGTTCCACAGGTGAAGAGGCATATTCCATCGGCATTCTGATTCATGAGCATATGCAAAAGTTAAAGCAGAATTTTAAAATACAGATCTTCGCCACTGACATTGAGAATAGGATGATCGAGCGTGCCCGCAAAGGTGTCTATCCGGACAGTATTTC
>DACO01000104.1:496-10589 GCA_002508635.1 Methanolobus sp. UBA118 | reverse complement strand
CTATCCGGACAGTATTTCTAGCGATGTTTCACCTGAAAGATTGGAACTTTTTTTTACTCATGATCCCGAAGCCAATACTTACACCATCCTGAAAGATATCCGTGATATGATCATCTTTTCAGAACAGGATGTAATCCAGGATCCGCCCTTTTCCAAACTTGACCTGATCAGTTGTCGCAACCTGTTGATCTATATGAACAAGGAAATGCAGAATAAACTCATTCCTATGTTCCATTATGCACTGAATCCGGGCGGATTTCTTTTGCTTGGTTCTTCCGAAAGCATCGGGGAATTCTCAATGCTTTTTGATACCCTGGATCAACAATCCAAATTGTATCAAAGCAAGGATGTAAATGGTAAATATCGCCATTCGATTGGTAAATTTATCCCATCTCCTGTAGAAATCGAAACCCCTCCTCGGGTCTCGTATAAACATGCCAGTGAAAAAAGATTCCATATGCGTGAACTGACTGAAAGGAAATTACTGCAACAATATGCCCCGGCAGGTGTACTGGTCAACGAACGTGGTGATATCCTCTATCTTCATGGGCGTACTGGCCAGTATCTTGAAATGGCCTCCGGCGAACCTGCTCACAATATTCTTAAGATGGCTCGCGAGGGATTGCAGCCGGCATTGACCACTGCTCTGAGCAAAGTAATGATCAATAAAGAACAGGTAACACGTTCCGGAGTCCGGATCAAGACAAACGGCAACTTTACGACAGTCAATCTGACGGTCCAGCCAGTGGAAGAATCTACTGATGAAAACTTGTTCATGGTCACTTTTGATATACCACAAGATTCAGGGCAGAGCGATGGTCAGGTGACAGAAGGAGATATCGTTGAAGCTATGTCGGGGGAGGAGGAGAACGTTTCAGCTCTCAAAGAGGAACTGAGGACTATGGAAGAATATCTCAGGGCCTCTAATGAAGAACTTGAAGTTTCAAATGAAGAGCTTAGATCCTCCAACGAAGAAATGCAGTCCATGAACGAGGAGCTGCAATCCACGAACGAGGAACTTGAAACCTCCAGGGAAGAATTACAATCAGTCAACGAGGAACTATCCACTGTCAATAGCGAACTTCAGGCCAAGGTGACAGAGCTTTCAGAAGCCAATGAAGATATGAACAACTTGCTGGCATCGACGGGTGTAGGAATTGTCTTTGTGGACAATCAGCTATGTATACAGCGCTTTACCCCTTCCATCAAAGAGGTTATTAACCTGATTCCTTCAGATGTGGGAAGGCCTATAGAACATACAGTTTCCAATTTCTCAGGTTATGATCGTCTGATACCGGACATACAGTCCGTTCTCGATACCTTGATTCCTGTGGAGGTAGAAGTCCATACGCACAGTGGTGAATGGTACACTGTAAGAATGCGTCCTTACAGAACAACGAAAAACACTATTGAAGGAGTAGTTATCACATTCCTGAAACAGACAGAGACTTTGCGTCGTCTGGCTGCAGTGGTACGTGATTCACTTGATACTATAACATTACAGGATAAGGATGGTCATATAATCGCTTGGAATCCTATGGCTGAGAAAATGTACGGCTGGAGTGAAGCTGATGCATTAAATATGAATGCCAGCAGAATGGTTCCGGAGAATAAAATAGAAGAATACCTTGGCATGATGAGGGAACTTGTTCGGGGCCAGGTTCCTGACCCATACCAGACGCAGAGGGTCACCAAAGAGGGGCGCATCCTGGATGTATGGTTGATAGCAACTCCTTTAGTTAACGAAGATGGTGAAGTATATTCGATCGCGACCACTGAGCGGGAGATAATATCCTAAAACATTCAGAAAGATAACAATAGGACTAAAGCTCAATAATAGGCACTGATTGCCGCTTATAATATTCAAATAGCTCTTTGCCCCACTCAAGAGCAACAGGACCCGAAAAGGATATACTCTTGTTATCATACACACCTTTTAAGGTTAACAGTCTGAACTTAATGGATTGGCCGGCCACAATAAAAGAAGTGAACCCGGGATTTTCGGGATACATGTAAAGAGAGACAAGTTCCAGGTCTATTAGTTCCTTTAAGTCGTCATAGTTTTCCTGCTTAGCCTTTTCATAAACTCCTTGAGTCATAATGACTGATACATCTGTAACATAATCCGTCATCTGCACATAGAAATTGTGAAATGAAGGATGTAGGGCTGATGTAATCTCTAACCACTCGTGTGATTCCAGGGCCTTTTCAAAAAGTTCCGTATCTGTATCATAGAAATCCTCCACAGTCATTTCAGTTATTTTACATTTCTCTAGGTCGGATAATTTCTGTAAAAGTGAAGGTGGAATGAAATCAATATAATGTGTTCCAAAATATTCACAATTTCCACCAAACACGTCAGCAGTAGACAGAAAAGATTTCATCTCCTCTACAATCAATCCGCCGATGGTTGTTAATTCGTAGCTGTCATCTGATTTGGATATCAGATGGTTTTCCCTGAGTATCTTGATCTGAGGTAGCAGTGCTGTTCTGGTGGTATCCAGCTCTTCTAGGAGTGTTTCCATTTCCTGCGGGCCATCAAATAACAACAAAAGTACGTTTTTCCTTTTTTCAGATGCAAGCAATACATCAGTGATTTGCTTTTTCATCAGGTACACCCACAGTTGAAGCTAATAAAATGAGATCTGCTAGCTGGCTAAAGTATTCTTGAACACAGATATATACTTTACAGGCAGGAATTTAATTTCCTTATTCAGGAAGGACTTTTAATTACTGTATATTCCACCACAGCTTTTCCTGAAACCGTACCATTACCAGACCTAGCTACATTCTTTTAGTCCTTTAGGATAAATTGATTTATTAGGCCGTCGGTTGAAAGATCGGGTCCCGTTATCAGCGGGACCTTCTTCTCAAACTTCTTCCGACTACAAGTATTGTCATGGCCACAAGGGCAGCTAATAATCCAAAGCCAGGTGCGGCAGCAACCTCGCTCTCATCAGCGGATGTGTTCTCTTCCGGCTGTTCCTCCGGTACGGTGTAGAATTGTTCTTCCACCGTTTCATTGGTATCTGAAGCGAATTCGGCTGTTGGCTCAACATATCCGTTCATCTCACGGAGTTCTGTGTAGTTGACATTGAGCCTGTTTGTGGCCAGAGTGGTCGGGTAGGTGCCACCGTCAATATCAGCTCCGAGGATGTCGTAGACAATGGATGATCCGTCCTCCGACCAGTATATCTCGTAGACAGACGAGCGGTCCCATTCCATTGGTGTATACTTTGTATCTTCTTTGTAATAAGGGATCAGCTCCCTGTGCAGCAGTTCATTGGTTTCTGCCGAGGTGATATCAATAACATACTGGCAGTTCCTGCCATCATCACAGGAAATTATCTTGGGTGCCGCATACATCTTGCTGTCAGGAGAAAAGGCGACTGCATAATATCCCATGGTAGCAACGCCGTGTATCACTGTCTCGCGGCCGGTCTGGGTATTGTTTATAACATATTCCTCAATTCCCATATCCGATCCTGTGGAGACCGCTTTCATATGTACTGAAAAGTTGCCGTCAGGGCTGACAGTTTCCCTTGGTTTGAATTCGTCGTTGATCTTTACCTGTGACAGACTACTATCTTTGGCAGCTGTGGCAATTCTGTGTGCCTCCAGACTGTCAGGATTCGTATAATTGTCCGAATAGAATTCATCTTCGCTTATATTCTCATCTACCTCGAGCACGGGGCTTCCCATAGCGCAACTGACATGGAAAAGGATAAGAAGCAAGCTAAATAACCCCAATTTAAATATCATATGTGTACCTCCCACATGTACGTAACTAAGTGTACATTAACAATGTACCTATTAGTACTTAAAAACTTAACGATTTATTCTACACAGGAAAATATTCTGATGGGGAATATGATATAATTCAATTCCATACATCAGAATAAATAGATTGATTGCTGCTTACCAGCCGCTCTTTCTTCTCTTTTTGCGACTTATCAGACAGTTCCATGTGTTTCCCACAAGGTCAAGCCTGTTGGCGCGCTTCAATCCCTCATAGACCATGTTGTAGTTACCGGGTTCCCTGTAGTGCAGCATGGCTCTCTGTATCTTTTTCTCTTTCTGTGAAGTGGCCACGTATATCTTCTTTCCCGTGAAGGGGTCAATTCCCGTGTGGAACATACAGGTAGCAGATGTCATGGGGGTTGGTGTGAAGTCCTGCACCTGTTTTGTATACCGTCCTGTGTCCCTTATGTACTCCGCGGTCTCGATCATGTCTTCGAGTGTACATCCCGGGTGTCCTGACATGAGGAAAGCCACAAGGTACTGGTCCTTGTCGATCCTTTTGTTTATTTCCTTATACTTCTGCTCGAATCTCTCGAACACTTCCCTGTCGGGTTTTTTCATGACATCGGTCACCCTGTCGCAATAATGCTCGGGTGCGACCTTCAGTTGCCCGCTGACGTGATGGGCGCAGAGCTCTTCCATATATTCCTCGTCCAGCAGGGCAAGGTCATAGCGTACCCCGTAGCCAACAAAGACCTTTGATATGCCGGGTATCTCCCTGAGCCTTCGCATAAGTTCAATGAGTTTCCTGTGGCTGGTATCAAGTGAGGGGCATGCACCGGGATAGATGCAGGTCTTGTCCTTGCAGACTCCCTTATCATCCCAGTTCTTGCAGTCCATGCCATACATGTTGGCAGACGGCCCTCCTAGCCCGTTGATGATGCCCTTGAATCCTTTCATGTCTCTGAAACCTTCGGCTTCCCTGATTATGGATTCCATACTTCGGCTGCGTATCATCCGTCCCTGGTGCAGGGCGATGGCACAGAATGAACATGCTCCGAAGCAGCCCCTGTGGGTATTGATGGAGAACTTTACCATGTCAAGGGCAGGAACCGGCTCCCTGTAGGATGGGTGTGCCTCGCGTGTGAATGGAAGTTCATACACATGATCTATCTCCTCGGTTGTCAGTGGACGCATGGGTTTGTTCTGGACGATCACGGTTTTCGGATGTACCTGTATAATATCATGACCGCGGATGTGGTCCTGCTCCTGGTACACGGTTTTGAAAGTCTCTGCATAGAGTTCCTTGTTCTTTGAGACTTCCGCATATGGTGCGATCTCTATGCGGTCCCTCAGGTAATCATCACGTTTTTCTTTCCAGCTCTTGATATCGATCTTCCAGCCTGTTCCGTCAATATCGGTGATATCCGATATGGGTGTTCCTTTGTCCAGCCTGGCAGCAATCTCTTGTATCTGGAGCTCTCCCATGCCGTAAACCAGTATATCCGCAGGTGCATCTGCAAGTATGGACTGGCGGACTTTGTCAGACCAGTAATCGTACTGGGCAAAGCGGCGAAGGGATGCTTCGATACCTCCTATTACCTGCGGTACATCAGGAAAAGCTTCCTTCAGGCGGTTTGAATAGACAATAGTTGCCCTGTTAGGCCTGAGTCCTTCTTTATTGCCGGGTGAGTACGCATCCTCATGGCGCAGTCTCTTTGATGGCGTGTAGTTGCTGACCATGGAGTCGGTATTGCCAGCACTGATGGCAAAGAAAAGGCGTGGCTTCCCGAGCTTTTTGAAGTCCTCTGCATCCTCCCAGTTAGGTTGTGCAATGACTCCGACCCGATAGCCTGCATCTTCAAGTACCCTGCCTATGATGCTTGTCCCAAAGCCGGGGTGGTCTACATAGGCATCTCCGGTAACGATAATAATATCAAGCTCATCCCAGCCCTTTGCCTTTACCTCCTCAGGGCTCATAGGAAGGAACTTCGAGTGATCGCTTCCTTTCTTTCTTTTATCTTTCATAATGCATCCTTATAGTATGCTTTTTGACATGCGCAGAGAGAATTCTATCTGCCTGTTGACATCATTCGAGGTAACTTCTCCGTGTCCGGGATAGAGTGTTCCGACATCAAACTTCATGAGTTTGTTAATGGATTCTGTAAGTTGTGAGCGACTGCCACCCTGAAAATCCGTGCGACCTATGCTTCCGTTGGGAAAAACAGTGTCCCCTGAAAAGAGGCTCTTTGTGTTTGCTTCATACAGGCAGATGCCGCCGGGTGTGTGTCCCGGAGTGTGGATCACCTCAAGCTCTTCATCCTCGCCCACGGGTATTCTGTCGCCTTCTTCCAGTAGCATGTCCGCATCAATGGACGGTGCGCTGTATCCGAACATGGCGGCAGCACTTATGTTATCATTTTTAAGAAGGGGTGCATCATCTTTGTGAATTGCCACTTTCGCACCGCTCATTTGTGCTATTTCCTGTGCCGATGCAGTGTGGTCGTAATGACAGTGTGTGAGTATGATCAGTTCAAGATCCTTAATATCCGTATTTCTGTTTATCTCTTCGACCAGTCCCTTTGTATTCATTCCCGTATCTACGAGTACTTTTTTGTTGATCAGGTATGAGTTGGCATCGTAGAGTCCGGTGATAATATGTTTGACATGCATGTTGATTCTCCTTAAAAAATGATTTTAGAGCTCAAATGCCCTGCGGGTATTTTGTACTGTCGCCGTTGCTATATCCGTCTCTTCGGCTTCTTTTAATTGGGCGATGACCGGCACGGAGTCACGTACAAATAAGGGTTCGTTCCTTCCTTTCCTTGGTGAAAGGTACGGGCTGTCGGTCTCAATGAGCATGTTCTCAAGGGGAAGGTTCCGGGCTATTTCCTTATGCTGGTCCGAGAAGCATACAAGGGTCGGTACTGACACATAATGCCCGGCATCAACGATCTTCCGCATGGTCTCAAGGGAGCCGCCATAGCAGTGGAAGACGACCATGTCAAGGTCCCTGCACATTTCAAGTGCAAGCTCCTCGCCGTCCCTGCCATGTATCACCAGGGTCTTGTTGTATCTGTCCGCAAGCTCGATGACCTGGCTGAATACCTCTTCCTGTCTTTTTCTTCCCGCATTGTCCTTGCAGTAGTAAAAGTCAAGTCCTGCTTCCCCGATACCTGCAGCTTTGTCCATATTGCGCTCTATCTGCGATAGGATCTGATCTATTCTTTCGTTATTTGCGCCGGGTACCATCTGGGGGCTGAGCCCGAGGGTGGCATATATGAAATCATACTTTCTGGCAAGCTCAAGGGAATTTTTATTCGTTTTATAATCTATTCCGGAGTTGATCATCTCTGCCACGCCATGTGACCTTGCTCTTTTGATGGTCTCTTCCCGGTCCTTATTGAATTTCGGGAAATCCAGGTGGCAATGGGAGTCTATAACTTCATAGGTCATGTGTAGTCAGTTAATGTCTTATTATATAGATATGAACCTGTTTATTTCGGGTCCATGGGATTTATTTTAAAAAAAGCTAATGGGAAAAGGTCAGGAGCTGCAGGTTGTGCTCCTGAGAATCCGAATCTTTACTGCATGGTCCAGAGTTTCTTCTTTTCCAGAAGTATGTTGATGGCAGTGATGAGCGCGTCCACGGAAGCCGTGGCAATATCAGCACTTGCTGACTGTGCACTGACAACACGTCCGTCCTCATCCTCAACCGATATAGTGACTTCCGCAAGGGCATCACTTCCGCCGGTTATGGCTTCGAGACTGAAGTCGCGCACCTTTACCTTTGTATATCCTCCCATCATCTCTTCCACTGCTTTAAGTGCAGCGTCTATAGGTCCTACTCCGAAGTTCGAGGCAACTGCTTCCTCGTCCCCCACGGTCGCTCTTACAACTGCGGTGGGTGTTGTGAGATTTCCTGTCATTACGGAGAACTCCTTGAGTATGATGGTTTCCTGACCCAGGTTTCTGCCAAGTACGGCTGATGCGACTGCGTGAAGGTCGGCGTCACATATGCGCTTGCCTTTGTTAGCAATGTCCTTTATCCTGACAAGTATCTCATCGAGTTGTTCCTCTGTGGTTTCGATACCCATGTCATCAAGTGATTTCTTAACGGCATGTTTTCCGGCGTGTTTGCCAACGACGATGCGGCGCTTGTGACCTACCATCTCCGGTGTCATGATGCCTGGCTCGAAAGTGTCCGATTGTTCAAGGACTCCGTGTGTGTGGATGCCTGATTCGTGGGCAAATGCGTTATCGCCTACGATAGGAGTGTTTGGCGGTGAGCGTATGCCGGTAAAGTTCTCAACCATCTTTGAGGTTTCAAGCAGGTATTCTGTGTTTATATTGGTCTTTGCGCCGTAGATGGAATGAAGGCTCATGACCACCTGGGCAAGGTTTGCATTACCTGCACGCTCTCCTATGCCGTTAACAGTACATTGTACCTGACTGGCACCTGCCTCCACGGCCATAAGACTGTTGGCAACCGCAATTCCGAAGTCGTTGTGGCAGTGTACATCAATTGGGATGTTCACTTCCTTATAGATACTATTGACAAGGTTGTACATTCTGGACGGTGACATCACCCCTACGGTGTCGGGTACGTTGATTATGTCACATCCTGCTCCTTCAACGGCCCTGAAGATCTCTGTCAGGTAGTCGAGGTCCGTTCTTGTCGCATCCATTGCAGAGAACATGCATTTTACGCCATGTTCCTTGATACGTTCAACAGCGTCTACTGCCATTGTGACGACTTCTTCTCTGCTCTTCTTGATGGTGTGTATTCTCTGGATGTCGGATGTTGATACAAAGGTGTGTACCATATCCACTCCACAATCTATGCAGGCGTCCAGATCCTTTGGAAGGACGCGGGCAAGACCACAGACATCAAGGGTGAGACCTTCGCTGGCAATAGCTCTTACATTCTGCTTCTCTCCCTGAGAAGATATGGGAAAACCGGCTTCGAGAACGTCTACGCCGAGTTTATCAAGCTGCCGTGCAATTTTGAGTTTTTGCTCGTTTGTAAGAGATACGCCAGGTGTTTGTTCACCGTCGCGCAGTGTAGTGTCAAAAATAGTCTTGCGTTTGTTTATTAGCGGTTCATCGCTGTAAAAAGCGATCCCTCAGTTCGACAGTTGAATTCATATTGATCAGTTCCGATTATGAGTTATTATATAAAAAATCACCGCTAACATAGTTATAATTTTTGATAGAAAATTGTTGTATCTTTTGCTGTGGATCTGACTCCAGTATCGATGATGCAAAGTCTTATATATCAGTGTGTTGTTGTAGGGCTGCTTCCATCTGAGCCATGTGGCGCTTACATGCGCTTGCAAAGGATTTCGGAGAGAAGCCCGGTTGAAGTATACAGTTATTTCAACGGTTTACGTTCATAAGTTGTCAATCAAAGGTTCTGTCCGAATCGACAGGAACCTATATATATGATTGCAGCCTTTTAGCGTCTCCGCGCATTTCAGTGCGGTTACATAATCATAAAATGCTGACAATCCTGCCTTACATTCCTCGTGAATGCAAAGGTATATATATGATTGCAGCGTTAGAAAGTCTCCGCGCATCCGTGCGCGAAAATGACTCAAAAAAAGATTCGGTCAAAGTCTTCGGCCCTGATGGTCGGAAGGTTTATATATGATCGAGGTCTTTTAGGGGTCCTCGCGTAATGCGCGAGAAAACAATTACAATCACCGCCTTATAACAAGTGGAGGCAGGAGCTATTTCCTGTCTGACGTTGGATTTGGCAGTTCGGTTAATTCTGACCGGTAGTGTATAATATACTACAGATAAGGAATTAACCAAACATGTGCAAAGGAAATTCTCTCAAATAGAATTCTCCAATCGATTCCTTAAAATGACTTCCATTAATTTGTGTGTGATCAACAATTCTGGTTGATCCTGCCAGAGGTTACTGCTATCAGTGTTCGATTAAGCCATGCGAGTTAAATGTTCTTCGTGAACATGGCGTACTGCTCAGTAACACGTGGATAACCTGCCCTAAGGTCCGGCATAACCCCGGGAAACTGGGGATAATACCGGATAAACCATAGATACTGGAATGTTCTGTGGTTAAAAGTTCCGGCGCCTTAGGATGGATCTGCGGCCTATCAGGTAGTAGTGGGTGTAAAGTACCTACTAGCCGACGACGGGTACGGGTTGTGAGAGCAAGAGCCCGGAGATGGATTCTGAGACATGAATCCAGGCCCTACGGGGCGCAGCAGGCGCGAAATCTTTACAATGCGGGAAACCGCGATAAGGGGACACTGAGTGCCAGCATATTATGTTGGCTGTCCACCTGTATAAATCACAGGTGTTAGCAAGGGCCGGGCAAGACCGG
>DACO01000104.1:0-290 GCA_002508635.1 Methanolobus sp. UBA118 | reverse complement strand
TAGCAAGGGCCGGGCAAGACCGGTGCCAGCCGCCGCGGTAACACCGGCGGCCCGAGTGGTAGCCACTATTATTGGGTCTAAAGGGTCCGTAGCCGGTTTGATCAGTCTTCCGGGAAATCTGACAGCTCAACTGTTAGGCTTCCGGGGGATACTGTCAGGCTTGGGACCGGGAGAGGTAAGAGGTACTACAGGGGTAGGAGTGAAATCTTGTAATCCCTGTGGGACCACCAGTGGCGAAGGCGTCTTACCAGAACGGGTCCGACGGTGAGGGACGAAAGCTGGGGGCACGA
>DACO01000167.1 GCA_002508635.1 Methanolobus sp. UBA118 | reverse complement strand
CCTTCGTGTTCGATTATCGAGGAGTTTATTTCCGCCGGGGTATTGACCCCTTCCTTTGAAAGCAGTTCGATCTCATATTTTAGCGGAGTCTCGCGGTTCTTTTCCAGGCTTCTCCTGAAACGCCTCAGGATGACCTGTCTGTATTCCAGTGGCAGGAAGTTCTCGAACGGCCTTCTGAGTATTTCATCCTTGGAAAAACCGGTGATCTCGCAGAACTTCATATTTGCGAAGACGAGGATTCCGTTACGAACTATAATGATACCGTCATTACTTTTCTCGACAAGGGTGGAATATTTCTTTTCGGAATCACGCAGTTCCTTCTCAGCCTGCTTTCGCTCAGAGATATCCCTGACATTCATCATAATCGAAGGTCTGTCCTCATGATGGATGAAAGAAAGCCCGATCTCCGCCGGCAGAAGATCTCCCTTTTTGGTATGGAACTCGATTTCATTGCTGCGTCGAAGGCTTCGCCTGTCCTTGAGCACTTTCTTGAACCTCTTGGACATCATACGCCTGTATTCTTCGGGGACATAGTCCAGAACTTCACTGCCCAGCAGATCATCTTTTGAGAAGCCGGTTAGTTCTGTGAATTTTGAGTTAATAAAATTCAGCGTCCCTTCCTGTATGATCACAATTCCATCATTGCTCTTTTCAACAAGGGTGGAATATTTATCCTTTGATGCCTCAAGCTGCAACTCTGCCTCTTTGCGCTCAGTAATGTCCCTGATGTTGAGCATTATCGAGGGTTTGGAGTTATGTACTATATAGGAAAAACTTACTTCCGTGGGTATCATCGCCCCGGATGAGGTCAGAAGCTCCAGCTCATTGTTGCGGTGCGGGCCACGCATATCCTTGAGAACCTTCTTGAACCTCTTGGATATCATACGCCGATAGGCCTCAGGAATATGGTCTGAAAAGTCAGTGTTAATCAATTCCTTCCTGGAATAGCCGGTAAGTTCCGAGAATTTCTTGTTGGCAAATCTCAGCTTACCATTCTGCAGGATGACTATCCCGTCATTAATGATTTCGACAAGCGCAAAATAACTGTCATCCGGCATACTGAAGATTTCTTCTTCGTTCTGCGGACCGTCGAGTTCTTTGAATGTCAGCAGAATATGTGTATTGTATCCTGTGCCCGTATTCAGCCCACGGGCCCGCACGCGTAGCTCTGTCCTGCTGTTACTGGTGATATGTGTAGCTCTGAAGTTATCTATTGAACTGCCCCGACTGAAAATACGGGAAAGAAGATGTTCTAATTTATCTTCATCCCACTGGATGTTCTTGAGGTCAAAGAGCAAAGTTCCCCTTATTTCATCAGAGCTTACTGCAAAATTGCTATAAAACGAGTGATTAGCATAGATGATCCTGAATTCCCTGTCCAGCACAACAAAGGACTCATCAATGGAATCAAGTATCGTCCTGAAACGATCGCATTCCCTGAGAACTGGATCATCGCTGGATACGCCTAACTCATCAAGAGTATATATCGGGTCTTTACAGGATACATCAGTTTCCATGCTTTTACACCTTGAATTTGGTTTTATATAATATTTTTACTCCCTTTTAAAAGAAAAAAGAGGTTAAATACAAGTTAAACAGATACTATTTGCTCACACCGACTGGACGCTTCCTTCAATCCAATCTACACAAAAGGATCTGTCTTGGGTGTGAGCAACCAGAAACATAACAGGAGCAACACACCATGTCTTTTTTAAAGTTCATTTGGTGTGGAACTTTGCCCTCAGATCATCAATTGTAGCATTTTTTAACACTTCATCGGCTATTTTCGGAACTATCGCCGCATCATCACAGTAGATGCCAAGGTCATAGCGCTCCACAAAGTCCTGGGTGACAGCACCTCCGCCACAGATAAAAGGTATTTTGACATCGTTATCAAAAAGCCTGTCCCTGATCTCCCTGAAAGAGTACATTGTTGTGGTCATCAGTGCGGTGCCGGTAAGCATTATGGGTTTATTCTGAATGACAGAGCCTACTACCTCATCTACGGGAACATCACTCCCGAGATCGATCACTTCGTAACCATTGGATCTCAAAAATACCGTAAGTATCTTCTTGCCGATGTCATGCACATCGCCTTCAACGACAAATGAGACAACCTTTCCTTTATACTCATGGTTTCGGCCGGATATTTTCTTACAGTACTCTATCCCGTCTGTCATTGCCTGTGAAGAGATCATAACATCGGGCAAGAAGAGCATCCCATCTTCATATAACTGGGAAACTATATCCATTCCGACTATGAGCGCATCATCTATCAGGTCGATTGCATCCTTCCCCTGATCCACAGCCTCCTGCAGTGTCACGATCACTTCGTCCTCGTCGCCTTCAAAAACAGCTTCCACGATATTGCGGATCAGCTCATCCTCGGGAAACATCTCTCTGGCAACATCATCAGGAGATCTTTCACTTTCAAGCTTGACGTTGTATCTGACCAGGATAGAAGATGGATCGATATCAATCATAATGTCACCGTTTTAAACATATTGGTTTTGACTTCCTTGCCGTAATACTTGCGCTGTTATTCAAATGTCCTAGTATATACTTTTATCTCCCGGAAACCTATACAATTTCAAAACAATCAGGAATAACTTTCACTTCTGACGTTCCGACTTGAGATATATAGCAGCCGATAGTAAAAAAGAAAATATTCAGGAAAACGAGTAGAAGACACTATTTGATCCTCATTTTGCGTCGCTGTTCTCCTCCCACAATCCGAAAATATTGTTTTCCGTATCAAGACAGATTGCAAGATATCCCCA
>DACO01000022.1:35128-37622 GCA_002508635.1 Methanolobus sp. UBA118 | reverse complement strand
CAGTGCTGTAAGATTTGTAAGCGATCATTACAGATTGAAAGACAAACAGCGTTTCATACTATCCAGAAATGTGCTTGCACCGTCTGTAGCATCAGATCGTCGGAGAAAAAGGGTAGAATGTAACGATATTGAAGGTAGGGATCTCATCATTGACGGATATAATGTGCTGATCACCCTGGAAAGTTATCTGATGGCCGAGGAGATGTGGATAGGAGATGATAGCTTCATCAGGGATAACAGAGGAGTGTTCAGCAACCATGTCAATGACAGGACAACCTGCAGGGCTGTGGAACTGATAAACTCAATCCTCATGTCAGCTAATTTGAATTCCGTGACTTTACTCCTGGATCTTCAGATGAGCATGAGCGGAAAACTCGCCGGCTTTATCAGGCATAAGTTCAATGAAGCCTCAATATCCGGACACGTGTGTACTTCAAAAACCGTGGATCACGAACTGAAAAAAGCAGCCGATGATTCAGTAGTTGCCACTGCGGATGGAGTAATAATTGACTCGGTGAGAAATGTTCTTGATATCCCTGCCTGTGTGATAGCCGAAAAAGGAAGGGATAAAATATCCCTTTACACATTAAGTCCTGATACTGATATTATTGAAGGATAAGAAAAATGACAGAACTTGGGATCGCCGTAACAGACCCTGAAGACTGGACTGCAAAAGCATTTGTCGAAAATTCGAAGAAGAAGGGTATTAAAGCCCGGACGATCGATCTACGAAAAGCAAAGGCCAGTATCGGAAATGGGCGCACATACTCTGTGGATGAGCTTGAGCTGGGAGAACTTGATGCGCTTATAGTCCGTGACATGGGCTCTGGGAAAAATGATGCGGTTACTTTTCGTTTCGATCTTCTCAGGCAACTTGAGGCAGAAGGAGTGCCTGTTATTAATCCACCGTCTGCGATCCAGAATGCGGCAAATAAATATCATTGCTCATACCTGTTCTCAGGGGCAGGCATTCCTGTTCCGGAAACCATGATGGTACAGGATATCGAAAGCGCCATGGATATTATCGAAGGTTTCAGGGATGTTGTACTAAAGCCCGTATTTGGATTCAAGGGAATCGGAATTTCCAGAATAAAGGATGGAGAGATTATCAGACCTGACGGAAGCAGCGGAGGAAAAGATATCTTTGGGCTGCTTGACTCAATGCTTCGGGAGAAGGGAATAGTATTCATACAGGAATTCATTGAGAACTCCGGCCGGGATATAAGGGCATTTGTGGTGGATGATGAAGTTACCGGCTCCATATACCGCAAGGCTGCACCGGGTTCATGGCTGAACAATCTCAGCCAGGGAGGGAATCCCGAAAGATGCACGCTTGATAGTGAACAGGAGAATATCTGTATTGAAGCCGCCAGGGTTGCAGGTACTCTTTTTGCAGGTGTTGATATCATCGAAGGACCGGATGGCCCAAAAATACTGGAGATCAATGCAACGCCATCCGGAGCTGGCATTTATAGTGCCTGGAATATTGATGTCACGAAAAATATCATTGATGCTGTGCTCAAACGGCTCTGAGTGTAAAATCTAAAATAGCTGTAGAACGATGATATAGCCATGAGTGAATACAAACAATGTATAATAGTCAGGGACGACCTGAAATTATCAAAGGGCAAGCTTGCCGTTCAGGTTGCCCATGCTGCAGTTTCTGCCTCAGAGTGGGCCGACAGGACAACCCTCGAGAAATGGAAGGAAGGAGGCCAGAAAAAAGTTGTTCTGCGAGTGGCGGATACACGGGGACTGTTCGAGCTGAAAGAAATAGCAAGAAAACATAACATAGCCACAGCACTCATTCAGGATGCAGGGCTTACGGAGATCAAGCCGGGTACTGTAACCGTACTTGGCATAGGGCCTGCAAAAGAAGAGGAACTCGACAGGATAACCGGTGACCTTAAACTCCTTTGACCATAAGCTAAAAAAATTAATAAAACATATCAGGGAAAAATATGAAAAACCTGCAAAGACAGTACATCCTTCCCCTGACCTTTATTTTAATAATAGTTTCACTCCTGGCAGCAGGATGTATTTCTGAACCAATACAGGGTGTAAAGGAACTCATGTCATCTTCATCAGCGACATTGATGGAGTCAGAAACACCATATGAGCCGGACCCTGCAAGGCTTACGATTCCAGTTACCCCCGAGCAGGCACCCTATACACTTGAGAACAAACCATCTTCAAGTGATGTTCTGGCACCTGGCTTTGAAGTGTCAAGCAGTTATTATTACTATGTGGGTTTCTACGAAGGTGCCGAAGGTGTGACCAGCATTTACGTAAAGAACCTGGGAGATAATACAGTCTTTATCTACGAGTTCGGACTCCTGCAGAAAAACAATGGCCAGTGGCACGGACAGGACACCAGTATCACTATACTGCCGGGTGAAGAGAAGGTGATCGGACACATATCCTTCAATATTCCGGAAAATACCGAAGAGATCACTCTTGAGGCAGGAATATCCATGATGGTCAGGACATCTTC
>DACO01000022.1:0-34835 GCA_002508635.1 Methanolobus sp. UBA118 | reverse complement strand
ATGGAGGAAAGCCCTTATGTGTACAATCCGGTGAGTACTTTTGAGCTGGTTAACGAAAAGATAACTCCCTATGACATAGAAGTCAGAAAGATGGCTGCCGTATCAGCAAAGAAATATCCCGGCCAGTATAATATCTACCAGTTATGTTCTCTTTTCGACGATACAAGGAATAATATCCAGTACATAAGTGATCCCAGGGGGCGTGATCTCTGGTCAGAGCCGCGTGACACACTTCAGGTGGGTGCCGGTGACTGTGATGACTATGCTATCCTCCTGGCGTCACTTGTAGAATCGATCGGAGGAACAGCCAGGATATATATGACTGACACCCATGCATTTGCTGCAGTGTATGCCGGAGATGAAAGCAATATAGAGAATGTCATAGGATCCATACAGAATTATTACGGACCTCTACCCGTATATTATACAAGCGATGAGTACGGTTACTGGCTCATGATGGACCCGACCTCCAGTGTATATATAGGAGGACTTCCGGGAGGTACCGCACCTGTAGAGGGCGGATGGACCTTCCTGAACACAAGCCAGGTAACAGTAATTGATATCGCACCCCAGGACGAGGAATTATAACATGGATATACCCCCAGTGGAAAAGCAGACAGGCATTGACCTGTACTGCACATCTGTAGAAGGCCTTGGTGGCCGGCTCCGGCAGGAAGTTGACGATTTCGTAGTAAAGGAAATAAGCAACCGTGATGAAGGAGATTCCGGCAAGCATCTAATAATCGAACTTAGCAAAGGCAACTGGGACATGCATCATCTTGTCAGGGATATGTCACGTAAGCTGGGTATCAGCCAGAAACGCATCAGTTTTGCCGGAACCAAGGACAAAAGAGCAAGGACCACCCAGAAGATCAGTATCTACGATATTGACGAAAAGGAGATGGAAAACTTCCACATGAAAGATGTGGAAATCAATGTGGTCGGAAGATCCGACAGGTCCGTTGAACTCGGAGACCTTTACGGAAATGAGTTTGTGATAACAATCCGGGATATCGATCAAAAGCCGGAAGAGCTTAACTCACATCTTACGACAATAGGTGAAGAGATAAAATCCTATGGAGGAGTTCCGAACTTCTTCGGGATACAGCGTTTTGGCGCCATCAGACCTGTGACTCACCTTGTAGGCGAGCACATTCTCAGGGGAGATTTTGAGAAGGCAGCGCTCACATATATAGCAAAGTCATTCCCTGATGAGCCCGATGAAGTAAGAGAGGTACGCGATATGGTCTGGGAGAACAGGGACTTTGTGGAAGGTCTCAAACTCTATCCCCTGCGCCTGAGATACGAAAGGGCAATGATGCACTATCTGGTTGAAAATCCGGGAGATTACAGAGGTTGTTTTGGAGTGCTTTCCAGAAATATCAGCAGGCTTTTCGTACATGCATACCAGTCATACGTTTTCAACAGGATAATCTGCCGTCGCATAGAGAATGGACTGCCGCTGAATGAAGCAGTATCCGGGGATATCGTCTGTTTTAAAAATAAGGAAGGTCTGCCGGATGTCACAAGAACACAGCAGGTAACAGAAGAGAATGTTGACGGGATGAATAACCTCATACGAAGGAAAAGGGTTTTTGTTACTGCTCCCCTGATCGGCTACGATACCGAAATGGCTTCCGGTGAGCCCGGAATAATTGAAAGTGATATCTTTTCCGAAACCGGCCTGTCGGTAAATGATTTCAAGGTAGCAGATATGCCCGACATGGCTTCAAAGGGACTTCGCAGGGAGATATTACTTCATTGCGAACCTTCTTTCCAGGTCGCAGAGGATGAACTCAATCCCGGAAAAAGCAAGGCTACTCTGGATTTTACACTTCCCAAGGGAAGCTATGCAACAACGGTTCTCAGAGAATATATGAAAGTGGAACCGCTTAAAATGAGTTAGAGGGACATATGTCCCTTTAAAACATAAACTTATCAAATTTATTTTTCAGTCAAGCATAGACTGTATGAAAGCCTTGAACGGTGGTGAAGGACGTCCGGGCCTTGATTTGAATTCCGGATGGAACTGGGATCCGAAGAAAAACTTCTTTCCGGGAATTTCTGCAATCTCCATCCTGTTGCGGTTCTTTCCGGAAAAGACCATGCCCTTTGCTTCTATCCTGTCAACGTAATTCGGATTTACCTCATACCTGTGCCTGTGGCGCTCTACAATACTGGATGATCCGTATATCGTCTCGGCGAGTGAGCCGGCTTTTAAGCTTGCTTCGTAATCCCCAAGACGCATGGTCGCACCCATGTCCACCACATTTTCCTGCTCAGGCAGCAGATCAATCACAGGATATGGAGTGTTCTCGTCGAATTCCGTACTGTTTGCATTCTCCAGTCCTGCTACATTTCGTGCAAACTCGATAACCGAGAGCTGCATTCCCAGACAGAGTCCGAGATATGGAATATCGTTCTCACGTGCATACCTGATCGCCATGATCTTTCCTTCTATTCCCCTCTCGCCGAATCCACCGGGAACGAGGATGCCGTCATATTTCGAGAGTTCCTCCACCAGGGACGGGTCGTCCTCAAAGGACTCGGAATCTATCCAGCTTGTACAAAAATTCACCCCGCACTCGATGCATGCATGTTTGATAGATGCACTGATACTCAGATACGAATCCTCAAGATGGGTATACTTGCCAACAATTCCGACATTTACAGTGTCCTTTAGTTTATTCATTCTGTCCACCATTTCAGACCATGAGTGGTCTATGGTGTCGGAGCTGAGATCCATCAGTTTCATCAGGTAGCTGGTAAGACCCTCCTTTTCCATCATGAGAGGAACTTCATAGATGTCAGCGGCATCATGGGCACTGATCACAGCTTCCTCGGGAACATCGCAGAACAGGGCTATCTTGGAGCTTGTACCCTCAAGCAGAGGCTCCTTGCACCTTGTGACAATCACATTTGGAGTCAGACCAAGTTCCCTGAGCTCCTTTACCGAGTGTTGTGTCGGCTTTGTCTTCTGGTCCCCCTGGGGGTCAAGCGGTACGAGTGTTACGTGAACAAAGGCAATATCACCCTTTGGCTCCTCCCTGTGCATCTGCCTGACAGCTTCAAGGAAAGGCATACTTTCGATATCACCAACCGTACCTCCGACCTCAATAAGGCAGATATCGGCACCGCTCTTGGCAGCCACCCTTCTGATACGTTCCTTGATCTCATTTGTGATATGAGGGATTATCTGAACCGTCTTACCCAGATACTCTCCCCTGCGCTCTTTTGCTATCACTGACTCATAGACCTTTCCGGTTGTGAGATTGTGGTCCCTTGTAAGTTCGGTGTCCAGAAAACGTTCGTAATTCCCAAGGTCAAGATCGACCTCCCCTCCGTCCTTCAGAACGAAGACCTCTCCGTGCTGGAAAGGACTCATGGTGCCTGCATCAATATTAATGTAAGGATCTATTTTGATGGCTGTTACCTTATAGCCCTTGTTCTTTAGATTCCGACCGATTGAAGCGGTGGTTATTCCCTTACCCAGCCCGCTCATTACTCCGCCTGTTACTATAATATATTTCATATGATGCCTCTACCTTGAGTTTTTACTTAAATATTGGTAATTTGATTAATAGAAAAGCCATGAAAGAAGTTAAGAGTATTGAATAAAAGACCGCCTGATAAAAACCAAAGAGCGGTTCAAGGTCAATGGAAGTAAACGTCAGTGCAAGCATTGTTGCAGATATGACTATCAGTAATGCAGCCATAAGGTAAAGAGACCTGGAAGATGCCAGCTTAACTGTTGATTCCAGCATCTGCAGGGATATCTTTGGCAGGTGTGTGCCCCATTCACGTTTACGGGAAACTACCGGAGAAGAGCTTTTTTTAGGACTGGACAGTGATTCGTCCACATCCACTGAGAAATTGCTTTCATCAGGACCCGGACTCCCTATGTTCAGATTAAAGCTTTCTTTCTTAGAACCGTATCCCACTGTAACAAATACCTGGCCCTGCGTATAGATTCTCCCGTCATATGATATCCTGGCAATGAGAGGGATGTATTCTTCATGCCTGACATAAGGATTGTCTTCAAGAATGGTGATATTCTCAAACAGTGAATCGCTGACAGCCAGATTGACGTGTGTGGGAGCACCGTAATTTATCATTACGATCTCAAAACTGCGCTCCTCACCGGGAGACAGGGGTATTTCAACAGTATCGGTATCGAACTCTATGGAGTTTACTCCAAGTCTGTTGATGTGTACCTGTTGCAATTAGATGTCCTCGCTTTTTCATTCCCTGAGGTCAGGCGGGAGCATGTTGGGGATGCCTTCCTCTATAGGATAGTATTCATTACAAACGGAACAGTAAAGGGTTCCGGAAATGACCTCATTTTCGTCTTCCTTCTCAACGTTCAGAACAAGATCACCTTTACAGATGGGGCATGCAAGAATTTCCATCAGGTCCTTTTTCATTGTGATCACAATCTATCAATAGATTACCCGGATATAAGTTTTTGCTTATAATTAATATCGTAATCAATTGGTACAGGAGATGATTTCGTGTTGATAAACAGGCTCAGAGAATCAATGATTGTTATCGATTTCTAAAGATAAGCTTAATTTAGGTGCTGACCTGTAAAGATAAGCTATGTTCTCGATCCTGATCGATGTACTTGACTTTGCAATTCCCGTACTCATAATGATATTTGCCGGGTTATTCGGTACCGGTATCCTGATCGAGCTGGGGCTTATGCAGAAACTTTCCCGCTTTGCAAGTCCACTCTTCAAGTATACGAACCTGCCGGATACATGTGCATCCGCATTCATCGTGGCAATGGGATCCACTGTCGCAGCTAACAGTATGGTGGTCAATTTCAGGGACGGAGAGTGTATCAATGAGAGGGAGACCATGATCTGTGCACTGCTCAACAGCACACCTGCATACATCAGGGGAATAATCACCTACCAGATACCCATTGTACTCCCGGCGCTGGGTGCAGTCGTAGGCGGATTCTATGTAATGGTTTTTATCATTACCGCCATCGTGAAGATAAGTACCGTTGTAATCCTCAGTAAACTCTTCCTGACAAAGAATCACTGCATCTTCGAGGAAAAGATCACCGAAAAGAAAGTAACTTTAAAAGAAGCAGTAAAAGGCTCCCTGGAGCGTAACCGGAAACTCTTCATCAAGATCGTAGTGATATATCTTGGAATGACAACACTTGTATTCTATCTCAGGGATATCGGTGCCTTTGAAGCTTTCAATGTACTCCCTGTTGCCGAGGTTTTCGGAGTCCCCGCTGAAAGCATAGTTCCCCTCACCAGCTACGTGGCAAGCCCTATTCTGGGGATATCCTTACTCGGACCCATGATCAGCAGCAACAGTATATCCTACCACCAGGCAATGATAGTTCTCATGCTCGGGAGTATGTTCATGCTACCCCTTTTCAGTTTCAGAAGCCTGCTGCCACGTTATATTTCAATTTTCGGACCACGTATCGGACTGCGTATAGTTGCCTTCTCCACAAGTCTGAGCATCCTTGTCAGATTCTGTGTGCTGTTAATCCTTCTCTTTGTCATATAAAAGATACAAGAGGCATAAGGATATGTTTTCCTGAGATATTGAATGATAAGATTTTTATATTTATATATCTAATTAAATTATTAGCATAGTATATTTAATTATATATACTGTGTAGTTTAGCATAAACATTGCTTGCACAGACAAAAGAGATGAACTTGAATATTTTATCCACTTCTGTTCGGACATTGCAGGAGTATGTTATATCAGTATTACTGTAAACAATAAATTAATATATTATATTATCATCTATATAATTACGTGGGAATAGAAAACCACATGACAATCACTTATTGTGCATTTGTTACGAACACAAATAGATCAAGGGAGATACAAGTAAAATGTCAAAAGTAATGATCGTGGACGATGCCGCTTTTATGCGTATGGTCATCAAGGACATCCTGACAAAAAACGGCCATGAAGTCGTAGCAGAATGTGTTGATGGATTAGATGCTGTTCAGAAATATCCGGAAGCAAAACCCGAACTCGTTTTCATGGACATAGTCATGCCCAATATGGAAGGCATAGATGCACTCAAGAAGATAATGGAAATGGATCCTGATGCAAAGGTCGTTATGTGCTCATCCATAGGACAGCAGTCTGTAGTTACAGACGCCCTCAAATGCGGAGCTCAGGATTTCATAGTTAAACCGTTTGATGCTGCCAAGGTGCTTGAAGTAATCGGGAAAGTAATGTAAATGACTATAAATGTTCTTGTAGTCGATGATTCGGCACTGATGCGCAAGGTTATCTCGGATATCCTCTCAGAAGACGAGGAATTAAAAGTAATAGCAACAGCCAGGAACGGACTTGATGCCGTCCAGAAGGTCGAGAGATTCAGACCTGATGTTGTTACCCTTGACGTCGAAATGCCGGAACTTGACGGTTTGCATGCACTCGGATATATTATGAGTGAATGTCCCACACCTGTGGTGATGCTCACAGCCGTCGATGAAAAGTCTGCAGAAAGAACATTGAGCGCTTTTGAATACGGAGCAGTTGACTTTATCCAGAAACCTTCCGGGAATATCAGCCTGAACATCTCAGACATAGCCAAAAATATCCGCCAGAAAGTGAAGATGGCAGCAAAGGTGGATCTTAAAAAACTGGAGTTCATGGAAGAGCAGGTTAATAAGTCCAGGGAGGACATTGGCAAAAAAAGGGAGAAAAAGCCTTTGAACAACCTGGAAAGTGTTAAAAGGAAACCTTTATCCAGGCAGAAGATACTTGCCATAGCCTCTTCTACCGGTGGACCCCGTGCACTCGAGCAGGTCATACCAAAGCTGCCCGGCAATCTAAACGTACCTGTTGTTATAGTTCAGCATATGCCAGCCGGATTTACGGCTTCACTGGCACAGAGGCTTGATACGCAATCAAAACTCAAAGTATGCGAAGCAAAGGACGGGGAAACAGTCAGGAACGGGGTTGTTTACCTGGCACCCGGCAATTTCCATATGGAGATAGTCCGGAAAAACATCGATGGAAGGGACAGGGAAGTAATCTCCCTGAATCAAAAACCCCGTGAACAGGGGGTCAGACCCTGTGCGAATATTCTTTTCAAATCACTGGTACCGATATACGGACAGAACATACTGTCTGTCATTCTTACAGGAATGGGAGCCGACGGAGCAGATGGTGCGGAAGAGATAAAGAAGGCCGGAGGGAGAGTGATCACTGAGGATGAGAAATCCTGCGTGGTTTACGGAATGCCAAAAGTTACTGTTCAGCGTGGTCTCTCGGATAGTGTTGTGGCTCTTGAGAAAATATCGGATGAGATCGTAATGATGCTTAAATAATCGGGTGATTGGAAATGTTAGATTTTGAAACAGTGATCGAATTGATAAGGGCGTGATTTGACATGGACATGTCAGAATACAAAGATATCTTTAAAGCTGAGTCCGAAGAACATCTGCAGCAGCTAAATGAATCTCTTCTGGGGCTTGAACAAAACCCAAAGGAAATGGAATTCATCAATACCATGTTCCGCTCAGCACATACCCTCAAGGGTATGTCGGCTACCATGGGCTTTGGAACAATTGCCGAGCTGACCCATGAGATGGAGAACCTCATGGACATGATCCGTAAATGCCAGGTCGCTGTCAACGATTCACTCATCGATATCCTGTTTGAATGTCTCGACACCCTTGAAGCCCTTGTAGATAATGTGGACAGCGATGAAGAGGTAAACATATCCCACCTTCAGGCCACACTTGCGCAGGCCATGGACGGTACGATCTGCGCTGCAGAGAGCATAACAGATGCTGCAGAAGACCTTGCAGCCAGCCAGATAGAACCTGATTCATCAGATGAGGAAATGGTTCTGCCTGAGATCGATCTTTCGAATGAGGAAAAGGAATCTATTGAAAGTGCAAAGGAGGATGGTTACAATATATCTTCGCTGAAGGTAGTCCTCGACGAGTCCTGTGTATTGAAATCCGCAAGATCAACACTGGTCCTCATAAATATCTCAAAGCTGGGACAGATCATCAAATGCATTCCCTCTGAAACAGACCTGGAAGATGAAAAGTTTGACAGGGATTTCACAATCATCTATTCAACAAAAGAAAGCGATGAGACCATTGAAGAAGCCATCGGAAAAATCTCTGAAGTAAAGGATATTGAGATCACACCCCTGTATATCTGTGACAGCGGAGAAAAAGAGGAAAGTTCCGAAGAGAAAAAGGCAAGCAGTTCAGCCGGAGAGAGTACTTCTGCTGTCAAGAGGCCGGATACTGTAAAGAGCATACAGAGTGTCAGGGTGAACATCGAACGCCTGGACAACCTGATGAACCTGGTGGGTGAGCTTATCATAAACAAGATCAGGCTCAACCAGCTTGCATCCGACCTTAATGCAAAACACCTGGATGAATCGCTGGCCAATCTTGACCGGCTTACAAACGAGATCCAGACAGAGGTCATGGAATCCAGGATGGTACCCATCGACCAGATATTCAGCAGGTTCCCGAGGATGGTCAGGGACCTTGCAAAATCAGAAGGTAAACAGATCAACCTTGTTATCGAAGGTAAAGAAATCGAACTTGACAGAACGGTACTCGATGAGATCGGCGATCCGCTGGTCCACCTTCTTAGAAATGCAGTGGACCATGGCATAGAACCTTCAGAAGAACGTACAAAAGCAGGGAAACCCGAAGCAGGATTTGTCGGCCTTTCCGCATCAAGGCAGCGTAACAGTGTCCTCATAGAAGTAGAGGATGACGGTAAGGGTATGGACCCGGAACACCTCAGGGACGTTGCTGTTAAGAAAGGCATACTGAGCCGCGAGGAGGTTGACAAGCTCTCGGACACAGAGGCACTTAACCTGATATTCTATCCCGGATTCAGCGGTGCAAAGGTGATCACTGATGTCTCTGGAAGAGGAGTCGGGATGGATGCTGTCAAGACCAAAATAGAAGCACTCGGAGGCAGTGTGAAGGTCAGCTCCGTACAGGGGCAGGGAAGTTCCATAAAACTGCAGCTTCCGCTCACCGTAGCTATTATCCAGTCCCTCATGGTCAAGGTTGCAAAAGAGACCTATGCAATCCCGCTGGCCAATGTGGTCAGGGATGTGGGTATCAAAGCAAGCGAGATCAAAACCATAGAAGGAAAAGAGGTTATTATGCTGCGCGGGGAAGTTCTTCCCCTTTTAAGACTCCATGATGTTCTTGATTCCCCTTATGAGACAGAAGAGAAGGAGAATCTTATTGTTGTTGTCGTTGAGAGAATGGGTCAAAACATCGGATTTGTAGTTGACCAGCTTCTCGGACAGCAGGAAGTAATTATCAAAACACTTGACAACAAGCTTTTGAAAAACACAAAAGGATTTGCAGGGGCAACCATCCTGGGAGATGGAAGTGTTGCACTGATCCTTGATATTGCAACTTTGATATAACTATAATGAGGGTAAAAAATGGCTGAAATGGACGAAATGGCAAAAGGAGCATTCCAGGAAGCAGGAAATATCGGGATGGGGCATCTGGCAACTTCTCTTTCCAAGATGGTGAACAGAGAGGTTAAGATCGATATACCCAGCGTGGAAATGCTCTCACTGGAAGATATTATTTCCAAGGCATCCGAAGGAAAACAAAAAACAGTAGTAGGAATTCACCTCCAACTATCCGGTGATGTGACCGGAGGTACACTTATATTGCTCCCTAAATTCTCCGCGCTTTCATTTTCCGACCTGTTAATGAAAAAACCGATTGGTACCACAAACAAAATAGAAGAGATGCAGATGCGCAAGCTGAGAGAAATGGGAGTGCGCCTCTGTAGTTCCTATATGCGTGTGGTCAACGAATTCCTCGGACTCAACCTGAAAGTGGGTGATCCGACCATGGAAGTGAACATGGAAGGAGTTTCAGAGTTCATACAAAAAGAAATAGGAGAACTTGCTGACGATTTCATAGTTGTCAAAGGAGAATGCTTCATTCCCTCTACCAATTCCAGAAACGAATTCAATATGCTTTTCGAACCTGAGGCCAGTGATGTGATCATGGCAGCAGTGATGAAGAAGATGATGGGATGATATGAGTGAGTACCACCCACTTTGCCCTGGATATCGGAACCAGGACCGTTGTGGGGCTCATTGTAGAAGGAGAAGAGCCTCTGGAAATAAAAGCCGCATGCATACTCGAGCATAATCAGCGCAGTATGCATGACGGACAGATCCATGATGTTGACAGGGTCGCAGAGGTTGTACAGAAGGTAAAGAAAGAACTTGAAGAGACCATCGGTCATGAACTTACCAGAGCCTCTGTGGCAGTTGCAGGAAGGGCCCTGAGAACATCCAAAGTGAAACTGTCCATTGACCTGCCCTATGGAGAGATCAGCAAAAAGGAGATCTCCGAGCTTGAATTTGAAGCGGTTGCAAGAGCAGGCAGTGAGATCGATTGTGATGAAAGGTTCAACTGCGTGGGCTATTCTGTTGTGGGTTATGAACTTGAGGGACAGAAGATATCAAGCCTTGAAGGACATACCGGGAGTTCCATATCGGTGGAACTGCTTGCAACATTCCTGCCTGAAACCGTTGTGACCAGTATGTTCGCAGTGCTTGACAGGTGCGGCCTTGAAGCTGAGAGTGTCACACTGGAACCCATAGCCGCACTGAATATCGCAATCCCCATGGACACACGCAAACTCAACCTTGCGCTGGTGGATATCGGTGCGGGTACATCCGATATTGCAGTCACCAGTGAGGGAACTGTCGTGGGCTATGGCATGGTCCCTGAAGCCGGGGACGAGATCACTGATTTTATTTGTGAGCATTATCTGCTTGATTTTAAGAAAGGTGAGGAGATCAAGCAGAAACTGGTGAGCAAGGATAAGGTGGAAATAAAGGATATTTTCGGTGTGGGCACCGAGATACAGACCTCAGAGATCATTTCTGTTATTGAAGATGAGGTTGACAGGCTTGCCGGACATATCGCCGAAGAGATAATATCTATCAATGGAAACCCACCAAGGGCGGTTGTACTGGTTGGTGGTGGATCCCAGACAGCTACGCTCAAAGAAAAACTCGCTGAACATCTGGGCATACCTGTGCAGCGAATTGGTTCAAGACTTCCGGAAATGATAGAAGATCTGGAAGACAGGACAGGCAAAGTAACTGGTGCTGATATGATCACTCCTCTGGGAATAGCCCTTACATCCATACACAATGACGGAATTGATTTTATCGAAGCTTCAGTGAACGGTACGAATGTCCACCTGATGGACCTCAATGGTCTTACGGTTATGGATGCACTCGTTGCCACCCGTGTCAAAAGAATGTATCCACGTCCAGGTATGGCTCTTACCCTGAAGGTCAACTCAGAATTCGTGACCATAGAAGGAGAGACAGGAGAGCATGCAAGCATCGGACTTGATGGTAATAAAGCAAGTCTCGGAGATCCTATCAGCAGTGGTTCGCGTATTGAATTCAATCCTCCTGTTGACGGGAAGGATGCCAGCATAACAGTACGTGATCTGGCAGCCAGACAGGGAATAGCAATGGAAGTTGATGTCACAATCAATGGCAGGAAGGAAAAGCAAACGCCTCTTCTTCGTGTAAATGGTGAGCGAGTAGAACCCGATACAGAGATACCTGACAGGGCCGAGCTTATCATCGCACCTGCAACTGTAAAAGAAGTACTGCACACCATTGCTGACAGTGATCCGGAAGAGAAGCTTCAGATCACACTTAACAGGAGAAGTAAAGTCCTTGACAGGGCGGAATATACCGTGGAACTTAACGGGGAAGCTGTTGCCCCGAAGTATTTCGATGATACTGTCATCAAAGATGGAGATGTTCTGCATGTCAGCAAAAAGGACATACACTGGACATATGCTGACCTCATTGACATTCCAAAGGAAGGAAAGGATATCAGTGTCGTACTGAACAGTGAGAAAGTTACCTTCAAAGGGACTGAAGGAGCTATTAAGGCCAATGGAAAGAAGGTGCTTCCCTCGGACAGGGTCAACGACGGGGATAACATCGTCCTGGAAGACGGATCCGAGAAGGAACCCATACTTTCTGATCTTTTCGAATTTATAGATATCAGACGTGAAGAGTTTGTCGGAAAGAGCATACGTCTGTTTGTTAACGATCATCAGGCACGCTTTACCACACCTCTCAAAGACGGTGACAGGGTGAATATAGAATTCCCGGAGGTTTGAATGATGCTAAAAGCTGCAGCAAACAAAAAATCTAAAGAGGATGCAGATTTTGCATCACTCAAGAATATAATAAAGACCAGACTTGGATTCAACTGTGAATACTACAAGGACTCCCACTTCAGGAGAAGGATCGATGTCAGACTAAGAGCCACCGGCTCTGAAAATTTCGGAGAGTATATCCAGATCCTCAAGCAGGACCAAAACGAGCAGGATATTCTTCTGGAAACCCTCACGGTCAATGTCACTAATTTCTTCAGGAATTCCGAGGTTTATGATATTATAGAAAAAGAGGTACTTCCTGCCGTGATCAAGTCGAAGGGTATCGGTATGAACAAGTCCATAAAAATATGGAGTGCCGGCTGTTCCATAGGTGTGGAGGCATATTCCATTGCAATGCTGTTCCACCACATCCTTGGAAACAGGATCGGCAGATACAATATCAGCATAACCGGAACCGATATTGATAAGGCAAGTCTGCAGCATGCACGAAACGGAGTATACAGCGAAGTAGAGATGAAGGACGTCAGACCCGATTTTATGCAGAAATACTTCGTAAAAGAAGGAAATCAGTACCATATCAAGGACGAGCTCAAAAAGATGACCCGCTTCAAACCACATGATATGATATCGGGTCCCAAGATGGGTGGTTTTGATATCATTTTCTGCAGAAATGTCACGATATATTTTGAAAAAGAACTACAGGAAAAGCTCTATATGAAATTCTATGAAGGCCTCAATAAGGATGGGTTCTTTGTAATGGGAAAAACGGAAACACTCCTGGGACCATCTAAAGACCTTTTCAGGTCCTATAATGCAAAGGAGAGAATATACGCCAAATAAGCTTCAATAAGAGCTCCTGTTACTGAAAAACAATCAATATAATAGAGGGATTAAATGAGGATGGAAGAGCTGAATGAACTGGAAGCCAGTGCATTGAGGGAAATCGTCAATATTGGCGTTGGAAATGCAGTAACCTCACTTTCTAAAATGATCGGTAAGCAGATCAAGATCGAGGTCCCTGAACTTAAGATCGAGCGCATAGAGAAGGTACCTGAGATCGCAGGAGGTGCCGATACTGTTGTCTCAGGAGTAATAATGCATGTTGACGGGGACATTAACGGCTACATCATGATGTTGCTGTCAAAGGAAACAGCAGAAGCAATTTGTGCCACCATCAGCGGAGAAGAAGAGGTAGACATCTTCAATGAACTGAATCAGTCAATGATCGAAGAAGTGGGACATATACTTGCAGGATCTTATGTCAGTTCCCTTTCCGAATTCCTGGGACTTGAACTTAGGATTTCACCACCCATGCAGACCTTCGATATGCTCGGAGCCATCATGGACCACATACTTATCGAGATGAGCAGGAATGTGGAAAGCACTCTTCTTTTTGATACTTTCTTCACACTGGAAGGTCACAGGATGGAAGGCATACTGCTCACATTGTTCGATCCCGAATCAATGGACAAAATACTGAACAGGATTTCCGAGATGGTTTGAGAGGAGATAAAAAATGAACATAGTACTTGACAAATTCTATTACGATGCACTGAACGAAGTAGGCAATATAGGAATGGGAAATGCTACCACAGCCCTTTCCCAGCTTGTAGGAAAATCAGTCAGTGTCAGTGGATCGGCGTTTACCTTACTCGGCCTGAACGATATCTCCACAGAACACGAATACAACCGGATCGGAGCTATAGTTAAGGTGGTGGGAGACCTGAACGGTGGTTTCCTGCTCATGCTTAACCAGAAACATTCCGATTCACTGTCAGAGATGTTGCTTGAGCAAAACGAGCACGAGGACGATGGTTATATGCGAAGGTCAGTGGTCGTGGAAGTGGCAAATATCCTTGCAGGCTCATATTATAATGCATTATCCAAATTCCTTGATCTCTCAGTAATACCTTCGATCCCGATAATATCCGAAGGAAGCCCGGATGATCTGCTGAAAAAATGCAGTCAGCACTTCAACGGGAAAATCGAGCATGTAATGGGACTTACTACACTTTTCGAGATCCAGTCAGAGGACCAGTACCAGAGTCTGAGTGGTGACATGTACATGTTGATGGACTCCGGCTCGATGAAGACTATCCTTAACAGAATAGACACTATGCGTACCTGAATAACATGATAATAGTTGGGATGGCAGACAGCGCAGTAGCAAAAAACCCCGCAAAGATCACGACCCTTGGACTGGGTTCGTGTGTAGGCATAGCCTTGTATGACAAGAGAAGCTGTGTCGGCGGAATGGTGCACATAATGCTTCCCAGCGTAGAGAATGCAAGGTCAAAGGACAATGCAGCAAAGTTCGCAGACACGGGAATACCCCATCTGCTGGATTGCATGCTGGCAGAAGGTGCCAGCAAGAGTGCGATCAAAGCCAAGATCGCAGGCGGTGCAAGGATGTTTTCCTTTAATTCTAACGCACAGCTGAACATCGGAGAGCGCAACGTGGTCGCGACAAAGGAAGTCCTGAGAAAACTGAGGATACCTATTATCGCCGAGGATACCGGTGCAAACTATGGTCGTACGATCGTACTCGACACTGAAAACGGTAAACTTACGGTGAAAAGTGCACTGAAAGGTGAAAAAATATATTAACATAGATATATATTACTTAATAAGAGAAGAATATAAAAACTAAGGTGGCAGCAAGATGTTAACTTCGGACACTACACTGATCTACATATACATACTCTTCATTTCGGTTTCACTGGCAACCGGAATGGCAGCCATATATTTCTGGGTGAGAGTGCATCTCGAGACCCAGAAGGGATCTATAGCCTGGCTGCTCCTGGCACTTACTGCCGTATTCCTTATCACCACATCAATCTTCTCATCGGTTGCTGTAAGCAACTCCGACCCTCTGGTCACAGAAACGATACTGATATTCCTTGGATTCTGGGGTGCTGTCTATACAAGTATCTTTGCTGCCGCCGGTTTTATGATGTTCAATGCATTCAGGACGATTCCCCGTGAAAAACTTGGAGATTTCCTGCTAGAAGGCATGGTCTTCCAGAAAGGTCAGATATTAAAATCCGCATGCGGAAAGAACTGTTCTATATGTGAGGAATATACCGGGGAAAAATGTCAGGGATGTATCCCGAAAAACAAGGAGGGAGAGGAGAGCTGTTCCATTTATGATTGTGTCGTTGAAAAAGGAATGACATCCTGTATGGACTGTGACAGCAACACCAACTGTGATACCTATAATTACGAGATAGTCCAGTGTCCGCTGAACAATGATATCGGAACCCTTCCTGAACTTGAACATACAGCCAGTATATTCAAGCGCTCAACACTTCTGGAATACACACCCCAGGCAAGATATGAGGATGCGGTTATTGAAATTTGCCTCAGGTTCTATGGAGAGATGGTGAACACGGTTCTTGTATCCACCCAGCCACGTACCGCGCTCTACAAGGAGAAGCTTGGTGATCTCATTGATATCGGTGCCATGAAGTTTATCGAGATATCTTCCACTGCAACGACTGTCAGTGAAGAGAACGGCATAATTAAGCTGCCTGTTAAGGAGCTTGACAAGTTCTTCGACCTGACCGCCAGGCTGCCAAAAGACTGTGCCGTTGTTTTTGAACCTGTTACCCAGCTTATTCTAAGCGAAGGTGAGACAAAAACCTATGATTTCATGTCCGGAATGGTTGAAAAATTCAATTCCAGTGAACTGATACTTATCGGGCTGATAAACAAAACGGCCCATGAAGAAAAAACGGTCTCGAGGTTTGAAGGACTTTTCCTCAATCTTGCCGAACTGGTAAAGACCCGGATACGCATTGTAAAGGGAGGGAAAGAAGAGTATATTCGTTTCTTCGTTGGAGAGAAATTCTACATGGAAGAAACAGAGGATATTTAAAAACGTTATGCAACAAAACAATATAAGGTCAGAAAATGCAAGAACTTGATAGCCTGGAGATAGACGCCTTAAAAGAGATCGGAAGCATCGGTATGGGAAATGCTACCACAGCACTCTCTAAACTGGTTGGAAGACCTGTCAGGCTGAATCTCTCGGATGCCAGAATGTTCAGTCTGCAGAGTATTGCAGCCTCGATCCCCGATACAATTACAATGACAGGGGTGATGATTAATACGGGAGGCGAGCTCAGAGGTGCGGCTGTGCTCTTATTTGAATTCGCTAACTCGGTCCTCCTGAGCGATCTGATGCTTGACAGTAATGAGATTACAGGTGACCCTTCAATGAACGAATCCGCACTTTGCGAACTCGGCAATGTTTTCACCGGCTCT
Source organism: Methanolobus sp. UBA118 (assembly GCA_002508635.1). GTDB lineage: Archaea > Halobacteriota > Methanosarcinia > Methanosarcinales > Methanosarcinaceae > Methanolobus. The sequence continues at coordinate 18,386 of DACO01000022.1, read as the reverse complement.
TACTTTAGTGCTCTTTCTTCTTTCCTTGACCTTGGAATATATCAGGATCCGCCGGAAATTACTATCGGACCGGCACAGGAGATATTTGAAAACGCATTCTCACGTATGGGAGTGAAACCGGCCGGAATACTGACCATCGAAACAATGTTCATGGTACACAATGCAGGAGACGGAACGGGGCTCAACACAATATACGGGGACATGTTCCTGCTTCTGGAACCTTCATCCACCCAAAGGCTGCGTGCTTCAATACAAAAGCTCTTGGCCTGAATAAGTGAGTAAATATAATCAGCAGTTGATGCGATATGAAGAATAAATGGATACAACATCTGGAGAAGAAAAAATCCCGTAACAATACGGAAGGATCCTCATTTGTGGAGATGTTGCATTCCCTGGCAAAGCTTGACGACGGATCCGAATCTGAATCAGGTGCTTCAGGATATTCTGGTGCAAAGACCCGGAAATATAGTCTTGAAGATATACAGCAAGAGCTTGCATACGATATCCGGACCGAAAAGGACCCTGCGATCGAAGATGAAGTTATTCCTGACAATAATCAAAGTCAGCTCACTGAGATATGCAGATGGACCGCAAGGAGCCAGCGCGGTTATGAAACCGGGATCGATACCTATGAAGATGATTATGTGCGCTTGTTGCAACTGCATAACGGCCAGCTTGTTCTGAGATACAATGTTGCAGGGGAGGACACTTTTGAGATGGAGGTAGGATCCATCGAGGAAGCTGACAACCTTATAATGGAAGATAATATGACCACATCAGAGCTCTATCCCGGGAATCCGGAATTGCAGTGGTCTAAAAAATAATCTTATTTTAATATTAACAGTTAAATTCAATGGTAAAGAATAAAAACTATCAGTACAATTAATATATAAATAAAGTATTTAAGGCGCTAAGGTGCGAGATGAATAAAGGAGACCCATAACAATGATGGACATCGCGATATATTCACTTGTTGACGATATGGTCAGCAAAGCAGGAACGGAGGGTGTTGTAGAATACTGGCTCCGTGTGGGTGAAAGCTATGCGGAAAGGATGGGAAAGGAAGCTTATGTCGGCTGGCCCGCCTTTAACGTGGCAATGAAAGAGGGCAGGACCTCTCTGACAGTGGAAGGTGAGGTAAACGTGCTGACCGACCTTGCGATCATAGACAAGGATGGGGATGTGATCGGATATGTCTATGCGCTTAAGACATGCCCCATGGCACCGACCATGAGAAGATACATATCCAGGATCGGCCCGATACCTGATTCTGATACTGACGTTGCTGACAGTTACAATAACCGCATCAGGGATTCTGCTGTTTCAAACTACTGCATTACACACCAGAAGTTCAGGGAAGTTGCAGCTAACAATATCACCGTTGCAAAACAGGCTCTTGAATGTCTCCAGCTTGCAAACAAGGGAATGACAGGAGACGTAAAGATGGTGCCTGAGAACCTGGCAAGGATAAACGTGGACGAGCGCCACATCAAAAGCATACTCCGCAGTGCATCATGTGTCTTTGCTTTAATCGTGAAAGGCAAGAGTGCAGGCGAAGAAATAATCGAGTGATTGTGATAATATGGCCGAGAATATTGAATCAAATCCTTTTGTTGATGTTTCTGTATATCTCTTCTTTGAGGATATTTCAGATAAACAGGGAGTAGAAGGTTTCACCAATTACATGGTAGGACAGGCACAGTCCCTTGCAAAATCAGTCCCCGAGGAGGAATATGAGACATGGGATGACTTCGCAAGTGCTGTCGTTAGCGGTGAATCCGTATTTTCATCCTTTGAGAGTATAGAGCAGATCAGCAAATGCGGCTTCGTTACCAATATCTGCCCCTTTTCCAAGGCTATCAGGGAATACATAAAGAGAATTGGCAACTTCAATCCCGTGCACATTGAAGCTACTGACCATTACAACCATACGATCCAGCCATCTGCCGCCCATAGTGCATGTATGATGCATCAGACCTACAGAAGAGAGGTCGCAAAAAGGATAACTGTAGGAGGCAAACCACTCCAGTATGCACAGATAGGTGCAAAGGCATACACCGGAGAGATAGCACTTCCACCTGAATCATGGAAGAAGGTACTTCTGGAGAAAGCAGGCATTTCAGAGACACAGGGATTCATGGAAATGCGAGAGAACAGCTGCCTTTACCTGCTGTATGTTGAAGGCTGAGTATTAAATCCCGAATTAAGGGTCTTCTTCATCTTTGAAGGACCCTGACCTTACTTTTTTTTAAATCCACAACAGATCATACCGCCTTTTGATTGGTAAAAAGTGATAGTATACAAGCCTTTCTATTTGAATGAGGTCAGTTAGCTTTATAAGAGCAAAAGCCAATTAATTCTTAATGAGTCCTCTACTCATTTTCCTTATAGCACTGGCCTTCGTGCTGGTGCTAACGGCACGGCTGAGGGTTCATCCATTCATTAGCTTGATAGCAGGGTCAGTATTGGTGGGGTTCCTTGCGGGTGAAATCGAAGCCACTCTTGATACAATAACCGCAGGTATGAGCAGTATATTTGCACAGTATGCGATAATAGTCACCTCAGGTAGCATTATCGGTGTAATACTGCACAAGACCGGTGCCACCGCACTCATAGCTGAGGATATAACAAAGATATTCAAGAAACCAATTTTCGCGATCGCCTTACTCGGATTTGTCTTTGCGGTACCCATGATGTGTCTGATACTGGCTTTCATAATTTTTCTGCCGGTAGCCAAGGACCTGAGCGACAAACACGGATTCCCGAAGGGCCTTACAGAAGTAGCCCTGGCCCTGGCAACAATGGCATCCTTTGGTCTATTGTACCCTTCACCCGGAATCTATGCATTCACCAATGAAATGCAGCTAAGTGCATCACGGGTTCTGATCATTGGTATGTCCATTGCCATAGTGGTTTTCCTGATGGGATATCTTTATGCCAGCAGGTATTACAGTTTCAGCATCAAAGAGGATTGCTGCGACAATATGGTCAGGGAGGAAAAAAGACCGGAGATACTTACATACAGGACTGCAAGCTATATTCCGATACTTGTTCCGATTGTACTTATTATGATACGTCTGCTCACCAACATACCCCTGATAGAGCTTATCGGACATGAAAGTATAGCTCTTTTTGCGGGGGCGATCCTGGCAATGACACTTCCCGCACGTAACTTTGAGTCATCCGATATCAGAGCATGGGTTGAAAAGGGAATACGAAGGAGCGGACTTGTATTGCTTGATATTTGTGGCGGAGGGGCACTGGGAGCCACCCTTGCAATGGCCGGTGTTGGTGAAGCTCTTGGAGGTATGCTGCTTGATTCGAACATTCCTGTCCTGTTGATTCCGTTCCTTGTTGCGGCGGCAGTTCAGACCGTGCAGGGTTCCAGGATGGTCACATTGTTCATCGCATCCGCACTGGTCATACCGATCATGCCGGAACTGGGATTACCTGCAGAAATAGTACTCTTCTCCATGGCCTCGGGAACCTTCCTGATATCTCACTTCAACGACCCATACTTCTGGATACTGGCCGACTTTGCGGAGATGGATACTCCTGAAGTATTGAAAACATACACTGTTGGAGGAGCTGTCATGGGAATAAGCAGTTTCCTGATCACCGCTGTAATCTATACGCTTTTTTATTGATCAGACAAAAACAATTTTTTTCTGGGGAATCAGTATAAATTTTTTAGTAGAAAAATATCAGGGCAGGACCCTGACATATTAAGAACACATATCTGAATCAGATATTTTTACCATGAGTAGAATTATATCTGTCCTTAAAGTCCAGATATTTCTGGCCGATCTCTTCAGCCCTCTGTTCACTCAGGACATTCTTTGAAGCCGGAAACATCTCCTTTTCTTCCTCTTCAACATGATGCTTTACATTTTCCTTCAGTACCTTGAGTTTGGGTATCCACATCTCATCCTTTTCATTCATATTATCCAGTTCTGAGAGAAGCATCTTTGCAACATGATGTTCCTCATAACCTTCCATTGAGATGTCATGGGTGCGTCCTTCCTTCTTCAATACAGGATAGAGCACTTCTTCCTCACCATTCATATGTGGATCTAATTCTGCTTTTATCTGCATGAAAGTGTCCCTTGAACCAGTGTTTATAGCTTCATCAAAGAGACCCAGTACTTTGTCGTGTTCGTTCTTCAGAATCTGGTAGATTTCCCGACTCTGTGTTTCTCCTGTCCTGATCTCTTCACCTGCAGCTGCAGCTTTGGCACCTACCGGAGCGGCTGCCACAGCTTCAGGAGCTTGCTCTCTTGTTTGCTTTGACTCTTCTCTGGGTCTCACTTCTTCTCTTTCTTCTCCGATGATTGGTGTTTCCCTGCCCGGAAACTGCTCATAGCCATAATGGGTGTAGATGGTTCTCATGTATTCCTGATGGTCACCATGGGTACCAGGCCAGTTATCTTTATCAAATCCCGGAGCATTTTCCAGTTTCTGTTTATCCACATCAAGAACGAATTCATGTTCATCGGGTTTTTTCCTTAAGGCTTCCACCGGAACTCCGAATAATTTGTCCCCTAAACCAAGGAAACCTCCGAAGGATAATACTACATAGGCAATCGACCCGCTTTCAAGATCTATCATTACATCTTTTACGTCTCCAAGGTCTTCACCCTGGTCGTTTACTATTTTATCTCCGTCCATACTGCCAGCTGACAAAATATTTGGTACAGCCATATAACCACTCCCTTTTGATTTTCGATATGATGCGGTCTACCTCATCGAGAGTATCTATTCCGGATTTATTTAAGTATTGCGAAACTAAGGTGACGTATAGCGTTTTTAATAATTCAATCAAAGAATACAACTACAGTAAAATCTGAGAAATATTGTCGGGAAAAGATTATGTTTAAGGCAGATTTTAGACCTGGAATTTGATTCGAAGCAAAAGTTTCCAGAAACATATAAATTAGAAAGCATATAAAGGCTTTATTTTTGAAACTAATTTTCAATATCAAGAGAAGTATTTTTTATATTAATTATTATAAGAGTATTTATTTATATCAGAGAATATAACAGTGAATCGGGTTTAACTCAATTGATGAGTGGGAGGTGACATATTGAAATCCAATGCTGCTGAAGTACAGAAAGCACTTGCAGGCATAAACTATCCTAAACAAAAGAAAGAAGTCCTGGATTATGCCAAAGACCACGGTGCTTCGCAGAACGTAATGGATGACCTGCAAAAAATACCGGATAAGAGGTATGAGACTGCTTCAGATTTAAGCAGTGAGTTCTCAGGCAGGTGAGACCACATAGTCCGTGAACAGTTAGAACCAGTTCAATGAGCGCCTTAGATAGAAGCCGATCGGGCCGTACAGAAATTACCTGATCGGCTTTATAAAACATTATGGATGCAATAGAACAGAGTCTATAACCAGGCAAAGTAAAATCAAAATTCGTGGCATGTCAAAAGATAAAAAGGAATATGCCAGGAGTCGCTAACTCCGCATACATCTTCTGTAAGACTTTCTACTTATTCAGTCCTTATTCAGATTTTCTTTTAGACCCCTTTAGAGTTCTTCCTTCTTCCTTTATGCCACCAAGACCTTCGAGGGTTTTTCCTTCTTCCTTTATGCCACCCATCTCCTCGATCGTACGACCACTTGGTTGTTCAAGTGAGCGGTCCCATGTTCTTTCACTCTCACCGAGTATCTCAGTTGACTGATACGGACATTCATATCCATAATAACCATAGATACACGCTGCGTAGTCCATCTGTGCCTCACCGGAAATACCCGGCCATTTGTCCTTGTCAAAACCCGGAGCATCCTTTAGTCTTTCCTTTTCAACATTCAGGACGAAAACGTCCTCACCGGGTTTCTTCTTTAAAGCTTCGATGGGTACACCGAAAAGCTTGTTTGCAACGCCCATAAAACCACCGAAGGATATAACGACATAAGCGATTGAATCGTTAGTCACATCAAGTACGACATCCTTTATCTTACCAAGTTCTTCACCTTTTGAATTTATGACTTTGTCTCCTTCTAAGTTACTGGCTGAAAATATTTCTGGCATAGCCATAGTTATCACTCCCTTTTAGTTACAAATAAGGCAATCTGTTTGCCTTCCCCTAATTTATATGAGGTGTCAGCTTATTTAAGTATTACGGATATTAAATAAATTATAATGTGAAGGTAGCAAATTTAACTAACAGTATCACTTACACGTTTAAATGCTATCAAGCGGGTTGATAAGTACATAAATTCCAGATGTAGATGTTTTTCTAGTATTTATATATACTATCGGTCGAATATTACTCATGAGTAGTTACTAAACCTTATGGGGAGTGAAAATATGAGAAGCAATGCAGCCGCCGTACAGGAAGCACTGGAAGGAATGGAATATCCGAAGAATAAAAGAGATATTCTTGACTTTGCCAGAAAACATCATGCTTCCGAGAACATAATCTCTGATCTGCAGGACATTCCTGATAAAAAGTATGACAGTACATCAGATATCAGGAGAGCACTCGGTGAAAAAGGAATGACTGAGGAAATGCAGAAAAGAATCGATGAAGACGTAGAAAAGATCGATAGGGATATTAACAGATGGAAAAAACAGTAATTCCAGTAATTTAAAACATTAATTTAATTCCAGGAAGCGTGCTGTAGTAGCATTTAAGATTTCAAAAAAGAATAAAGAAAGAACCGGTAAGACCGATTCATTCAATGGTGTTCGTGCTCGCTTTCGGATTTCTCCTTTTCCCATTCTTCAGATGCCTTGTCTACTGAGTCAAGACACCTTTTGCAGAGCCTGACAGTATCCTCATCCGCACCTTTGGAGAAGGATGGCCTGCTGATCAGTACAGGATGGAGACGTTCTATTCCGCCACAAAGATCACATTTTCCTGCAATTCCGCAGGAAAGAGATTCTTCCTGCTTATCGTGTGATTCCTTTGCAGCATTCAGGCAGTCCTCGCAAAGCCCCTGCCACATTCCATGTGGATAGGAGTGGGCGAACTTTGGCTTGAACACCTGAACCGGTACGACTGTGGGAATAGCAACTCCGCATAGATCACAATCTGCCATTTTACATACCTCCCGGAATCAATACCTTTGCTGCTTCCATTGCCCAGTAGCTGAAAGGCTCGGGCCAGAAACCAATCGCAAGGACACCGATCACAGCTATGACAAGAGCGATGGTGTATGGAAGTGGTTCTGATACCTTATCTGCATCTGTTGGCAGGAAGTACATGTATTTCACGATCTTGGCGTAGTAGTACAGTGACAGTGCACTGTTAAGTATGGCAATCACAGCAAGCCAGACAAATCCTGCCTGGATTGTGGATGAGAATAGTACGAACTTACTCGTGAAACCTGCTGTAAGAGGTATACCGGCCAGAGCGAATACAAAGATAGTCATTGAGAGTGCTGTTATCGGCATCCTCCTTCCAAGACCCCTGAAGTTATCAAGATGGTCAGGATCCTCTGTATCCTTGTTCTCTGAGAGTACCATGTATACCACTGCTGCGGTTGCAATGAAAGCTCCTGCCTTCATGAAGCCATGTGACAGTGCGTAGAGTATACCACCGCTAAGTGCCAATGGTGTAAGTACTACAAATGCCATTGAGATGTAACCTGCCTGTGCAAGGGATGAATATGCTAGCATCCTCTTGACACTGGTCTGGGTTACTGCAACCACGTTACCATAGGTCATTGTGACGACCGCCAGTATAGCGAACACTGTCTGCCATTCGACCTGCAGTGCGATCAGGGCTACGATAAATACCTTGAAAGCTGCCACGATACCCATTTTCTTGGAACCTGCCGCAAGCAGGGATGAGACCACTGATGGTGAACCCTGGTATGTGTCAGGAGCCCACATGTGGAATGGTACAAGAGCGATCTTGAAACCGAATCCTGCTATCAGAAGAATCACAGCAACGATTCCTATAGGATTTGTTACAAGACCTGCGGCATTTTCTGCAATGGCAGGAATGTTAGTGGTACCTGTCATTCCGTAAATGAAACTGATACCAAAGAGCAACAGGGCCGCTGAAAGAGAGCCTATCATGAAGTACTTCATGGAGGCTTCCAGTGACTTCTGGTTCGTCTTCTCAAATCCTGCAAGGGCATAGGTTGCCAGACTTGCAAGCTCGAAAGCCACAAAGAGTACCATAAGGTCGTTTGCGGATGCTACGAACATCATACCGATGGTCGCGAATATTCCGAGTGAGAAGAACTCCTCGGCATTTTTGTTGCCTTCCATGTATTTGATGGATGCGATCGTGAACAGCAATGCAACCACAAGGAAGACTATCTTGAAGAACTGGGACAGCGCATCGATCGACAATGTATCATTGAACATCATCGCCTCGGTTCCAAGGCTTGTGACCGTCAGAACCAGGGCGGCAAGTACACCGATACTTGCGATGAATCCCAATATCTTTTTTGAGCCAACTGGTAGGAAGAGGCCTATGAGCAATACTGCAAGGCCTGTTACTGCGAGGGTGATCTCAGGAGCTAATAACATCAGATCCATGATTCACACCCCCATTGCAGCCATAAGGCTGATTATGTTTTCTGAATTTGTCAACATCATATCAAGCACCGGGCTTGGATTAAGTCCGAAGTACAGTATGAGTATTGCAATGAGTCCCATGGACAATGTCTGATAACTGTTTATGTCGACGATTGTGCCGAGTTTTTCATTGAATACACCGAACATTGCTCTCTGAAGAGCCCACAGGTGGTATGCTGCTGTTATAACGATTGCAAGCAGTGCGATCATCACATATACCGGCAAGTTCACGAATGTTCCTGAAAGGACGGACACCTCGGCAACAAAACCGGTAAGTCCAGGAAGACCGAGGGAAGCCATGAAGGTCAGTACCATTATCACTGCCAGCTTTGGCATCTTCTGTGCAAGTCCTCCAAGGTCATTGATGATCCTGGTTCCTGTGGCAGCGTTGATCACGCCACTGGCCATGAACATAACACTCATGATAAGTCCGTGTGAGAACTGCTGGAACATTGCACCGGATACTGAAAGAGATACCAGACCGGCTGCACCCAGGGTTACGTATCCCATGTGACTTACACTGGAGTATACTATCATTCTCTTAAGGTCCCTCTGTGAGAGAGCGACGAATGCACCGTAGATTATGCTTATCGCACCAAGGGCTGCAAGTATTGTGATCATCAGATCAGGTGATGCTGTGAACGGAAGCAGTGGAAGCATTATCTTGAAGATACCGTATCCACCGATCTTGAGCATCACAAAAAGCACACTACCGGCAGTAGGTGCCTCGGTATATGCGTCAGGCTGCCATGAATGGAACGGAACCACAGGCAGCTTCACGATGAAACCGAACAGCAATGCAAGGAAAATCAGGTCCTTCATCAGACCGGATTCGATGAACTGGAACTGAGACAGCAGATACGGGATGTCCAGGTTTGGTACACCTGTGGCGTCCCAGGCTGCGAAATACAGTCCGAATATACCCAGCAGCATCACAAGAGATGCAACATGAGTGTAGATGAAGAACTTGATTGATGCGTGGTGTTTGTTGGGACCTCCCCATATGCTCACCATGAAGAAGAGCGGTATGAGAGTAAGTTCCCAGAATATGTAGAACAGGAAGAAGTCCAGTGCTGCAAATACACCGATAGCTGCACCCTCTGTTGCCAGAATGAGTGCATAGAACTTATTTGGAGCCTTCCTGTCATCATTCCATGTGTAGAGGATGAGGAACGGAAGCACGATCGCATTGAGAAGTATCAATGGCATTGCAATTCCGTCCACACCAAGATGATAGGTTATTCCCAGGGATGGGACCCACTGGTACATTTCTTCAAATTGGTTAGTCGCTATCGTACTGTCAAAGTTGAAGTACATGTACAATGTGAGTATCAGTACTGCAACTGTTGCTACAAGGGCCATTCCCCTTGCCTGTTCTTTTGTTTTTGTAAGTAGTGTAAGTGCTGCAAATATCAGAGGTATCAGCACGATTAAAGATAATATCATCAGATTACCTCCATGATCACTCTGATAAGTATGATCAGAAGACCGACTCCCGCAACCACGGTGGTTGCATAGGTCTGTATCACTCCGGTCTGGAACTGACGTACAGATTCTCCGGTCTCGATCGTAATATCACTTATCCAGTTGACGAGCCAGTCAAATCCACGTTCGACGGAACGGGATGCAAATGCAAATCCTTCATAGATCACCTTTACAGAGAAGAAGTCTGTAAAGATCTCGTTCTGATAGTACCTGTTATAAAGAAGCTTGTAAACAGGATTGTTCCTTGAAACAAGGTTATCCATGTTGACTATCTTCAGTCCGTATACCAGATATGCGATCAGAAGACCTGCAACTGCAACTATCAATGGCATCCATAATATGAGCAGAGGCTCGTGTCCTGCATGGGATGCAAGGTGGTAACCTCCCATTTCCGCAAGTGCAGGGATGTCCATGTTCACGAAGTTGTTCGTAAAGGTCTCTTCAAGGAAATGATAGAACGATGTTCTTGTAAGAGCACCGAAGACCAGTGCGAACAATGCGAGTATGGAGAGTGGGATTGTCATTGAAGCAGGTGACTCATGTCCTCCGTAATCCGTGCGTGGCTTACCGAAGAACGTCATGAAGATCAGCCTGAATATATACAGGGATGTCAGCAGTGCCGCAACGATCGAGAACAGGTATGGTAACCACATACCACTGCTTTCTGCAAAGAGGTATGCACTCTCGATTATTGGATCCTTACTCATGAAACCGCTGAAACCGATGGATGTACCTGGTATACCGAATCCTGCGAGTGAAAATGCTGCAATGATCATTGTCAGCGCAGTTATCGGCATGACCTTGGCCACTCCTCCGAGCTGTCTCATATCATGTGTGCCCACTGCGTGGATCACGCTGCCTGCACACAGGAAGAGAAGAGCCTTGAAGAATGCGTGGTTGATCAGGTGGAAGAGTGAAACACCCACTGCTTCTGCACCGATTGCCGCTCCGACACCAAGACCGAGCATCATGTAACCGAGCTGGCTGATGGTGGAGTATGCAAGTACACGCTTGAGATCGTTCATTACGATACCCATGGTTGCTGCGAATATCGCTGTGAAGGCACCAAGGTATGCGACCACAAGCAGTGAATCAGGTGCTGCTATGAACATCGGGAATGTCCTTGCAACCAGATAGACACCGGCTGTAACCATTGTTGCTGCGTGTATGAGAGCTGAAACGGTTGTAGGACCTTCCATTGCATCAGGAAGCCACACATGAAGCGGGAACTGACCTGATTTACCTACCGCACCTCCGAAGAAGAGCAGTGTTATAATAGTAATATGGCTCACTTCCATTCCAAAGATGTTAGCGTTGATCGCTGCTATTTCCGGAATGTGAGCAAATATCTCGTCGAACCTGAGTATGTAGGTACCTGCGGGGATCGTGCCGTTGAAGATCGTAAACAGATCTGCGAACAGCAGGACAATACCTGCAAGGAACATAACGTCACCAATCCTGGTTGTCAGGAAAGCTTTCTTTGCAGCTGTTGCCGCGGAAGGCTTCTGGTACCAGAATCCGATGAGCAGGTAAGAACACAGACCAACAAGTTCCCAGCTGACAAAGAGCTGAAGGATGTTGTCTGAGAGTATAAGACTCAGCATTGAAGCTGTGAAAAGCGCAGTCTCTGCAAAGTATCTGGAAGGTGCTGCGTCATGGGACATGTAGCCTACTGAATAGATGTGTATGAGCAGACTGACAAATGTCACCATTGTGAGCATTACTGCTGCCAGCGGGTCCACAAGGACACCCACATTGAACAGAGCAAACCAGCTGTAAGACTGAGTAATAACCTCTTCAGGGTTCTGAAGCAGGTTCAATGTAATAAGCAGAGATATCACAAAAGATGTTGCGATCGCTGCTATTGGTATTATTGCACCGCCATTTGGAAGTTTCTTCCCGAGGAAGAAAGTCAGTACAAATGCAAGTGCAGGTAGTAGTGGTATTAAGAATGCGAAATCTCCAATTGCCATTTTTACCACCTCAATACGTTAAATGAATCAAGATTGATCGTATCTTTCATCCTGAAGATGGCCATAAGTATCGCAAAGCCAATCGCTGCTTCACAAGCTGCAAGTGCGATGGAATACAGAGCGAATACCTGTCCGGTAAGGTCTGCATTATAGCTTGAGAATGCAACCAGATTCAGGTTTGCGGAGTTGAGCATGAGTTCAACAGACATCAACATACGGATACCGCTGCGCTGTGTCATGAAACCATAGAGACCTATGGTGAATATGATCACGGCAAGACCTATGTAGAGTTCAACAGGTATCACTGGCTACCATCTCCTTTTGCCATGTAGATAGCACCCATGAGTGATGATAGTAATATTATTGAGAGAATCTCAAAGGGTACTACAAAGTCCGTGAAGATCATTACTCCAATTCCCTGAATGTTACTTGGATCATCAAGGTTCTGTGGGATCTGGTCAACAGCTGGCCAGCTGGTGAAGAATACAGATACCATGAGGACGGCCAGGAAAAGGAATGCGACCGTCATCCCGAGTATACGTGGCCTGAAGAAGTTGTATACTGATGTGAGAATCTTCATCGGGTTAATCGTTATTTCGTTATTCATCATCCGTACCAAACTCCTTTTTTGTAAGCATAACTGCGAACAGGATCAATACACCAATTGCACCTATGTATACGAGTACCTGGACAACTCCCAGGAACTGGGCATTCAGCATGATGTACAGGGCTGCAACTACGAACATGGATATTACCAGTGCGATCGCTGCTCTGACAACGTTCCTTGCACTCACAACGAATATTGAGAAAAGTATCGCTGTGAAGGCCAGGATTGAGAAAATAATAAGTTCAATGATGGTACCTACTGTGGGGTCCATCTGCTCACCTCCTCGCCGGCCTCTTCCTCAGCATTGATGTCAACTTCCCTTGCCAGCATATCCGGCGTAAAGAGAAGGTCCTCATGTTGCCAGCGGATAATACCTGTAAGGTATACCTTGCTGTTTGAGAGAGCATCTTTGGGACACTGATCAATGCAAAGACCACAGAACAGACAGTGGCCTATATCAATTGAAGGGAACCATCTTTTTTTGTCACTGCCCGGACTAACACGGGCCTTTACTATCTTAATTGCATTGTTGGGACATGTATTTGCACATATTCCACAACCTATGCATTTACTCTTGTCAAGTTTCTGTAAGCCCCTGAACCTGTCTGCAAGCTTTGTGGGTACTTCCGGACACATTCTTGTAACAGGAGGGCCGAAATAAATGTTCTTAACAGCTTTCATTAAATTTTTAATGACCATCTATTCATACCCCCAGCAGACCAAGTGCGATTACCCATCCGAGATTAAGGAGGGATAAAGGCAGAAGGCGTTTCCAGCTAAGATCTACTACCTGATCGATCCTGAACCTCGGGACAGCCCATCTGAGAGCTATGATTCCCAGCATCACCAGAACAACCTTTCCAAGGAAGAAGGCAGTCGGGAGGATAATACCGAGTATCAAATTCGAAGTAAGGAATTCAGGCAGGTTCCAGCCTCCGAGGAACAACAGTACAATGAGCATTGAACCAAGGATAAGGTGGATGTACTCTGCGAAGAAACCAAGACCGAACCTCATACCTGTGTATTCGGTGATCCATCCTGCAATTAGCTCTTCTTCTGATTCGTTCTGGTCGAAGGGAAGACGTCCCATATCAGCCAGCAGAGCGATAACAAACACGATAAAACCTAAAGGCTGCAATACAATGAACCACAGCGGGCTCTGTGCCTCGGCAATCTCTATGATGTTCAGTGAACCAGCCATTATGGCTACACTCACGACACAGATACCGAGTGGGACCTCGTATCCGATCATACGTGCGAAGTTCCTGAAAGCACCAAGAAGAGAATACTTGTTATTGGCACTGTATGCCACCATGAAGATACCGACGATCGATATGGAGGACATGGCCTCTATATAGAGAATACTGATATCCATCTCGGTAGCTGCTATCGGATAGGTGTTGCCGTCAAATATCACGGCACCGAAGGGGATTGCCACAAGCATCAGGAAAACAGAACCCATCAGAAGAATAGGTGCTGCTACGAATAATATTCTGTCAGCATTCTTCGGTATAATATCTTCTTTTGTGAACAGTTTGATAGCATCGGCAACCAGCTGGAATAATCCATGGGGACCTACTCTCATAGGACCGTATCTCTGCTGGATGTCTGCCGAGAGTTTACGCTCGAACCATACGGCAGCCATGGCACCAAGGAATATTGCACCCATCAGGCACAGACCCAGGATACCCCTTACAAGAGGATTGAATAAAATTTCCGGTAACTCCATAATTATCACCTGTCAACCTCGCTTGTACATGTGTCCATACTTCCGGCAATCGCCACGATATCCGCAACCTTGACACCCTTGAGAAGAGGTGGCAATGTCTGCAGTGTGGGGTAGACCGGACCTCTGATCTTCACACGGTATGGTTTGTCTGAACCGTCGGAGACCATATAGAATCCCATTTCTCCTCTTGGGTCTTCCACACGGTGATATACCTCACCGGCAGGAATTCTCATGACAGGAGACCTCTTGCCATAGGGAGTGTCTTCAGCGAACAGGGGTCCTTCAGGCATCTGGTCAAGACACTGCTCGATTATATACATGCTTTCACGCATCTCATCGAGACGGACCTGTATCCTTGCATAGACATCACCGGCTGTTTCCGTACATACCTTGAAATCAAGGTCCTCATAAACAAGATAGGGTTCATCCTTCCTGATATCAAAAGGTACACCGGTTGCCCTGAGTGGTGGTCCCGAGACTCCCAGATCCTTTGCAACATCGGCTGTCAGCACACCTACATCTACGGTTCTTGCCCTGTAGATCGAATCCGTGCTGTACATGTCTTCGTAGGAATCTATCGCCTTTCTGACATTGGGGAAAACACGCTTGACGTCATCCCTGAAACCGGGTGGAATATCATCCTTGACACCACCGAATCTCAGGAAGCTGTGAGTGATACGGGCTCCTGTTATGGAGTCAAGTAAACTCAGTACATCTTCCCTTTCCTTGATGGTGTACATGAACATACTTACAAAACCAACAAAGGAAGCATATTCTCCCATACCAAGCAGGTGACTCTGTAATCTGGAAAGCTCTTCGACAATAACACGGATGTACTGTGACCTTTCAGGCACTTCTATACCTGCAAGCTTCTCGACACATCCGACATATGCTTCTTCATTGCTCAGTGCCGCAAGATAGCATATCCTGTCAACGATGGTTATTCCCTGAAGATACGTCTTATTCTCAAGTATCTTTTCGATCCCTTTATGGATCCAGCCCATCTCGACCTCGGAATCAACAACCGTTTCACCCCTCAGCCTGGCGTTCAGTCTGAACGGTCCCGGTAGCATCGGGTGTTGTGGCCCGATGTGTACTATCATTTCAGAAGGTCCAACTTTTTCTTCCAACATAATGAATCCTCACACCAAATTCTTAGCTGTCTTATTGGGGAAGCCCTTGTAATCCTTACGCAGTGGCCACTCGCCCAGCATCTCTTCCGGAAGTACAAGCTGCCTGAGGTCCGGGTGGTTGATATACTTCACACCAAACAGTTCGTAGGTTTCTCTTTCGTACCAGTTGGCATTCCAGTAAACAGGAACAACCGATTCAATCTCAGGATTGTCCCTTGGAAGGATCGCCTTTAAGGTAAGTACTACAGGATGGTCATATGAGCTTATGAGGTATACGACCTCAATCTCATTCCTGTCCGGGTAATCAACACCGAACTCACAACCCAGGTGGTCAAAGGACAGGTCTTCCTTGAGATATCTGCATACTTCCACTACATTCTCAGGTTTTACCTTGGCAAGTATTCTGATTCCGGACTCCACATCGGTATCGTATATATCATCAGGGAACTGACCTGAAAGTGAATCAATTATAGTATTGGCATCCATTTTTTCACCTCAATATTCCGTACCCCTATCTTTCTTAGCTTCGATCTTTTTCTGAAGTTCAACAAAACCCTGAATAAGAGCCTCACATCTTGGAGGACAGCCCGGGACGAAAACATCCACCGGGAAGATCTCATCAACGTTCTGGTGAGTGCTGTATGACTCATAGAAAGGACCACCACTTATGGCACAGTCTCCAAAGGCGATTACCCACTTGGGTGAAGGCATCTGATCCCAGACCCTTTTGAGTGCAGGCAGGTACTTCTTTGTCACATATCCGCTGATAATAAGCACATCGGCATGTCTTGGAGAGTTACGCGGGATGATTCCGAAACGGTCGGTATCATAGTGGGCCATTCCTGTGGAAAGCAGCTCCACACCACAGCATCCCATTGCATTTACCGTAAACCAGAGTGAATTCTTCCTTCCCCAGTTAAGAACATCCTGGACCTTGGTTTTCTTCAAAAAGTCACTGATCGCATTGCTGTCTGTAAGTGTGACGCCGGGAACATCATCATACCCGAAATTTTCAGCTTCGTTTTCTTCAACTTCGGTCTGTTCAGCTTCTGTTTGCTCTACTTCATCCATTTAAGAGCCTCCTTCTTTAAGAGGTAGACGTAACCGAACAATACAACAAAAATAAAGACCAGCATTTCGACGGTTGCTAATTGAGTAATTCCATGTCCTTTGAAGATAGTAGCCCATGGATATAAGAACAGGACCTCTATATCAAAGAGAACAAAAGCAATGGCATAAAGATAATACTCGACATTGAACTGTATCCTGGCATCCCCGGTAGGGACCGAACCGGCTTCATATGTCTGATATTTTGCTGCAGATTTACTCCTCGGACTTAGTGCCTTAACTAAGAACATGGTCAGAGGAGGCATCAGTAATGCCACAACAAGAATTATTGCAACCGGTATGTAACTATATATTATGTTACCCATATCGATTATTTCTGACATAACAATTCTCCTGAGGGTTATTACGTAGACTTATTATATGTATAAAATACCTTCTGTGTGTTTTTTTTCATATACCAAGTCTGCAATTAAATAAATCAAATCATATCTTTTGATATATTTTTCAATAGATTGAGTTGGCTATTAGTTGATATAAATTCATTATATTTAAATTGTGGCAATCAAGGCTATAGAACTCAGAAATTCGGATTTGAGCACTATATGAACAAAAGATAAGTATTTAAACAATGAGACATGCAAGCAGACTCAGTTTTTGCATATACTGACGCAGTGATAAGTTAAGAACAGTAACATAGTGCAGAAGGAAGAAGTTAAGGAAAGAAACAAAGAATGCAGGAAGATCCCGCATATCAAAATACCGGGTCACACCTGCTTTGGAGAATAGTATTTTTTAATTACCATATCGCATTCCGAACATGTTACTACCATCCAGTCTCCCAAATTGCGTCGGGAATATTTCTCAAAGATCGAAGCCCTGCATCCGGGACATACATAATATTCCTTGAAGTAGTAATGGTAGAACTGCGGAGTGCTCTCAAGCCAGTCAAGCACCTTCTGCATATGCTCGAAATACCGCTGCTTCGAAGGATTCCCATTATTATTTTCCATTGCCTCGGATACACGACCCCCAACATCTCTTGTATGTTGGTGGGATTTCTCTGTTATTTTCTTATAATCCGAGATGTACTTGGTAGTATTGTTAAGATATCTCAGATAGCCAGCATGCGCCTTGGGAATATTACTCTTAATTGTGCGCACGAAATACTCTCCCATGACATCTTCCATGATATCCACGCATGCAGTGCAGATATTGTAGCCTTCATAATGCTTATAGTCCTGAAGCTCGCCACAAATAGTACAGGTTTCCATGAACTTACCCCCGATTATTTGACGGCTTTGGGATTCAGAGCTTCACGAGTAAACATTATCGGGAAGAGGTTAAGAACTGCTATCAGATCGCCTTCCCTGATCCTGCCACTCTCCTGACCCAGTACATATGCATGTTTGATTACACGTTCGCTGTCCACAGGCTTTGCTCCACCCTTAGCACCCACCTTGATCAACGAAACTATTGCATGGTGCGTAAAAGTACATGGAATAGCTACCATGTCAGGCTCCAGGGTGATCTCCTTTACTGTGACCCTTTTAAACTCACCCGCACGGATTTCGAGGTCTTCATCGGAGATTACCATTTCCCACTTGGCACGTGTAGCAATGGTGAACTCATAAGGCGCTGCCTTAATCTTCTTGGAAACAAGTCCTCCATTGTCCCGTGATACCACTTGGATCACTTCTTTTCGCATTTGATCACCAAAGATGAAACTATCATGTAAGTATAAATAGGTTCCGAGTAATTATCATGAATAATCATTACATCTAGATTATTCATGATTTCTTGCGGATAGAAAGACTAGTATCTTTATGACATTTTGTAGTTAGTAT
>DACO01000094.1:1195-17624 GCA_002508635.1 Methanolobus sp. UBA118 | reverse complement strand
ATCGATCCGCAGGCCAAGATACGTGCAATGTTCTATTATCCTTTTTCCAACGGAAGGAATATGGACGAGATTAAGAGATTGCTTCAGGCCATGCAAAAGTCCGATAGTGAGCACGTATATACTCCCGAGAACTGGCATCCCGGTGAGGACGTGATAGTTCCGAATCCACCTACATGGGTCGGGGCAAAAGAAAGGCAACAACAGGTAAAAGAAGACAAAAAATGCAACCCGTGGTTCCTGTGTCTGAAAGAAGATGAACAGGAATGACTTCTTTTTTCGGTGATTTTACTCGCAGACTTTTCTCTGTCTTAAGTTCCGAAGGAAACGGCTATAAGCAATGTACTTGTTTATGTAGCCAAAATCAAGTTCATATCAGGTGACTTATATGGCAGAACAAGAGAAAGAGGCTGCACTGCCTTCAAAAGAAAATTTCAGCGAATGGTATAACGACATCCTTCAGAAAGGAGAGATCATGGATGTCCGCTATCCTGTCAAGGGATTATACGTATGGTATCCCTTTGGTTTCAACCTCAGAAGAAACGTCTATGATCTGATCAGGCAACTCCTGGATGAGGATCACCAGGAAACAATGTTCCCTCTTCTGATCCCGGAAAACGAATTCATGAAAGAGGCGGAACACATCAAGGGTTTTGAGGACGAGGTCTACTGGGTTACACACGGGGGTATGTCCCCGCTAGATGTAAAACTCGCACTGCGTCCGACCAGTGAGACTGCCATTTATCCCATGTACAGACTGTGGGTCCGCTCCCATGCAGACCTGCCTCTCAGGTTATACCAGATTGTCAATACCTTCAGGTATGAGACAAAGCACACACGTCCTCTTATCAGGTTGCGTGAGATCACATCCTTCAAGGAAGCTCATACAGTCCATGCCACATGGGACGATGCTGCGGCACAGGTTGATGAAGCTATCAGGCTGTACACGGAGTTCTACCGCAAACTTGCAATCCCCGTACTTGCTTCCAAAAGGCCTGACTGGGATAAGTTCCCTGGTGCGGATTACACCATAGCCACGGATGCGCTCATGCCCGATGGCAGGACCCTCCAGGTAGGTACGGCTCATCATCTGGGGGATAATTTCGCCAAGACCTTTGATATCCAGTACGAGGATGCAGAAGGTGAGCAGGTCTATGCTCATCAGACATGCTATGGTATATCCGAGCGTTCCGTAGCAGCACTGATATCCATACATGGTGATGACAAAGGTCTTATGATGCCTCCTGAGGTAGCTCCGGTGCAGGTTGTGATCATCCCTATCATCTTCAAGGAAGCTGAAAATGTACTTCAGGCATGTGAAAAGGTAAAGGAGGAACTTGAGGCTGCTGGGATACGTGTCAAACTCGATGCAAGCGACAACCGTCCGGGTGCCAAGTATTACAAATGGGAAATGAAGGGTGTGCCTATAAGGCTTGAGCTCGGACCAAGGGATCTCAAGAAGAATGCGGCAATGCTTGCTCGCCGTGATACGGGAGAAAAGCAGCAGGTGCCTCTGGACAATATAAAAGAGGAAGTAGTTTCGCTGTTCTCTGACATACAGGATAATCTCTATGAAACTGCTGAGCAGGAACTCGAGAAGCGTATAATTAAATGCGAGAGTGTTCCTGAGATCAAGAAAAACCTTGCCAGCGGTATTGCAAAGGTGTTCTGGTGTGGTGACAAGGACTGCGGACTCAAGCTCGAGGATGAGGTCGGTGCGGGAATCCTTGGAATCCCTTCTTCACAGGATGAGTGTCGTGGTAAATGTGTCGTATGTGACGGAGATGCTGATAACATGGTCTATGTTGCGAGGACCTACTGAGCCTCGCATACTTGTCTGGAAAATATCATATATACCCTCTAAAATAGGTTAGGTGATAAACATGGACTCCCTATCACCCGAGAATGCAAGGTTACCTGAGAAACCACTTTTCGTATGTGTTCTTGCCAACACCGAAACAGCCTATATAGAGGGTCTTTCGGCGGCAGGAAAAACCGCAAAGCTTACAGACTATACTCCGGCAGGAGATGCGGAAGTATTGTACAAGGGGACTATAATTGACATTCCTATCCTGCCAATGACACCTCCCTATGACACTCCCACTCCCGCACTCATAACAAGGGCTGCCCTGCAACTTACGGGTGTGCCTCACTTACTTGTGAACGCAGGCCTGAGGGTAATGCCTGCAAAGGAGGTTCCGCTTGTGGACATAGGGGGCCAGCCGGGTCTGGATATAAGGGGATCGGTTGCAGTCATGGAGGTTGAAAAGGCCTTTAATAATGCATTTAAACTGGGTCAGGAGCTTGCTGAGAAGCATGATTTTGTAATGATCGGTGAGAGTATACCCGCGGGTACAACAACGGCCAATGCGGTGCTCCAGTCTCTGGGTTATGACGGTAATGTAAGCAGCAGCTCATCCTCAAATCCTCTGCAGCTCAAAAGAGAGGTAGTTGAAGCCGCACTTAAGTCCTCGGGAATTACATTCGGCTCTCTCCGTGATGATCCGTTCAAAGCCATAAGCTGTGTGGGTGATCCCATGATGGTGGCGGTTGCGGGCATTGCCGCAGGTCTTGGTGATACGCGCGTGATTCTTGCAGGTGGCACTCAGATGGAATCCATATACGCGGTGATCAAACACCTGGGCTACCCCACTGACAACATAAGCATCGTCACGACAAGTTATGTTGCAGGTGACGAGTCCGCCAGTTTTGCTGATATATCCAGAGAGCTTGGTGCAAGTTGCTATGGTGTGGATCCGTGCTTTGGTGATTCCTGTTCAGAGGGTTTGAGGCAGTATGAGCTCGGTTTTGTCAAAGAAGGCGTGGGTGCCGGAGGTGCGATATACCTCGCGCTCATGCATGGTAAGACCAGGGAGGACATCCGCCGGGAGATCGAAGGGCTCTGTAATGAGCTGTGCAAACTCGGCAATCTTGAAGGTGTAATGTGTGAGGAAAGCTGATCCCGGAGGTCAGATATTATTCACATAAGCGGTCCGGTACCGCCAAATATATCATAGATAAGATTTATTCAGGGGATACTGCCTGAATTTAAGGGGCTGTGGCCTAGTCCGGCATGGCGACGGGCTCCAGCGGATAAATGATGAACAACGGGTCTACTGAGGCTTGCCCGACGGGGTTGGCCTGTGAGGAACCGTTGGAGCACTGATAAAGGCTCTTAAACAGATGCTGTGTTTTGCAGCAGTTCGGAGAGACCCGTCGATCGTGAGTTCAAATCTCACCAGCCCCATCTAATTTTCTTCTCTTTATGACTTATTGTATCTCTTTCGCCTAAAATTTTATATGCTGACAGTTCAATATCTATGGATTAAGCACGGTTTTTGTCAGCAAAGTAAATGCAGGAAAGATTAAATAACCATCATATTTATATTGAGACGCATTTAATAATCTGAGATGTGCAGTAAAATGGAGTATCGGTGATGCAGAAAAGGGACAAAGTACTCATAGTTGATGATGAACAGGCCATCGTGGAATTGATGGGGCTCTATCTGAAATCGGATTATGAAGTCATCAATGCATATAATGGCAGAGAAGCACTGGAAAGAGTAAAAACTGACAAACCTGATATAGTCCTTCTCGATGTAATGATGCCTGACATGAATGGCTATGAGGTCTGCAGGATCCTGAAAACCTCTGTTGAGACCCAGTTCCTGCCCGTGATCATGGTGACTGCATTATCAGGCAAGGATGACCGTATAAAAGGGATTGAGGTCGGTGCTGACGAATTCCTTGGTAAGCCCGTGAACAGACTGGAGCTTGTAACCAGGGTGAAGTCACTGCTGCGCATAAAACATCTTCAGGACAAGATACTGGCTGAAAGGAACGACGCCATGAGCTATTTTGAAGAAGCGGGATTCATTGCTGTTGTCATCGATCCTGACCTGAAGATAAACCTGATCAACAAAAAGGGTAATGAAACCTTCGGATATGAGGAGTTTGAACTGATAGGTCAGGATTTTGTGGATACGCTTATTCAGGAGGATATGAGGGCTGAGGTAAGAGCTTCTCTTAAGAAAGCTGTTGGAGGTAACTCTGACCTTCCGGATTTTTCCGAAGTAAAGGCAGAATGCAAGGATGGCAGTGAAGTTTTAATTCGCTGGTATGATTCCCTGCTCACCGACGATGAAGGTAATGTAACGGGAATGATGTGTTCAGGTGAAGATCTGAGTATGCTGGAATAATCTCGCTGAACTGCATTTATAAACCTGGTTCATTCTTGATCTGCTAATTCACATTTTTTGTTATTATTCCTGGTTAAGATATTGCGTGTCGCACAGCCTATCCATTTTTTGTGCAGGGCCAGGTGTAATCCGACCATTGCTGTCATAAGGATTGCTGAGCGGTTATGGATAAGTGTCCAGCTTGCCTTGGTCAGTCCAAGATACTCCTGATATCTGCCATGTCTTACTCCACCGGGTATGAGAAGATACATAACAAGGCCTGTGATGAGGACCATAATGAACAGCAGTGTGAGGATTAGATCGACATAATAATTTGCCTTTGTTCTATTCATTGCAGTCTGATTGTGTCTTACTTATAAAATGATTTTGTTTTCAAATTGGCAAAAAACTTTAAATCATATCAGGTTGGTACTAGTCCTGTTTCATTGTCGGGATCTGTCCCGTGGGAATGTAGCTTTGATATAAGCTGAACCGTGAAACAAGAAGATGAAACAAGGTGAATATATTGTCCAGATCATTTTACGCATACATAAAGGATGCATGGAAGAATCCTGACGAGAATTACGTCAGCGAGCTCAGATGGGAAAGACTCCAGGAATGGAGAAAGGAAGGCTCTGTCACAAAGGTCAGGCGTCCTACAAGAATTGACCGTGCTCGCTCACTCGGATACAAGGCAAAACAGGGAATAGTAGTTGCCCGCGTAAAGGTACGCAGGGGAGGTCTTAGAAGACCCAGGTACATGCGTGGAAGACGTACACACAACATGGGTAAGAACAAGATAACTGCAGGCAAGAGCATCCAGAGGATTGCAGAAGAGCGTGCAGGAAGAAAGTTCCCCAACCTGGAAGTACTGAACTCTTACTGGGTAGGAGAGGACGGTAAGCTCAAGTGGTACGAAGTTATCCTCGTAGACCCAAACCATCCTGTTATCAAGAGCGACAGGAATCTCAACTGGATCTGCAACAGTACTCACAAAGGCCGTGCACAGCGCGGTAAGACCAGTGCAGGCCGCAAGGGCAGAGGTATGATGGGACGCGGTACCGGTACTGAGAAGACCAGACCAAGTATCAGGTCAAACGAAAACAAAGGAAAGTGATCCATTATATCGACTTGCGTGTGATCGCGCATTCGACTGAAGATCCCGCCAGGGTCAGAAAGGCCCTGGACTTATTTTTACTGAATTCCACTGACAGAGCTGACGACGATAAGCTTTCTGAATCCGTGGAAATTATTGATGCTGAAGGCCACTATGGCAATTCCATCAAGATCTTCAGTGCACAGGTTTCACGCAAACAGGAATCTAAAGCTCTTGCCCGATTTATCAGGCAGAATATGTCAGATGAGGATGTAGAGCTCCTCAGGTCTGAGATGCCGGATCGTCTTGATGATGCGCAGGTATTTCACATGAGGTTTGACAAGCAGGCTGCCTTTGAGGGGCAGGTTGAGATGACGTCCTCCTCGGATGCCATAGCGATCCGTGTAAAGATAGCCACATATCCCAAAAACCGTGAGAAGGCCGGAAGGATTGTGGAGGAATTGTTTGGTTGAATCCGGATACTACGACCTCAGTGTTAGTTTTGTTCCAGAGAGCAGCAACCGGGTCGAAGAGCTAGCTGCAACTGCAGGTCATCTGGGATACAGTGGCATTGCCATAAACTATCCTGCCAATTCTAAGATATCCTCAGTTGATTTTGACTTTGAGGATATCGAGATCTTCTCAGCTGTGGCGATCAGGCCTAAAAATGCCTCGAAGATCCACAGTATTGTTGACAGGTACCGGGACAGAGTTGACCTTATTACGGTATGTGGTGGAATTGAAAGTATTAACCGGGCTGCCGTCGAGAATCCAAGGGTTGACATTCTTACGGATATGAATATGGGCCGGGAAAATGGTTTTAATCACGTGCTTGCAAAGGCAGCCAGTGATAATAATGTAGCTGTTGCCTTTGACCTTGGGAGTCTTATCAGGCTGAGGGGAGGTAACAGGGTACATGCGTTAAGCAATTTCAGAAAGAATCTGCAACTTGTACGAAAATACGATGTCCCTTATCTGCTGACCAGCAGTCCTCAATCGGTCTATGATATGCGTGCACCCAGGGAACTCATCGCCCTTGCTGCATTGTTCGGGATGTCCCGTGAGGAAGCTATACGGGGCCTGAGCACAATTCCTGAAGCGATCATTTCCGGGAACCGCCCTCCAGAGGGATATCTCTGTGAAGGTGTCGAGATAATCGGAACGGACATCGAGGATGAATGCTCCCGGGGAGATGATATCGTATGAAGATATTACCTCCGACGTTGCGTGATGGCAGGAGATATCTGGCTTTCGAGCTCATTGCTGAAGGACCTGTGAAAAGAGATGACCTGATAAGGGAGATATTCTCGGCCGCCGGTTCACTTCTTGGCGATGTGGGTGCAAGTGAATGTGCTATCAGGTTGCTCGCCTTTGAAGACATGAAGGGAGTGGTTCGCTGCTCACCTGAAAGGACGAGCAATACTCGTGCAGTTCTTGCAACCATAAGGGATGTCAGGGGTACCAGAGTTCTCTTCCATGTCCTGGGAATATCGGGCACTGTTCGGGCTGCAACAAAAAAGTATTTAGCGGGTGTGGATGTATTTAACCCGGTAGAACAGTCACATATAAATGAGTAGAATGCATATTTCAGCTAGTAAGACTACAGATTACTATTCACTATTTTAATACAGGAGATGAAGTTAAGATGCAAATGACACCACAAATGGGTTATGATCGTGCAATTACTGTTTTCAGTCCCGATGGGCGTCTTTTTCAGGTAGAGTATGCCAGGGAGGCAGTTAAGAGGGGTACAACTGCAGCGGGTGTAAAAGCAAAGGACGGAGTAGTTCTTCTTGTAGATAAAAGGATCACAAGCAGACTCATCGAAGCAGAATCCATTGAAAAGATATTCCAGATCGACGATCACATAGGTGCAGCCACATCAGGTCTTGTGGCCGACGCCCGTGCACTGGTTGACAGAGCAAGGGTGGAAGCCCAGATCAATAAGGTCTCTTATGACGAGCAGGTAGGCGTAGAGGTACTTGCAAAGAAGATATGTGACCACAAACAGAGCTACACCCAGTACGGTGGTGCCCGTCCCTATGGTACCGCTCTGCTGATAGCAGGTGTTGACGACTCAAGACCACGCCTTTTCGAAACCGATCCGAGCGGTGCACTGCTTGAGTACAAGGCAACCGCAATCGGTGCAGGCAGAAATTCATTCATGGAGATCTTCGAATCGGATTACAAGGACGACATGGATATGGAAGATGCGATCATGCTGGGCATGAAAGCACTTTACAGGTCCACAGAAGGTAAGCTCAATGCAGCTACCCTGGAAGTAGGACTTGTAACACTCGAACAGAGGCAATTCATAAAGCTTTCCGAGGAAGAGGTCGAAAAATACGTAGACCGCATCCAGGAAGAACTCAAGGACGAGTTCACAGAAGGCGAGGAAGAAGAGGAAGAGAGTTCAGAGAATCCTGAAGAAGGATCCGACGAATAAGTGATAAATGACAGGAATTAGGGGTGAAAGAAAATGGTATCACTTGATGAGGCAGTAATTGCAAGGCTCAAGAAAGGTAAACATCAGTTCGAGGTATTGGTAGATCCCGACGGAGCGTTTGCATTGAACAGGGGCGAAGATGTTAAGATTGAAGATATACTCGCAGTCGAATCTATTTTCAGCGACGCCCATCAAGGAGACCATGCAGCCGAATCCGACATCGAGAACACCTTTGATACTACCGATGTAATTGAGGCCGCCCGCCAGATACTGGAACACGGTGAACTCCAGCTTACAACCGAGCAGAGAAAGTTCCTGCTTGAGGAAAAGACCAAACAGGTTGTAACCGTCATTGTACAGAATGCGATCAACCCCCAGACAAAGACCCCGCATCCACGGGCAAGGATCGAGGCTGCCATGGAAGAGGCAAAGGTCCATATAGATCTTTTCAAGGGCGTGGATGAGCAGGTTAATATCGTTATGAAGGCCATCCGTCCTATCATCCCCATCAGGTTCGAAGAGGTCGATATAGCTGTGAAGATACCTGCGGAATATGCTGCCAAATCCTACGGAGATGTCTCCAAGTTTGGAAACCTTGTGAAGAACGAGTGGCAGAATGACGGATCCTGGGTTGCGGTTGTAAGAATGCCTGCAGGTCTGCAGAATGACTTCTACGGACTGGTGAATCACCTGACCAAAGGGGATGTTGAAACTAAACTTTTATGAGGATGGATAATGGAACGAGAAATAGTGTTTCCGGGCCAGCTCCTGTCTGAGAACAAGGCAGACTCGGGGTCCGGTACTTATGTGAAAGACGGAAAGGTCTATTCTCTTTTATACGGGGTCAAGAATACAAGAAACAAGATATCCGTGATCCCGTTCTCTGGAAAATACATTCCTTCAAGTAAGGATTTTGTAATTGGTACTGTTATTGAGGTAACTCCTTCAAACTGGATATTTGACATCGGTTCTCCCTATGATGGTCTGCTGCATGTCTCCGAGTATCCTAAAAGAGTTGATTCCGACAAAATGCCAGGTATAATGGATGTCGGTGATTCAGCACTGTTACGTGTTAAAGATGTGAATCCTTCCATGAAGGTGGAACTTTCCATGCGTGAGAGGGGATTAAAGCCTCTTAAAGTGGGAAGGATAATCGAAGTTGTACCTGCAAAGGTCCCCCGGGTCATAGGACATGGCGGCTCGATGGTCTCGATGCTTAAAAAAGAAGCAGACAGCGAGATCTTCGTGGGCCAGAACGGAAGGATCTGGATCAACGGAAAAGAAAATGATATGGATCGTCTTACCGAAGCTATAGACATGATCATGAAGCAGTCCCATACAAGCGGACTGACGGACAGGGTCTGTCAGTTCCTGAGAGATGAGGGAGATGTTGATGCTGAGGAAGACCTTGCTGAGGCCGAAGAAGTAGAAGATGAAAGCGAAATTCCTGAAGATACCTACAGAAAGGTAGACGCACTTCTGGATGAAACGGACGATTGATCCGGATATACCCTTTTTGCAAAAGTTAGCGGCCGATTGCGTGAAAGTTGGAGAATTAGTATGAATGATAAACCTGAAAAGTTCATTGATGAGAATGGTTTACGCCTGGACGGCAGGCAAATTGATGAAATAAGACCGATGACGATCAAGATAGGAGTGCTGTCACGTGCTGACGGTTCCTGTTATCTGGAATGGGGCAACAATAAGATACTTGCAGCAGTTTACGGCCCCAGGGAGCTTCATCCCAGAAGACTGCAGAAAGCCGATTCTGCACTTATCAGATACAGATACAACATGGCGGCTTTCTCAGTAGAGGACCGTGCAAGACCCGGTCCGAGCAGGAGAAGTATCGAGATATCAAAGGTAAGTCGTGAAGCCTTCGAACCTGTTGTGATGACACATCTTTATCCAAGTGCTGTTATCGATGTCTTTGCAGAGGTTCTGCAGGCAGATGCCGGTACAAGGACCGCTGCTATCAACGCAGCTTCAATTGCCCTGGCAGATGCCGGAATCCCCATGAAAGGTCTTGTAGCTGCCTGTGCGGTAGGGAAGGTTGACGGAAAACTTGTCCTCGATCTTAACAAGCCTGAGGATAACTATGGTGAGGCAGACCTGCCCATAGCAATTACCCAGGACGGTGAGATCACACTTCTGCAGATGGACGGAGACCTGACACAGGAAGAGTTCAAGGAAGCTGTCAAGCTGTGTAAGGAAGGTTGCTACCAGATTCTTGAGATGCAGAAAGAGGCTTTAAAGACCAAGTTCTCAGATGATGCTGATATAGACATACCCGATGACATCGACGAAGATGTAGATGTTGAAGCATTGGAAAAATGCGATACAGAGGATTCCGGGGAAGAAGACGTTTCCGATGAATCGGAAGAGGATGAAGGATCCGAGGACGTGGATGACGAAGAAGAGCCGGAGGATGTAGAAGAGGATTTCGTCGATACTGTTGAAGAGAAGACAGACGATGAAGAGGATACTACCGAGGGAGGTGAGGTCCGTGAGCAATGAAGTAATGTCTGTGTTGAAAAGGGATTATATCTACAACCTTATGCTCAAGGGAAAACGTACCGATGGTCGTGCTTTTGATGAAGTAAGGGATATTGAAGTTAAGACAAATGTTATCGATAAAGCCGAGGGCTCCGCATGGGTCAAGTATGGTGATACCGAAGTACTCGTCGGAGTAAAAATGCAGGTCGGAACTCCGTTCCCGGATTCAGCCGGTGAAGGTGTCATTATAACGAGTCTCGAACTCAATCCGATCGCTTCTCCTGATTTTGAGGCAGGTCCTCCAAGGGAGAATGCCATCGAGATGGCCAGGGTGACCGATCGTGGTGTCCGTGAATCAGGCGCAATTGATTTAAGTAAGTTGTGTATTACGGAGGGAGAAGAAGTATGGATGGTCTTTATCGACATCCATGTGCTCAATAATGGCGGAAACATACAGGATGCTTCCTCCATGGGTGCCATAGCAGCTCTGTTAACAACTACCATACCTGCGGAAAGTGCAGGAAAGGGTGAAGACATTGCTATGCCTATCAAGGATATACCTCTGGGAGTTACCGTGATAAACATTGGCGGCTCACTGATGGTAGATCCTGAACTAGACGAAGAGACTGTATGTGATACCAAGATCACTGTGGTCTCAAATAAGGACGGTTCGATCTCCGGAATGCAGAAGAGCGGCGACGGTGCATTGACGGAGGAACAGCTTTTGAAGGCTGTGGAAATGGCATGTGAGAAGGCAGCCGAGCTACGTGAGGCTCATCTCTCGGACCTCCAGAACTAGATAGTATTAATATAATTCATTTGATTCAAGGAGATTAGATTCATGGCAAAAAAATATACGAGAAAAGGACGTGTATCCAGATCAGCAGGAAGGTTTGGTGTACGCTACGGTAGAAAGGACCGTAAACTTGTAGCGGATCTTGAATATAAGATGCGCATGCCACATGTGTGTGCAAGATGTGCACGTCCGACTGTCGGCAGAGTAGGTACAGGTATCTGGAAATGCAGCAAGTGTGACTACACATTTGCAGGCGGTACCTATCTTCCACAGACCAGTGTAGGTAAGACTGTTGCACGTTTTGTAAGGAAAGCCACCGAAAAGGCAGAGAAAGCAGAAAAGGCAGAAAAAGTAGAGTAAGGTGAGCATGGATTACAAATGCACCAGATGCAAACGAAATGTTGAGATCGACTATGAGTACACAGGTATTCGCTGTCCGTACTGCGGACACCGGATACTTGTCAAAGAGCGTCCGACATCAATCAAACGCGTCAAGGCTCAGTAGAAGTAAATGTTGATTACTTCTTCTCGCAAACCTTCAGCCAGTACACGTACTCTGTGTAAGTTACTGGCATCTTTTTTCAACTGCGCTTATTTCAATCGCGGTAAAATGGGAATGGGCGAGGTTCTGGATCATGCAGACACCAGCCCCCTCATGGTTATTGGCGAGTATCACGGAAATCCCGGAAGTATCAGTGTATATGACCCGGACGGTTTCTGCGTTCTCTCAATTTACATGTCAGTATGGACCTCCGATGAACCCTACTGTAGTCCCGGGTCCGCAGAGACTTCTCTGGAAGGGAAGGGTGAGCTTGCTCCGGTATTATCTGAGTTGCTTCAGATGGATGAAAATCCTTCAGCTCTTCAGAAGATTGTCATATCAGATAAGCAGATAGATTTTTTAGAAAGCGACAGAGTACTTTTCTCCCTGAAGATCAGATCGCACAGGATATTCCATGGTGATGACAGTTGAAGCTTGTCACCGAATCTGTTTTTGAGACCAATGCCGCATTATCCGTATACAGGTCGTTGCTTCCTGAGATCGAGTCTCAGGTCACCGACAGGTCAAGTATCAATCTCAGGTCTGAGGGCTCATACCTTTATCTCATTGTCGAAGCCGATGATCTTATTTCCATGAGGTCAACACTGAACACATGGCTGAGGCTCATACAGGTAGCTCTTGAAGTATCAGCTCTTGCAGACAACAGCTAGACTTCTGTTTTGTTTTGCCATAAGCTGACTCCGTATTTGCGTTTATCACCGCGTCTCTTATGGAAACATTAAAATCACTTCAGGTTTATTGGTATTCCAGGTGAAACCAAATGAGTACACAAATACCCCCACAGATACAGAACCAACTGGCACAGTTGCAGCAAGTCCAGCAGCAGGCACAATCGCTTGCGATGCAGAAAGCACAGATGGAGTCCCTGCAGAAGGAGTCAGAGCGTGCACTGGAAGAGCTGGAAAAGCTTTCTGATGATGCGGTTATATACAGGACAGTAGGCGAGTTGCAGATCAAGGCCAACAAGGAAGAGACTGTCTCCAAGATGCAGGAAAAGGTCGAGACACTTACCCTGAGGCTTCAGTCCATCTCAAGGCAGGAAGATCGTATCTCCAAGCGTTTTACTCAACTTCAGGAACAAATCGAGCAGGCCATGGGGAATCAGGCAGAATAAAGCCTTTTTCTCACTGCTGACTTTCTCGGATTATCGATCATAGTGATAATCAGAGGTTTCTATGCAAGTTGAAGAACTGGAGTTTTACAATAGACTTCTGGATTATTCAAATATTCTTTACTTGTGTCATCGTAATGCCGATCCAGATGCTGTGAGCAGTGCATTTGCACTATCCGAGGCCGTTGGAGGAACAGTCGGTCTTGTGGATGGTTGTAACCGTGTTGCTTCGCTTCTTATTGATAAGCTTAATATAGATGTGGTGGAGAATCCCGACCCATCACAGTACGATATCACACTGGTAGTGGACACATCTACCAGTTCACAATTGAATGACATAAAACTTGGTAAGTATTGCGTTATCGACCATCATGCTACTACAGCACTTATCGATAATGCTGAATTCTATCTGCATCGCCATGCAACTTCTACCGCAGAGATAGTATTCGATATACTGCGCATCATGGGTGCCCCTATCATGCGCAGGACAGCACTTGGTCTTCTTACGGGTATCATCACGGATACCGGTCATTTCAAGCATGCATCGTCCGATACATTCAGGACCGTATCGGAGATCATAGAGACAAGCGGAGTGGAATATGCGGAGGTGCTTGAGATGATGGCCTCGACACCCCAGGACATATCCATGCGTATTGCCATGCTCAAATGCGCTACAAGGGCCAATATCGAGCGTGTTGACGACTGGCTGGTCGTTGACTCCCATGTGAATTCCTTTGGTGGTGCTGCATCCTCTATGTTCCTGAACATCGGGGCCGATGTTGCTCTTATCGGAACTTCACGTGACAGGAACGTAAGGGTCAGCGGAAGGGCAAAACGTGATGCGGTAAGTTCCGGTGTGAACCTTGGTAAGATTATGGAAGATATAAGTTCCAATTACAAGGGTACCGGAGGAGGACATGCAGGTGCTGCGGGAATTGATGTTGTAGCGGATATGGATGTCATAATACAGGAATGTAGAAAAAGGATTCGTACAATCCTTCAGGGAAAACCGAATCCGTCTATCTGCGAGGCCATAAAGGAAGATTCGGAATAAGCCAAAACGGGTGATAAAATGTTAGAGTACTGGAATCCACTTATTGAACGCATGCCGGTTGACGAACTGGAAAAAATGCAGGAGAAGAAGTTAAAACACCTGGTGAATTATGTTTACCAGCATTCGGATTTTTACAAAAAGAGATTTGACGAAGCAGGTGTCAGGCCGGAAGACATTCAGACACTGGATGATTTGAAAAAACTTCCCTTCACCTATAAAAGCGATCTCAGGGACACCTATCCTACAGGAATGTTCTGTGTTCCCAATGAACAGCTCGTAAGATTCCATGTCTCATCCGGAACCACAGGAAAACCAACTGTTGTGGGTTATACCAAGAACGATATAGATGGGTGGACCACTTCCCTTGCAAGGGCCATGACTTCCATAGGTGTCGGAAGGGGAGATATCATCCAGGTTGGCTACGGATACGGACTGTTCACAGGCGGTCTTGGTGCCCATTACGGTGCCGAGGAGATCGGTGCGACCGTACTCCCTACAAGCTCTGGTAACACAGAAAGGCAGATCGAGCTGATACAGGACCTGAATTCAAGTGTAATTGCCTGTACTCCTTCATACTTCCTGTTCATGAACGAGGTAGCCGAGAAGGCAAATGTCAGCATAGAGAACGATACTGACCTGCGTGTGGGTATATTCGGTGCAGAGCCCTGGTCCGAGGAAATGCGTGCAAGGATCGAGCAGGCAACAGGCATCAAGGCCTATGATATTTACGGCACTTCCGAACTCAGCGGTCCTCTTTTCACAGAATGCCAGTATCAGGACGGAATCCATATATGGGCTGATCAGTTCCTCATAGAGGTCATCGATCCGGAGACAGGAGAGCAGCTAAAAGAAGGTGAAAGAGGTGAACTCGTTATCACCACACTGTTCAAGGAAGCACTTCCGTTGATCAGGTACAGGATCGGTGATATAACCGTTATCAACAAAGATCCGTGCAAGTGTGGCAGGACACATCCACGTATCATGCGTGTGCTCGGACGTGCAGATGATATGCTTATCGTACGTGGTATCAACGTATTCCCCGGCCAGATCGAATCCGTACTCATGACTATTCCCGAAGTCGGCGAGCACTTCATGATAGTTGTGGACAGGGTGAACGAGCTTGATGTCATGAAGGTCCAGATAGAGATGACAGACCAGGCTTTCAGTGATAAGGTAAACGATATCATTGATCTGGAAAAGAAGGTCGCTTCGGCTCTTAAGAGTGTCCTGAACATCTCCGTCAAGGTCGAGCTGGTAGAGAGCGGAACAATCCCGCGTTCCATGGGTAAGGCCAAGAGAGTGACAGACAACAGGAACTTATAATATCGCATAAAACATAATTTTATTAACAGGTGGTTTCATGGAAGACAAAATTATCAAGCAGATTTCCCTTTTCGCTGAGAACAAGCCCGGAAGGCTTGCTAAAATCGCCAGCAACTTCCGTAAGGCAGGTATTAATATCAGGGCATTCACCATAGCCGAGGCCGGTGATTTTGGTATTATCAGAATGGTGGTGGACAGACCGGATAAAGCACACGAGGTTTTGCATGATGCGGGGTTTACTGTATCCGAAACCAATGTTCTTGGTATTGAGATGGAGGATGTGCCCGGAGGTCTTGGCAAGATCGCGGATGTCCTTGGTGAGAAGAACATCAACATAGATTATGCCTATGCCTTTGTCACCAAGACGGAACAGGCATTGCTCATTCTAAGGGTGAATGATATCGAAACCGCTATCAAAGTATTGCTTGATTCCGGTATAAAGCTCATTGATATGGCGGATATTCAGCAGATCTGATCTTCCCTGACCTTTTCTTTTTTGAGATCTGTCAACCACCAATATTTTATATTTCGTATTGTAATTTCCTCCAATGAATGCCGGTCACCCTCAAAAAGGAAGCGGAGTAAGCAAAGCAAAGACCAAGCTTGGTGGCTCACATACAACTATCATTGGCAACCGCCATGGAAAAAAGCTTGTGACTCTCATAAGCCAGCATCCCGAGGTCAAAAAGATCATCCCGTCGGTGATTACCGTGAAGGGTAAAGGTAGTTCAGGTGGAGTAATAGCTGCAAAGATACTCAGACCGGATGATCGGGGAAACCTGAGAATGCTTATATCACACGGTACTTCTTCACAGGAACTCAGGATAGTCACAACCGTAGGCACTGCCGACGAAGGCGAGCGTGTTATGGAAGAGCTCAATTCGATGCTCATACTTGAATAGCTGAAAAATGGTGCTTATTATGTTCATCGGAATCGATCACGGTACAACGGCAATGCGCTTTGCATTTCTTGATGAGAGGTCTGAGATCAGCAAACTGGAAATCCCAAGACAGGATATAGCTCCGATGAGTGAATCCGATATTATAGCTCTCATCGAGGATAAATTCGATATCAGGAAAAATGATATCTGGATGATGGCAGTCACTTACTCCATGGGTGATGACATCACATCGGTTGAGAGTATCGGTTCCGTGGAAAACAGGGGTGTCAGGAGTATAGAGGGTGCGGGCAAAAAGACCGGTGGTGGTAGCCGTGTTTTTGATGCTATAAAGAACTCGGGGATCCCTGCTGTTCTGATCCCCGGTATTCATAACAGGAGCCAGACAGATCCGCGCCTGAATGTTTTCTCACATTCAACGAGCCCTGAGAAGATAGGTATTGCATATCACGCTTTATGTATGGGTTTTGA
>DACO01000094.1:0-906 GCA_002508635.1 Methanolobus sp. UBA118 | reverse complement strand
GTTATAGGTGCTATTGATGCCTGTATCTTTGCTCCGGGTGTAAACCATGGTCCGCTCGATGTCCAGGCACTAAGGGATATCGATGCGGACAAGCTCAGTGCCAACGAGGCATTCATCAATGCAGGTGTTCTGAAACACACTCCGTTCTCAGACAGGGATGAACTGTTTGAAGCTGCAGAAAATAACGATTCTGCTGCGCTGCTTGCACTGGATACAATCGCACTTTTTGCGGCAATGGAAATATCCGGTATGCAGATTCTGCTGAGAGATTATGGTTTCGAAGGTGAAGTTGTTCTTGAAGGTTCAGTTGTTGAGCTTCCTTACGTGGCTGGAAAGATCAAAAAGCACCTTGGAACGGACTGCCATGTGCTTGACAGATGGAGTGCTGCTGTCGGATGTGCTGAGATCGCACGCGACATAGCTAATGGCAGCAGGGAAATTCTGGGGATTCCCGTGAATCTCTGATATATCAGCTTAAGCGGTCTTTTGGTTAAAAATATCAGGAATAATTCCTGAAATTATTATTTGGTTGTTTGAAACTTGAAACTTCAAATATCAATCGGATTCAGTCAAATCCTGCCACAATCCAAGTAAATTACCTTCGGTATCCCGGATCTCCGCAAACAGTCCGAAATCTTCAACCTGGGCAACGGGGCTGACTATTACCCCTCCTGCATGCTTTACCTTTTTAACGTAACTCTGAATATCTTCCACACTGACAACAACAGAAGGGCTTTCTTCAGGTCTTCTTCTGAGAAAAAGTGCTCCGTTTATGGCTCCTGACTCAAGAGGCATCTGTTTCTCATCGGTCTTAACAGTCGTTGCCATTGTATAGTCCTGGTCCATACCGGTTTCCGTGAATTCCCAGCCGAACATCTCCCTGTAAAATATCTTGGCCCGGCGCAT
>DACO01000017.1:626-3723 GCA_002508635.1 Methanolobus sp. UBA118 | reverse complement strand
AGATTAAATGATATTTTGGTGATCTGTTTGGTGAGAATTTTCGTTGCGGTGGATTTGCCTGAAGAGTTACACGCAAAGGTTGCTGATGTCCAGGCAAAATTTGATGATTTTAAATTCAAGTTTGTTGATCCGGAGATTGTACATATTACCATGAAATTCCTGGGGGATGTTCCTGAAGAGAAGATCGAAGACATATCAAAGGCGCTTGATTCAGTATCCTGTGAACCCTTCGAGGCAACAGTCAGGGGTGTTGGTGTCTTCCCGAAACCTCGTTTTGCAAAGGTA
This sequence comes from Methanolobus sp. UBA118, assembly GCA_002508635.1. Taxonomy (GTDB): domain Archaea; phylum Halobacteriota; class Methanosarcinia; order Methanosarcinales; family Methanosarcinaceae; genus Methanolobus. The sequence continues at coordinate 3,438 of DACO01000017.1, read as the reverse complement.
ATCTGGCTTGGTTGTGAGGGTGATTTCGAAAAACTGTATAAGCTTGTTGATGAATCACTGACACCCTTCCAGTTTTCCAAAGACCTTCATCCTTTCAGTGCACATGCAACCCTTGCGAGGATAAAATACCTCCCAAAAAAGAAAAAAGAGGATTTTATGAAGCTTCTTGAGGAATTGAAGGATGTGGATGTGGGCAACATGCAGGTTGACTCCATCAGGCTAAAGAAAAGCACTCTTACTCCCACGGGTCCTGTCTACGAAACACTCCATGAAGTGAAACTGGGATAACCCTGAAGGATCATCCCTTATCCACTTGAACTTATGTATTGCTTTCAGTAGTACTTTCGTATTCTGCAAATCCGCTGGAGCGAACCAGTCTTTTATCAGATGTTATGATCAGGCATTCGACATTATCAAGATCCTCTATCATCTCAAGACCATCCTCTTCTCCCATTACAAACACTGCAGTGGCAAAAGCATCTGAATCCATTGCTGTTTCAGCAATCACTGTAGCACTGATCAGATCCTGTGAAGGGTATCCTGTTCTGGGGTCGGATATGTGGGATACTCTGGCAGCATCATTGAAATAGCGTTCATAGTTTCCGCTGGTAGCAACTGCCATGTCTTCCATGTTCATTACTACAACCGCTTCTCCGGCCCTGTCGGGGTTCTGCAGACCAACCTTCCAGGGTGAACCTTCCGGTTTGTGGCCGATATATCTTCCGTCACCGCCGGCATTGACAAATCCGGATTCCACACCATCCTCCTGCAGAGATTCGATGGCAAGATCCACTGCATAGCCCTTGGCAACTCCTCCGAGGGTGATCATCATGCCTTCTTTTTCAAGGTTGATATTGCTGCCCTCTACACTGATTGCGGAATAGTCTACAAGTTCCAGGGTTTCGTTGATCTCTTCAGGAGTTGGATCCTGATAAGTGCCACCGGGGCTATACTTACTCTTCCACAGTTCAAGTATCGGAAGTATGGATATGTCAAATGCTCCCTGGCTGCTTTCTGAGTAGTGGTCCGATCTGTTGACTACATATAATATATCGGGGTTGGAATTGTTAAGATATCCCTGCTCGTTAAGTGTGCTGAGTTCACTGTCGTTATCATAGTTATTCATCAGCCGGTCTACGTACTCTATCCTTTCGAATGCTTTTTCTATGGATGCCTGAGCAGCGGTCTCATCAGAGCTCAGGACACTTACTGTCACGGTGGTGTCCATGAGACTTCTGGTGGTAGAATATATTTGTCCGGTCTCTGCTTCATCTTCTGCTATTCCCGGAACATAATTTATCATTAATAATACTGTGGAAATCGCTATCAGGACAATGGCAACAGTTTTATACATCATGTCGTATGAAAAGAGATAATTGATATTTATGTACGACGGTACAGTAGAAGGAAAGAAGTTTCCGGTCTATTTCGTTATATCATTTGTTTGAAGGAAGTAATATTATGAGCAATCCCAACACAAAAACAGGTACGGGAGGTAGTTCAAGTAAGGACAAGTACCTAGTCGTCGCCCTTCATCAGTTAATGGAAGAGTATGGTTGGAGAGGAATCGAGAAACATTTCGGCTTTGTAAAACATCATATTATTTATGTCAAACCCGATTCTCCTCTTGACAAGATCGAACTCAAAGCAAACGTTCTTGGTAACCACATGGATGTGGACTTTTTTGGCGTAACTCCTAAAAAAGGACTGCTTGACAGGGTTTTCGACTTTAACGTAAGAGTTGTCCGTAAGTCATTCGAGATAAGTAAGTATGTTTCAGATGACATGAAGATCCTCAACGAGCAGAGCCTGAGAAACAATGTTGTTATAGTTATCAAACAGCTCGAAGAAGCGGCGGAGAAGAAGGAGCAGTGAGCTAGATATGGATAAACTTAATACTATTCTGATTGGAATCCTGGTCTTTATGTTCGCTGCGGCTGGTGTTTATGCCTTTGCGGGTTACAGTGGTAACGATGCTCTTGCTGTTCATTATATGACTGAGCAGGAATGGTCGGATGCCTCCTGTGGCGGTTGCCATCCGGGTATGGATGAAGAGGTCGCAGAATCATATCACGTAGAGCAGGATCTTAACAAATGGACATCTCTTATGGAATATGGTGTGGATGTTGACAGTATCGAGGGTGAAGAAAGAGCTCTGACATATGGCCAGGTCCACCCCGGTGGCGGATATATGGAAGAGTACGGTGTAGATCTTGACTGTATGTCATGTCATGAGCAGAACGACCTGTACGATTATGAAGCAAGGTCTGAGGCCATAGCTTCCGGTAATTTTGACATTGCCACTGAGGCCGCTCTTGAAGAAGCGCGTACTGAAATGCAGCAGGAGCCACTATATGTTATCAGCTATATGCTTGATGTACTGACCCCGCTACCGCTGGTTACGGAAATACATGATGAGGTTAACGCAGGCCCAAGGGCTGAGCAGTGTGCAAGCACCTGTCACATAGATGCAGCCTCACAGACCGGTGTAGCCTGGGCAGATGAGGACTATGCTCAATACGATGTGCATGCTGATGTGAACTGTTATGAGTGTCATGAAACAGAAGACCACCAGATAGGCAGCCCTGAAGTTATCGATGCTCCAGAATCAGTACTTGAAGACATGGAAGGTGAGGTTAAGAGTTGTGATTCAGCAGGATGCCACGAAGGCATATCCCATGGTGCGCTGGTGGATGGTCACCTTTCGGCTGTTGAATGTGAGACCTGTCACATACCCGCACTGCCGGGAACAGGAATCGAAGGAGGTCCTGTGGTCAGTTCCTTTAGCTGGGCCAATGGTAGCAGGGAAGAG
>DACO01000017.1:0-254 GCA_002508635.1 Methanolobus sp. UBA118 | reverse complement strand
AACATCATTACCGGAGTCTGGTGGGATGAAGGCCTTGATGCGGAGGTTGCAACCAATCCGAACACAAGTTCTGCTATTGGTAATCCAATCGCACCTTCTATTGTACTGGAAGCCGATCAGAACAGCGATAGTGAGGTTACTGTGGATGAGATCCGCTCATTCGATGGAAACTCTGACGGTAATCCCGATTATCCGAATGCAGTACTCAGACATGTTGAAATGTACTTCCCCGTAAGCCATAATATTGCAGGTTC
>DACO01000035.1 GCA_002508635.1 Methanolobus sp. UBA118 | reverse complement strand
AAAAATAAGGCACCCTCAAACACCAATAACGTTGCAGAGTATACCGCACTGAGAGAAGGTATACTGAACTACCTGAAGCTTAAAGGCAAAGGACCACTTCAGGTCTGCGGTGACAGCAAACTGGTTATCAACCAGATGGCAGGAAAGTGGAAGATAAATAACAAAAATCTTGCAGAAATCCACGCTCAGATAAATGAGATCATCAAAAAGAACGATCTTAAAGTAAAATATAAGTGGGTGCCCAGAAACCAGAATGCAGATGCGGACAGGCTGGCAATGCCCGCAGGAAAACAGCAGGCAAAAGCCAGAGAAGTAAAGCCTGCTGACAGAAAAATAATAGCCGATACGAATACAGCTTCTGTCTCACCACGGCTCAGGGTAAAGATAAACGAGCTGAATACCACTCCATCGCCAGGATTCAAGGAATTCGCCCGGCTTAAGGTCGGAGGGCGGGATTCATTCTCCAGTAAAAGGTTAGAAGAATTGGAAAAACTTGCAGGTAAGGATGCTACAAAGCTTGTCAAAAAAGAGTTTTCCGGTGATGTAAAGAATCAGGCTTCAGCACTCAGGTGGATGCTCAGGGGACTGGCAGCGGATCTTGCCGTAAGGAAAGTGAAGGTCGATGCTGAGATAAGTAAAAGACGTGAGAAGAAAATGAAGAAACGTTGACTTTTTTACAAAATCAACTTGATTTTAACAATCCCTGACATTTCTGTCTGTATATTGTCCTGCACAGCAGATATATGTGAAGAAGAACAAATTTCACTGGTGTAGAAGAGGACCAATGCATGACAGCCCAATGTTCTTTATCCAGAGAATTACCTGTTGAAGAGTATATCATTGAGGAAGAGCCATATTATGTTCCGGTTGGTAACGAGGTGGAGATATTCACTGCTGCCTACAGGAACCTGCTACCTGTAAACCTGAAAGGACCAACAGGGTCCGGTAAAACACGTTTCATGGAGTATATGGCCTATAAATTGAAACGACCCTTAATAACCGTTGCATGTCATGAGGACCTGACTGCAACCGATCTTGTGGGAAGATATCTTATCAAGGGAGAATCTGTGGAGTGGTCTGACGGACCACTTACAAAAGCTGTCAAGAACGGAGCAATTTGTTATCTTGACGAAGTAGTTGAAGCCAGGAAAGATACGATCGTTGTCATACATCCGTTAACGGATGACAGGCGTATAATCCCGATAGATAAACTGGGAATTATCCTTCAGGCACCACCTGATTTTAGCCTTACGATCTCATATAATCCGGGTTACCAGAGTGCTGTAAAGGACCTGAAACAGAGCACCAGACAGAGGTTTGTGGCGATTAACTTCGACTATCCTCCTCCCGAGCTTGAAATGAAGATCGTTGCCCATGAAAGTATGGTGAACGGGGAAATTGCAAAAGACCTGGTGGAGATCGGCCAGAGGATACGAAATTTCAGACACCACGGACTCGAGGAAGGTGTCAGTACGCGTCTTCTGATATATGCCGGCAAGCTCATACATGAAGGCATAGAACCCAGGGAAGCCTGCAGGATAGCAATGGCTCGTCCGATAACCGATAACGCTGACCTGCAACAGAGCATAGATGAGATCATTAATGCCATCATGGAGTGAAAGCATACCTTGTCAGAGGATACTTCAGAGCCTGCTGAGGAAGAATTACTCAAACTCATAGAAAACAGGTTCTCCAAACTGGACAGAGATGATCTGGCTTCGGTGACTGAGCAGTTTAAAGGGCTGCAGCAAAGCGAAGTTGAAGATATACTGCAAGCCGGAGAACCGCTTGGTAAAAGCGGAAAAAGAATAATCCTTGCTTACCTCAGGACATCTCCTGTTATCTATAGTTTCAGTACTGATGAAGATTTCAAGAGGTGGGTGGAACTCGCTTACAGGGCCTCATCGCTGAGTGTCTCCTGCTGTGAGGGGTTTTTTGATTATTCAGTGCTCATACTGAAAAAAAGAGGTATTGAGCTTCTTGAAAAGTGGACAGACAAGGGTATGTCCTATACGGAAAAAAGCAAGTGGCTCTCAATCGCTTATTTCAAATACACAGGCAATGTGGTGGTTTCAACTGATTTTGATACCTTCGAGGAACTGGTATCAACAGGCAGTGCCTTTGCTGACTCGGACGTAAACGTTGCAGAAGAATATTTCCGGAACCTGCCACACCTGTACTCACTCTTATCCGTCGGCAATTTCCGTTCATGGTGCAGCATCATAGTAAGTATACTTGAAAAGAACTGGATTACTGCCGTGGATATAATAGATTCAAGCGTTGAGGTACTGTTTCAGATTCCGCCCCGCAGAATCAGCACCTTTCTTGAAGCTCTGGATTCCTTTGTGGAACACGGCAGGAAAACGGTTTTTGCATTTTTCAAGAATTCACCTCATGCAATGGAGGTGCTTGATGATCATGAATATAAAGCATGGACAAAAGAAGCGTGTAAGATAGCGAAAACTGATGAAGCGGCATCTGTTTCTTTCATGAACAGAAGTCCTGACATGCTTGGTTCCATCGATATAACCGAACTGGAGGAATGGATCGATAAAGCCCTGGATTCGCTTGCATCCGATAAAGTTGCTCTTGAAGCTTTTATCTATGGCAGCTTCAAGGGACTGGAAAAGCATTATGGAATTCAGAGCCATGAGGAAATAAAAGGTCGTGAGGAGAGGAGACTTCTACTTGATACCGGTACAGATATTGCACACATCAACCCGGATTGTGTGGAAAGTTATTTTGAATATGCGCCAAAGGCTTTGAAAATCCTTACAAAGGACAAATTCTACGAATGGGTACGTATAGGAGAGGAAGTGTCAAAGGAAGGTCGCAACTTCGGAACAGCCTTTTACAGCAATTTCACCTTCGTTCTGAGAAAAAGCAGCTCAGCTTACCATGGAGAACTTATCAGAACCGCCAATATGCTGCTCGATAAGGACAGAACACTTGCAGGTGTGTTCTTTGAGAACCTGCCCGAAGCAGCAGAGTATACCGGTCCCGAGGGAATCAGGAAATGGGCAGGCACAGGGATAAAGATATACGATCAGGATAAGGATCTGGCAATTGATTTCTTCTCCTACTCCTCTAAACTCCTGAAGGACCTGGATCTCAGCGAACTTGAAGAATGGGCTTTGAACGGTATCGGTATATTCGAGGAGAATCCACCTCTTGGAAAGCCTTATTTTTCACTGAAATCAAAGAGCTCAAAGGAATTCATCGAGGATCTTACAGGATCTGCAGCTCTCAAAGAGTTCGCAGGAGTGCTCAGATACTATGCACTCGGGCTTTCCGGTGTCAGTTTCAACATACTTTCCAGAAGAACACTGCAGATGGAAGCAGAGCCCGAGGGTATAAATCCGGTGGTTGCAGGCAGGAGCATCTACCTTGCACCAAGGATCAGGAAATACACTGATTTTGAAGATAATTTCAAGATATACAAGCTGAGCATAATGCACGAGGTCGGCCATGTGCAGTTTAGCTCACATACTGCTACCCTGGAAGATGCATCGGG
>DACO01000155.1:1923-9534 GCA_002508635.1 Methanolobus sp. UBA118 | reverse complement strand
GAATTAAATGCATCTGTACCTGTACTGTTTATATCATCATTGAAGACGATCAGACCACTAATTCTATCACTCATCTCTTCTGATATCGGGTTCTGTGTCAAGACCGTAATCGTGTACTCCAGCTCATTGATACCGTATATGTTTTCAGGTATCCATTCGTTTGCATAGATGCCATCACCTGTATTTCCGTCACTATGATTTCCGTCGTCGAAAAGGTAGACCGGAGTTTCACTGTTGTTGAAAGTTACCTGTACCGAAGTTTCCGCTGGATACTGTAACTGGCTTCCATTAATGTCGGTTATCTTTGCCTGTATCAATATGGACTCATTCGGATCCATCAAAAGACCAGCTTCCGGGCTCAGGACCTCTATCAGAATGGATTCACCAGGTATAATCCCTGCTTTTTCCACCCGGAGGATCACAAGACCCTTATTATCAGTTACGTAAGCATAATCACCTGAAACTGCTACACCACATGCAGCGCCTTCCGTATCATAATAGCCTGCAATGAAAGGTGATGATGGGTCACTGACATTGACTATACCAAAATGCTCACTGCCCGCATAGGCGTAGTTATCCAGAACTACAACACCCACCTTACCTGGAGTACTTGCTGCGGGGCTGCATTCAGTCGAATTCTTATATGTGACCGGAAACGACGGATCACTTATGTCGTCAATAAAAAGACGGTTGTACGAATCAATTGAATAAGTGCGATTTTCCGAAACAGTGATACCCTCGTACTGGAAATCCATAACATAAAAGCCAGGATTATTTGTACCTGCAAGAGCTGGTGATTCTGGGTTATTCACATCAAAAGTAAACAGACCGGAATCAGAAGCTACATATGCATAATCATTTTCAACGGCAACATCAAATGCACGAAAACCGGGCTGACTGAAATTGCCGGCAAGAATCGGGGATGTCGGGTCGCTCACATCAATCACAACAAGTCCGTTTGATCCGTCTGCCACGTAAACATAACTTTCCAATACATCCAACCCTTTTGCAGTACCTCCAGTATCATAATTACCAACTAGAACCGGCAATGAGGGATGACTTATATCAATGATCCCAAGACCTTTGTTTTCATCTGTTACGTAGGCATAGTCACCTTCGACTGCAATATTGTCTGCAGAGCCGTTGACATCACATCTTCCTGCAAGAACTGGTGAGCTAGGATTGCTTACATCAACAACAACAAGACCGTTTCCACTATCGGCTATGTAAGCATACTCGTCTTTAAGCTCAATATCAGATGCCTGGCCATCTGTATCAAAAGTAGATACCAGCGTTATGTTAACCTCATCTGCAATTGATACTGTAGCCCCACAAATAATAAAAACAAAAGTTAGCCCTGCAAAAATCATATTTTTCAAATCACTCTTCATTTTTAGTCCCCCTTAGAATCACAAAGTGGAAAATATCCGGATTATCCTTCAATCCACATATTATATTATAATTGAAAGTGCTCAATCGAACAAGAACTGAGTTAAACAATTTCATGAATATCCACCCCCGATGAATCCAACCTAAAGAAATAGTGAATATGATAGTATTTATTGAAATTGAACTTTAGATACTGTATATAACTTAGAATCAATCCTCCTGAATGTTTCAAACTTATTTCGGGTATGCAAGGAAATCCAATTCCTGTTTCTGCTCAATTGCAGGTCAAAAACGAAGACAAAGAACGTATCTTCGTCTCCTGTTTATCGGACATTCAACGAATATTCCTCCCGACAACGCTAACTACATAAAATTATCACCCCACTTCCGCCATAACCCAGCAGAATCTCTCCCTCACAGCAGCCTGAGGCTTTACTTCAATGAATACAAGTTCCTTGTGTATACTTTCAGGAAGCTGGTAAAGGAGATACATCTGGTTGATCTTCTTCCATACATCCGTATCAAGGAGACTGCTGGAATTTTCACTACTTTCGAAGAAGGATGATGCTGATTCAGCAGGAATGCCAGCCTCGGTCATTATATTCGCAAGCCTCTGTACATTGTAGTCGGTGCCTTCAAGCCCTGCAGTACCATTTGAGAATGCTTCTACCTCAGCGATATATGCCAGACAGCGTGTTTGCCGTACTCCGTCAGTATAGATGATAAAAATATTCTTTACGGGTACAGGACCATTGTTCCTGATGCTGGCTACTGGACTGTCAGCCTTTGTGCTTACAGATATACCCAGAGGATTCGTGTACTCCACCGTAGCTTCAAAGAAGAGATGCTCATACTGCTCATCCTCTACATATGTCATGGATTCCCGGGAGTGCACACCTTCCCAGGAAAAACTGTCCTGGGAGCTTGAGGCATCGGGTTCCATCCTGATGACATTTGCAGATGGTAAGATCACGGATATTTCTCTGTCCTTCTCAAAACTGTTGAATACGTATGACCGATAATCAAAGGAATTACTGCCATTCGTCTGCTTCATAAGAGCAAGTTCTGTAATACTCTCTTTCCTGAGCGAGACCAGGACACCGGGCAGGGAGTAAGCCATAAACCCGCCAAGCAGCATCAGTAATATCAACCCGGGTCCCCACCACTTACTGAATCCGCTCTCCTGATCTGAAGATTCGGCAACTTCAGTGTTTTCAATTTCACTTTCTCCGGTTGTGGTTCCGGCATTGGAAGCTGAGTCTGAGAGAATTAGTCCGTTAATACTGTCATGTGCATCTCCAAGCATGGAGTTGTGTGCAAATGCCGTTATCGTACATTCAGTATCAGAGTCATCGGATACTTTTTCCGGTGTCCAATCATTTGCATAGATACCGTCGTCCGGATTTTCATCGTTGTGTTCACCATCATCGAATAACCTCACTGGATCGCCGCCACTGGAGAAAGTTGCGGTCACAAGACTCGTACTTTTACCTGACATGGGGTTTCCAAGATTGTCAGTTACTTTTGCTCTGATCAGTTGGGGTTCGCCGGAGTTTATAGTAAAACCACCCTGCAAGGACAGTATCTCTATTTTCATCAGGCTTCTTCCATCATCCTTGAAACCCTCAACCCTGTAATTGTCGTCTTCACTCTCCTCACTCACACTTGATGTGGCATCAGCCACAACTTTGATAGTATCGGTTCTTCCTTCCGATTCATATGTATAACTGAACGATTCTATTCTGGATTCACCTGGCTCCAGAGATGCCACCTCGTCGGATGCAAGTTGCCTGTTCATATCATTTATATAAAGATATGAATCTGTGGAGCCCGATGCACCTGAACCGGTATTCTTGATTTCATAATTTATGGTAGTGCCATCCACCATCACATCCGAGATAATGAGATTCGGAGGTTTATCCGGAGAAGGTTCAGGAGTCTCAGATATAACCACACCACTTACTTTAGCATCTGCAGCCTTCAGGCTTGAATGCCGGGCGGATATTTTTATAGTGCACGGAGCTTCAGCACTGTCATCTGCAGTGACTTCAGGCATCCATGTGTTAGCATATACACCATCATTTGAACTCCCATCCGCATGATTACCATCATCGAACAGATTAATCGATTCGTCACCATTCGAGAAAGTTGCCCGGACAGACACGTCAGAGCCTTTCATCAGGTTTCCCAGATTGTCGGTCACTTTAGCTTCAAGCAATAGTGAATCACCCGGATTTACGGAGAAAGTACCATCAGGATTTGAGATCCCAACCTGAAGAGATTCGCTGGAAGAGTTTTCTTCTTCCATGTGGAGGACAACAAGACCATTATCATAACTGGCTACATAGGCATAGTCACCTTCAACATCCACATCGTATGAGTTAGCACCTGTAGGATGACTCCCGACAATGGCTAGTGATGAGGGATTGCTGATGTCTGCAATCACAAGCCCTGATCCGTTAGCCAGACAGGCATAGTTATTCTTTATAGCAATATCATATGCCGGTGCGGTATCCAGATTCCCCAGAAGCTCTGGTGACGAGGGATTTTCCATGTCAAATATCCAGACGCCTGTATCCGGATCGGAAATGCTGCTTCCACCCACGCAGACATAATCACCCGATGCAGCAACACCAAGTGCATCACCAATACCGTATGTACCTTCAAGGGATGGTGAGGAAAAACTGCTCATATCAACAATATCAAGACCTGCAGAGCCATGCATCCCACTGGTCAGATATGCATGATCACCTGATACGGCAATATCATTAAGGTACGCATCATAAACATAATAATTGCCTGCAAATACCGGGGATGAGGGGTCACTCACATCCAGGATCACAAGACCATACCAGAAACCACTGAGATAAGCATAACCATCTGAGAAGACAATATCGATAGAGTTATCACCGGTCTCATAACTTCCCGCCAAGTCCGGTGATTTCGGATTACTTACATCAATAATCTCGAGACCACTATCAGTGCCCACATAGGCATAGTCATCTTCTACAGCAACACAAAAGGTTTCATTTTCAATACTGTAATTTGCTGCAAGAGATGGAGAGGAAGGAGTGCTGATACCAATTATCAAAAGCCCATGATCTTCAACAACATATGCATATCCATCTTCCACTTCGACGTCGTTTGCCTGGCCATTTGTATCGAAAGCTGACACCAGCTCTACCCCAATCTCACCTGAATCTGCCAGGCCTGTTCCAGGAACAAGAAAGATCAAAAGCATTCCGACAAGGATAATTGAATATCGACCGGAGCTCATCCCAATTACCCCTCAGAATCCTTGAAAAGAAAAGTATCTGAACCGGCCCGATTACTCCCGGCAAACATAATCAAGAATAAAAAAGATATCCATCGAACAAGAACTAAGTTAAATGACTTCATAAACTAACCACCCCGAATGTCTAAAGCCTAATGCAGGATTTAAAAAAATAATACTATTTAATCAAATTGAATTTTAGCTACAGCATTGAATTTACAAATAATACTACATAAAAAAAGGAAAGTATAACTTGTTATTTATACCACGGAAATAACTAAAAGCCGTTTTCAATAATGATAAACTCCTGAAATCAAAAACATTATATCATATTGACCCCTAGTAGAGACGCGTTAAGTAACACAATTACAACTGAGAATAATACTAGATTTTTAAAAGAAGGTTATATTATGAGTGAAAAAATCGGAATTTTAGCTATTGGTCACGGCAGCAGATTACCATACAACAACCAGGTTGTAACTGAAATCGCTAACATGATAGCAGAGAATAATCCTGAGTACATCGTAAAGGCAGGATTTATGGAGAATAGCGAACCTACCGTAGAAGAAGCACTCCAGTCATTTGAAGGCACAGGCGTTACAAAGATCGCTGCTGCACCTGTATTCCTTGCATCCGGCATCCACATCACAAAAGACATTCCTGAGATCCTTAAACTTGACCCTGAGACAAACGAAGGCGAGCTTGAGCTTGACGGACAGAAGATAAAGATAGTCTACGCAAAGCCTCTTGGAAGCGACAAACTCATCGCAGATCTCATCTTCAAGAGAGCACAGGAAGTCCTTTAAGCTGTGTCTTAGACACAGTATTCTTTTTCTATTTTGTTTGATTCAATTACAATCATTTAAATCACTTTTTTTATACGGAACTCTTGTGATTTAATTTCCGGTCTGATCTTTTTACCTGGCAGCAGTATTACATAAAGGGGAAATGATGATCAAAGAACTGGAGAACTGCGAAATAGATTCCACTATGGATATCTGGCTGAAGACAAATATTAGTTCACACTACTTTATACCAGAAGAATACTGGATCAGGAATTATAATGTTGTCAAGGAGGAATACCTGCCAGTTTCTGTGACCTTTGTCTATAAGGAAAATGATGTGATCAAGGCTTTCATAAGTGTTATTGATGACTGTTTTATTGGTGCATTATTCGTATTAGAAGAGTATCAGGGAAAAGGAATTGGTCAAAAACTGCTGGACCATTGTAAATCCCTCTATTTGAACCTGGAACTGGGAGTGTATACAGAAAACAAGGCTGCTATTGATTTTTACATAAAGAATGGTTTCAAGGTAAAGAAAAAACAGAACAATAATGATTCAGGCTTTATGGAATATGTTATGTCCTGGAAAAAAGAAAGATAGAATTTAGCACTTAAAGTGCTGAATTAGAAATAATAGAATCAACAGGCGTAAGTGCCAAACATAGATTTGGCAGATTCCACAAGGTCAGCCAGCATATCGACAGGAACGCTCATTATCAGTTCCTCGTCCTGTATCTCCGTGTATTTTCGGCTTCCACTGCAACCGATGGTTACTCCTGCCTCACCGCTAAGGTATGGGTAGGCAACACCATCTGCGCAGACACTCTGCTTACCAGCAAAGCCTGAGTTTATACGACCGCCGGATTTGTGAAGCAGTGCCTGTGAGAGTTCCATAACCTGCTTTGGTTTTGCAATGATAAGGATCACATCAGGTGAGAAGGTGGCCTTCTCCAGAGGAGAATAAACAACAGCTTTGATAGAGTTTGCCGGAACCATCGGGACCTTTTCCATGGTGGTCTTCGCAGAATCAAGGGTTTTGAAGTGGTTCAGATTATAGTATACTTCACCGGACTTAAGCTTTGGATTCATTTCCATCAGACCCATTACGGCAGCTCCGCCCTTGCACTGATGGTCCTCAGGCAAAGCGTAGAACTGTGTGCCCAGCCTTCTTACATTGTCTACCATCTGACAGTGCCTGGTTTTTTCATCCAGATGCGGGATTCCTTCAGGGATCTCTTCATCAGCCTTTACCAGACGGACAGCAACCGGAGAAGTATCAATTTTAAGTATATCTTTGAGTTCCTTGCCTAATTTCTGAATATCGTCGTTGTTCATTATGGTGCCTCCTGCAAAAAACGTATAATCGGATGTGCATATAATATGCACAACTGCTATATCAATCTTACTATCCATTATTCAGAAAAACACAATATAGAGACGCATTTTGTTAACGCCTGTTAACATACGACAAATACAGGATAAATGAAAAAATCACACCTGATTATATTTTTCAGAAATTTTCCATTTGGCATTTAGAAGATGGGAAATAGTTGCCGAGAACTCCTTGCCATTTGTCCAGATAGCCTTCAGATCAGTCTCCCCCTGATCCTCATTGATAACATCCACCAGTATCTCGGAATTATCAATAACGATCACAAAACTCTTAAGTTCACATGGAACGTCCTGATCCAGATTGATCCGTACAGATGCAAGTGGTATATTTTCGGATATCTTGCGGGCTTCTTCTTCTGTAGAACTGACAAAACGTACATTCACACCATCAGCAATCTTTTCGTTGAATAGAGCCATGATCGTCTCGTAATCCTTTATAAAAGAAGGATACCTCCTGGCGAGTGTATAAAACGGTGTGGATGAACTCAGTACCAGAATCTCTTCCTGTGCATTCCCGACAAGCTGGACGATCTTATCAGCCACATTCCTGACCCCGTTTATGGTCCATATGGCTTCCTCCACATTATCCTCAGCCGAGCTCTGGTATATGCTATCCAGCTCAAGCAGGATGCTGTCACATTTATCCTCAAAACTTCGTTTGAGCTTGTTGACAGCATCTTCTGGAGGGAGACATTTATAGCGTACAGGTCGGGTGTTCTGGACCTCAATAAGACCTTTTTTCTCGAGTTTTTTCAATGCTCCGTAAATGGC
>DACO01000155.1:1408-1664 GCA_002508635.1 Methanolobus sp. UBA118 | reverse complement strand
GCTTCATAGGAGGTGAAGCCGATTTCCTGAAGGGAATCTGTAAGAAGCATCGGAATTCACTTCACCTGCCCGTTCAGTCTTTTCTGCCGCTCAGTAATTTCCTGCCGCCGACATATACCAGTCCGAGAACTATTATGACCCCACCAACTACAGCAAGGCTTGCCATATTGGAACCGGATGAGCCTGCAGGAAGGGTTTCTACCTGGATCTTGATGGTGTCCGATATCTGGCTGTGTCCGTCGCTGTCCTCGTACTT
>DACO01000155.1:0-1065 GCA_002508635.1 Methanolobus sp. UBA118 | reverse complement strand
GCATCCTTTATTTCCTCTTCACCCACATTCTTGTAGACAACACGCAGCAAGCCTTCCTCGCCTGCTTCAAGATTGGCTGTAACGTTTGCGATCTCAAAGTCTGCTTCCTTCTCAACAACAACGGAAAGCGGCTGAACCTGCTGGCCGACAGCATACCACATGCCTACCTCCATATTGGTGATACCAAGATCTGTCTCATTGTCACCATTCACCTGTACGTTTTCCTGATAACCGTAGACCATGGTGAGATTGAGCGGATATTCTCCTGCAGGAGCATTCTTTGATATCTCTATGTTGAATTTTACAGGACTGTCCAGTTGCTGACCGCTTGAAAGAGAGCCTGCTTCCTGCGGACCGGATTTCACTCTGACATAAGGACTTTCGGATTCCAGTGCTGCGACTATTCCGATGGCTGTGGTACGCTGTGCCTCATAACCCATCTCCGCTTTCTGCAACTTCTGATCCAGGTCCGATCCGAAATCCGGTTCATCATCGGATTCAAAACCGGTGATCACACCTTTGTTCATAAGATTGATGTTGAGGGTCACCTCATCGCCACGGGAGAACTCATTGTCACCCACCAGTGTGGCACTGACATCAGGACCACCATAAACAGTATAGTAGTTTTCATCAAAATTGAAGAATTCCGGGAGATCCAGGTCCATTGTAGTCATTTCCTGGGCATATGCCTGTGAAGGGAACAACGCCAGGAGGACCAGCAGGACAAACGGAACTGACCTTAACAAGTTTTTGATCTTAATCATATTTATCCTCTTCATTGTTCTTGGTTTTATTATTGCTTCCATTTTTCCTTATGTTCTTGATAATCAATACCAGCCCCATGATAACAAGACCTGCCAGGGCAATGGCTGTAATATTGAATTGTCTTTCAGGCATCCGAACATCTATATCGACCTTCATGTTCTCCGAAAATGCCGTTTCTTCATCATCGTCAATGTATCTGATCTCGCTATCCAGACCATAGATCTTTTCCACTGCACTGTCAGATGAGCCGATCTCAAAGGATACAGTCCTGTCTTCACCGGGCTGAAGGGTTCCCAGACT
>DACO01000169.1:20060-20182 GCA_002508635.1 Methanolobus sp. UBA118 | reverse complement strand
TGTTTTTTTTCCTCGTCAAGTAACATGACAAAACTTATTGCTTCAGGCAGAATTTTTTCTGTAGATTTCACCAGACGGGTAAGAATCTCATTCAGAGTTTCACCAGAAGCCAGGGCTTCAAG
>DACO01000169.1:19518-19786 GCA_002508635.1 Methanolobus sp. UBA118 | reverse complement strand
TTTCAGAGAGTTTTCGCTGGCTTATATCCAGAATGATGCCTTCATAGTACTGAATATTGCCATTCTCATTCCTTCTGACAATGGTTCTGTCATCAATGCATCTAATTTCACCTGATGCTGTCAGTATCCTGTATTCCTGGCTGAAATTATCAACATTTGCTTCAGAATATTCTGCAACCTCTCTGCGCACACGTTCGATGTCAGCAGGATGAATTATATCTTCATACTTTAATCTGCCAGAGAGAAAATCATCGGATGAGTATCCAAA
>DACO01000169.1:16133-19126 GCA_002508635.1 Methanolobus sp. UBA118 | reverse complement strand
CCGGGAATACATCTAAGGAATAATGCTATTACTTAATGTCTAATATATCAAATGGTCAAATAATATCCATCACTCTGTGTAAAAAAGTGTATATAAACTATGCTTATTTATCGCACGTCCATTCTTCAATTTAAGTTTCCTACTTAAATGGTAAATAATACATCGTCATCAACATCGAACAGGCCAAGACGTGCACCTGCATCCAGCCATGCATGACCATAGCTGAAACATACAAGTGCATTCACAGGATCATCGGTCTCCATGAAATGCAGGCCGTCATTGTAGTATGAAGTTGCCATGGTACGATAGTCCCCGGCTATCCTGTACATATGTGACTGCTTGATGGGAGCGACCTCAGCTTTCTCCAGCGCTTCCCTTAGCAGTCTTTCATATCTTTTGACCTTTTCATTCAGATCCGCAGCCATGACAACATCCACTCATATTATTTTCCGCCACCAAATATCTTGGTGAATAGCTTTCCACCTTCATTTTTAGGAGGACGGGACGGCTTTCTCTTCGGAGGTGGTGTCTTCTTAACAGGTTCTTCTTCAACATCTGCAGTCTCTACAACAGGTGGCTGAGTTGCAGGTGTTTCAGGAATCTGAGCTTTGCTCTCCTCCACAGTCGGGATCTTCGTAGCAGATGGTGGTGGAGGTGGCGGGGTCATGGTCTGCGCTGCCTTGAGTACGTTGACCGATTCACCACCATGCTTGGATCTACGTATGCGTATGTCCACAAGCACAGGTCTCTCTATTTCCGTGCTCACAAGCATGGCAACACCGGGTGGAAGTCGCATAAGCTCGTCTTCCACATAGGAATTTACCCCTTCCAGTCCCTTGCTTATGGCTTTAAGGTCATTGGGGTTTGTTACCTTCATGATGATCTGCGTACCACACTGGGAAAGTACGTTCTTGTCTATCCTCGCCGGACGCTGGGATATTACCATCATTCCAAGACCAAATTTCCTTCCTTCTGATGCGATTGTTCTCAGGATGTCCGTACTTACCGTCTTGCTGAATCCTTTCTCAGGCGCATAGTTATGGGCTTCCTCAACCACAAGCATGCCTGGCGGGACCTTGTCCAGCTTTCTTGCCTCGAAAAGGTTTGAACACAACTGTGCCACGATCATACTCTGTATGTCAGGTGGCACGCCCTTAAAATCAAGTATAGCAACCTTGCCCTTCTGCACAAGAGCCTCTATGGGTGTGGGGTTGGGTGACAGGATGTCTGTTTCCTTGATTGTTTCAAGCATACTGATGACAGTCCATTTTGCCTTGCTCTTGTCGTTACTCACGGCAAATATGATGTCATCGATGGTATAGGTCTCCATTTCAGCCCGCAGGCTCTGTATGGCCTCATAGAGAATTCCCGTATGGGTTGTCGAAAAGTTGTCAGGGAATATGGATGTCAGATCCTTTACTGTAAGGTTCATCCCGTTCAGACGGAACACCTCATCCGCATCCGGGTTTATTGCCCTGTTTGCGGGTGTGTAGACCTTTACCCTGTCCGCATATGATTTTGGTGTGACTCCATACTTTTTGAATACTTCCTGATCATCCGTTGCTTCCGTTTTGAGTGAAGCGTATTCACTGTGCGGGTCGATGATAAGAAGCGGTATGTCCCTGTCGATGAGTTCTTCAAGGATCACGGCGGCTGTATAGGATTTTCCGCTACCGGTCTTGGCAAGGATGCTGCAGTGCTTCTGCACAAGGCTGTTAACACTTAACTGAACCTTTATCCCAGTACCTTCAAGCATGCCTATGTTCATATCCTTTCCCACAAGCCCCAGCACTGACCGGATCAGTCCCTCGTCTGCAACATATATCAGATCACCCGGGCTGAATGGAATGACAGGTGATCTGAGCATGCCATCACTGTCACGGGTACCTATTACGATTACTTCCGCTACTATGCGGTCGTCACTTTTATCCTTTCGCTGACCTGCTTTTGCCTCTTCTATTGTAAAAGAATCACTCGATCTTGTGATATTCATTACCTGAGCAAGTACCCATCCATCGGTTTCATGCCATGCCTTGACATATGCACCCCTGTGAACGGCGGTGCTGTCCGACACAAGCATCTTAAAATCCAGGGTACCTGTCTCTCCAAAGATAACTCCTACTGAACCTCGAACCATTTTTCATCCCTCAAATTCTTGGTTGCTGCTAATATGTACGGGTTGTATTATTATATTTCCCCCGGTATTATAATTTTCAATCTTCAACAGTTGACATGATCTCAGCTGGAGCACATGCAAGTTTTACGAGCGCCTCGGCCTCGATGAAGTGCAGATCTGCGGGGACCACGACAATATGCAGCGGTCCTCCGAAATCATGATTCTTTAATTTGTGTATATAATCTGCCTTTACAACCGGTTCAGGTGATCCTGCCCGTGCAATGCCCACAGCGATGGAATTTTCCATTACTCCTTCTCCCCTTTGCTCTTCCACTTCAAGCAGAAGCTCCATTGCCTGATTTACTGCCATGTATCCTTTTTCTCTGTCAATGTCCAGGAAGATAAGGGTGTGCATATCCCTTTCTTTGTTAGCTTTGATAGTATCATAAGGAGTTTCCGATATGATCGTTCTTCCACGGCTGCTTGTGTATGGATGTGGTATTGTGGAAGCTTTCCCGAAACGATAGTTCTGAAGACCGGACAGCCCGCAGATTGCCGATGCAATGGATGCTCCGTGGATGAGCTTTGTTTCAATACCCGCATCCTGCGCTCTCAGGCGAAGGTCCACATGGGTAGTTGAGACCATGGTGTCCCCTCCGGTAAGAAAAACCACATCTTTTCTCTTTGCGTGTTCTATCCAGTCTGGATTCTGTTCCACGTCCTCTCTTAAGAGTACGTGAACCTCTTTGCCGTATAATTCTTCAAGCCTTTCAACAGTGGTACCCATGAGCACCGAGGTGTAGAACTCCGCAAAGACCACATCTGCTTTTCTTATCGCCTCAAGTCCCTTTACAGAAATATCTTTTTCATCAAAAAG
>DACO01000169.1:15426-15943 GCA_002508635.1 Methanolobus sp. UBA118 | reverse complement strand
ATATCTTTTTCATCAAAAAGACCCAGTCCTATGAAAGTGAGCATAGTCGGAAAACGGCCCTTTATATGTTAAAGGTTTTGAAGCCAGGCAATTGCTTCAGCAACTCGTTACCTTTTTATAGAACCACACACAGTTAGTTTCACTCATACTTAATTAGACATGAATTTAATATGGTTTATCGGAGGTCTGGAAGCATGGCAGGACAAAGTGGCGGTCAGCCCGTAATAATTGTTGATCCAAGTAAAGAACGCACTAGCGGAAAAGATGCATTATCAGTAAATATCGCATCAGCACAGGCTGTTGCAAAGATAGTAAGATCCACTCTTGGTCCAAAAGGAATGGACAAGATGCTTGTAAACATCATGGGGGATATCACTCTCACAAACGATGGTGCGACTATTCTTGATGAAATGGATATAGAACATCCCACAGCAAAGATGGTTGTGGAAGTTGCAAAGACACAGGAGAAGTCAGCCGGTGACGGTACAACCAGTGCTGTGGTCATGGCCGGTGCACT
>DACO01000169.1:13820-15192 GCA_002508635.1 Methanolobus sp. UBA118 | reverse complement strand
CTTGAAAAAGCACAGGATATGATCACTCAGGGTGTCCATCCTACTATCATCGTCAAGGGATACAGTATGGCAACCGAGAAAGCCCTTCAGGTACTGAAGGACTATTCCATGGATGTCAAGAAAGATGACAGGGAAATACTTGAGAAAATAGCACTTACCTCTATCACCGGAAAAGCATCCGAGATGGCAAGCGCACACCTTGCAAAGATATGTGTGGATGCCGTGTTTGCAATCGAGAACGATGGCGAGGTCAATGTAGACGATGACATCGTGATCGCAAAGGAGATCGGTGGCAGTATCGATGATACAGAGCTTATAAACGGTATTGCTATCAGAAAAGAGGCTCTGCACATGGAGATGCCTCACAGGATAGAGAATGCAAAGATAGCACTTATTGACACCGAACTCACATTCGGCAAGACAACTACCAAGTCAAAGCTGCATGTGGACAGGGCTGAACAGCTATTTGAGTTCAAGGAACAGGAAAAAGCCAATTTCAGAAGGATAGTCCAGAAGATTATCGACACAGGTGCCAATGTGGTATTCTGTTCCAAGAACCTTGATGACTATGCACTGCACTTCTTCAAGGAAGCAGGGGTATATGCCACAAGGCGTGTCAATGACGAGGACATGGAGGCACTTTCCTACTCCACCGGTGCTTCACTTGTAAGAAATGTACAGGACATCACATCAGATGATCTTGGATTTGCAGAACTTGTGGAACAGGAAGATCTCCACGAGGAGAAGACCTATATCAAGGGCTTCAAGGAGTCAAGGACCATGACGATCCTCATCAAGGGAGGTTCAGAACACGTTACAGATAATGTTGAACGTGTATTCGATGACGCCCTGCATGTTGTAAAATCCGTGTTCGAGGACAGCACTATCGTAGCCGGTGGCGGAGCCTCAGAGATCGAGGTTGCACAAAACCTGCGTGCATATGCCTCAAGCATCGGAGGACGTGAACAGATGGCCATCGATGCATTCGCATCTGCAGTTGAAGAAGTCCCAAGGGCTATAGCAGAGAACTGCGGTTTTGATGCAATCGACACACTCCTGCATCTGCGTGCCAACCACGGCGATGTGAAATACGGCGGTCTTGACATAAGTACCGGGGATGTTGCGAACATGATCGATATGGGAATAGTTGACCCTCTGAGGGTTAAGACCCAGGCCATCAAATCAGCAGCTGAAGTTGCTATCATGATCCTGCGTGTGGACGATATGCTCCGTGCCAGGGAACAGGAAATGATGGATGTAAAGCCAGAACATAACGTCCACAACTACGATATGACAGGTATGATGTAAGAGCCTTAAAAGCTCTTAATCGCCTACTTTTCTCTTTTCTCTTTTCCTGCGCTTATTTTCAGGA
>DACO01000169.1:13277-13605 GCA_002508635.1 Methanolobus sp. UBA118 | reverse complement strand
TTTTCCTGCGCTTATTTTCAGGATATTGAAGCGTAGCTTTTGGGCTGGCTGTTTAATTCAAATTTTGGAATGAATTCGGCCGATGAATGATTAATCATGATAAATAAGCAAAAGTATTAAATAGTTTTAATTGCTAGTGTATCATGATAAATCATGACAGAACAATACTACAACAAAACAGATATCACAAACTTTGCCACGATGCTGACCACACTTGCACTTGCAATGCTTGCATACTATTCCCTGTTCAGCTATCATGGTGTGATCTGAAGTTCTGCCATGAGGCTCTTTTCTTTTCCTCCAACCTTTTCTAAAGTCTATTTCCTGA
>DACO01000169.1:9947-13097 GCA_002508635.1 Methanolobus sp. UBA118 | reverse complement strand
CTTTTCTAAAGTCTATTTCCTGATCTCTTCATAATATTTAAGCTCATCAGCAGACAGGCCGTAAAAATTCCTGTAATCTTCGATAGCTTTTCTTGCCTGTTTCGGATATCTTTTGAGCATACACTCAATGAACTCGTCCCTTGATGTGAACTCCTTCATCCTGTTTATTATCCTGGCGGCATATTGCTTTGAAAGAGCGTTCTCTTTCTGTATCTCGAATGTCAGGCAGAGTGCTTCCTGTGGGAAATAGTTCCTGCGAATGGAGGGTGCTACAGATCCAAGCAGCACATCATGATCCAGGCGGCTGAAGGCGGGCACACCCACACGCTGGAGCCTGTCGGGCTCTGTGAGCTTCTCCAGATTTTCGGCAGAATAGGAATGCAGTTCTATGTAAACATCAGGCTGGAGTTCCTCTACAGCGTCGATTATAACCTGCCCGATCTCAGTGAAGTAGTTTGCATCCAATGTGGAGATGTAATTTCCTTTATTCACGAGCGGGATGGTGGCAAGTGTCCCCTTTTCCGGTGCTTCTATGTTCTCCAGGATATCCGTTGTGTCCTTCCACTCGTTTCCGTGCAACCCTGCCACAAAAAGGCGAACCGGTTCCCCATGACCAAGTAAATTGTATGACATCAACATCCTCCTGAAAGTCACTCTTCTGTTTTCTCGCCGACTATGTAGATCTCCTTTTGCTCGGGTTCTATGACCTGATCTATCTTAACACCACAGTCCTCTATGCTTGCAAGGATAGGCTTGCGGTTCTTTCGGCTCTCTATCTTGATAACCAGTAAGAACTTTCCACCTGTCTTCAGTAAAGGCAGCATTCTCTCCAGTGCCTTGACGGAATCAAGTGGCTCAAGTGTCATATCAATAAGCAGAACATCAACTTTCTCAGGGGATATTTCCTCAAGTGGTGAACTGAAAGCATCTGCAAACATCACCGACACATTATCTTTCTCATGGGCAATTTTCCCGAGCTCCGATCTGAAATCCCTGCTGAATTCCACACCCCTCACATACGCAGCTATCTCGGAAGCAAAAAGAAGAAAACCTCCCGCACTCGAACCTATATCGAGTACACTGTCAGTTTCACTTATCAGTCCGGATGCTTCCTGTATCTTTCCGAGTTTGAAATAACCCTTTGGCATGTCAAGCCCTTCCTCGACTTCTATCTCATCTTCGGCACTGATGTCCTTTGAGGGTTTTTTCATGACGTTTCCGCCAATTTTGACGTTACCGTCACGTATGGCATTCTTTGCCCTTGCCCTTGACTTGAAGTAGCCCATTTCCACAAGATATGCATCCAGTCTCATGTTCTCTTTCTACGGGACTTTAGTATTTATAGTATGACCATGTAGACAGATGCGATACCAGCAGTAGTGTGAGGGAAATATGTGCTAAAAGCTATAATATTCGATATGGACGGTGTGCTCGTGGATTCAATGTCATATCATGCACAGGCCGTACAGAACATATTCGATCAGATCGGCGTGAAGATGGACAAGCAGGATATCTTCGAAAGAGAAGGTGAAAGGACAGTGGATATAATCACCTACCTGATAGAAAAGGAAACCGGCGATGCCTCTGATTATGATATCCGTGATATTGTTGATAGATACATCCGGGAATTCAACAGGATAGTGGAACTGAGGGTTTTCGACGGACTCAGGGAATGCCTGCTGTCAATTAACAATGATTTCCTCATGTGCGTCGTATCCGGCTCCGACAGGCCTATCGTTCATGATATAATTGCCAGTGAGTTTCCCGATATTTTCGAGATACTTGTGAGCGCAGATGACGTTGAGCGCGGAAAACCTCATCCAGAACCATATCTTACGGCGGTGCAAAAACTTGGTATTGCAAAGGATGAATGCCTGGTCGTGGAAAATGCACCAATGGGTGTGGAATCTGCCAAAAAGGCAGGTCTCTGCTGTATAGCAGTGCCCACCTATCTTGATCCTGAAAAGCTTGCAAAGGCAGACCTTGTCCTGCAAGATCACAGGGAACTGGTAGACTACCTTCTCAAGCTCGGACCTTCTTCAGCAGCCTGTCCTCATTCGCCGAAGTCATAATTGCATTTTATGCCACTGCTGTCGGAACAGAGGTTGCAGGAGACACACTTTACAACATCGATCTCTCCTTTCTTTATTTTAACCACAAGATCTGGTTCGACTATGAAGGGCCTTGAAAGGGAGACCATATCTGCATATCCTTCATCAAGCAGCATTTCCATAATCTTCTTTGATCTGATACCTCCCACAAGGATTACAGGTATGTCCACTACTTCTTTTATCTGCTTCGAGTAATGCTTGTAGTAAGCTTCCTTATCTTCCGAGTCGATATTGGTTCTGAAGAGTTCGTCACCTGCTTCGGAGATGCCACCACTGACTTCAATTGCACATATGCCGTTGTCCGCCAGTATCTTCGCTATCTCTATGGACTCGGGAGCATCGAGGGTATTCTTCTTTGAGCCGGAAAAACCATCTGTCATGTTCAACTTGACCATTATGGGATAGTTGTCCCCAACCATCTCACGTGCACGCTTGATAATATCAACTATGACCTGGGTTCGTTTCTCTGTGCTTCCTCCCCACCTGTCCTTCCTGCGGTTGGTGTAGGGAGATATGAAGTTGCTTAAGAGAAAACCATGTGCACAGTGAAGCTGGACCGCATCGAATCCTGCTTCCTTTCCCCTTCTGACGGCATTTGCAAAATCCTCTATCGTTTCCTGGACTTCCTTCTCGCTCATCTCCTCGGGTGTCATACCCAGCGTTTTCTCAGTGACAGCCGATGGTGCAAGTGCATATGGGATCTCCGGGGTTATCAGTGTCTGGCGTCCGCCGTGGACGACCTGCAAAACGATCCTGCTATTATATTTGTGAACCCTTGATACTATTTTTTTGTAATCCTCCACAAACCTGTCATCATAGATGCCCTGCTGGCGGTGATCACTTTTCCCCATGGGATTGACATAGGCATAGCCTGTGATTATGATCCCTGTCTCGTTCTTAGCGAGCTCCTCATACATGTCCCCAATTCTATCAGTCGGGGTACCGTCGGGTTCAGCCATCCATTCATGGGTAGCCGAGCGTACAAAACGATTCGGTACTTCCATTCCACACATTGATATCGGTTCGAATAACATGAAGG
>DACO01000169.1:9375-9712 GCA_002508635.1 Methanolobus sp. UBA118 | reverse complement strand
ATATTGAGTCCGCTGGCTTATATTTTTTTTGAAGCAGGCACTCTTACTGTGAACTATGGATGTCCTCTATGTCTTCTTTCATCTCCTCATTGCGGATCCTGTAGACCAGCAGGGCTGCAAAGAGCAGAATAAATGCTATCAGGTTAACAAGAAGTGTGAGCTGTAGACTTGTTCCCTCAAGTCCTCCTCCGGTGCTTCCGTATGCAGAACCGCCGAACATAAGAGGATGTGCCGAGCGCCAGAGCCTGACCGAGAGAAAACTCAAAGGTACCGAGACAAAACCGATGATCCCAAACACAGCAGCAAGCCTTGCACGCTTTTCAGGCTCCTCCACAGC
>DACO01000169.1:8234-9149 GCA_002508635.1 Methanolobus sp. UBA118 | reverse complement strand
GCAAGATAGACCAGCAGAAGTACCAGGGATGTGGTCAGTCGTGGCTCCCATATCCAGTACCATCCCCATGTGGCCTTCGCCCATATGGAACCCGTAACAAACACAAGGAAAGCAAAAACAACGCCAACCTCGGCAGCTGAAAGAGCAACGATATCCCATTTCCGGCTGCTCTGTTTAAGCTGGAAAATGCTTGCAATAAAAACGATAAAGAAAGCCAGATAGGATGTAAAAGCTATTGGTAGGTGGAAGTAGAATATCCTGAAACTGCTGTCAAGCACCTCGCCGGAACCGCTTCTCATTTCTGGAAGGTAGAAGAATACCATCCCTATGGCAATAAGCATAACAGGGATGGTGACGGCTGTAAGTATTCTTTCTTTTTTCCTGTCGATGAGCATAATCGTTCTTCTGCTTATTGAGATTCCTTGTTTAAATGTTTTTCATACATTGGACTTCAAAGTTTTCTGAGATTCTGTTTTTTGCCACTATTTGTCATGATTAGAGTATAGTGCAAAACATACGGAGTAATGTTGATGAAGTTTGAGTATTACAAATAAAAACAAAAGTATTAAATATAGTAATAGTTTATTCACAGAACGCTTAAAAAATCGAATTAAAATATTTACTTGTAATATTGCACTTTCCTGATAAGTAAATTTTAGTCCCCAATCTAAAGCAGGCATAATGCAAGAGCAAGTTAAGAATTGAAGATCATACAGGAGCATTTATGATGAAAAAATCATTAAGCATCTTACTGGCAGGAATGCTATTGGTAGGAGTGGTTGCAATTTCCGGTTGTGCGGACACTACAACGGAAGCAACAGGTACTGAAGTAACAGGAACAGATGAATTAATTGCAGCAGTTGGCACACATGGCGGAGAGCCGGAATCCGGCTTTAATCCAATTACCGGCTGGGG
>DACO01000169.1:7888-8025 GCA_002508635.1 Methanolobus sp. UBA118 | reverse complement strand
TATAACCATGAGCCTTTAATTCAGAGCACTCTTTTTAAAAGAGATAGTAATGCAGCTCTGATCAACGACCTTGCTACCGATCACTCGGTCAGTGAAGATGGATACACATGGACCGTAACAATAAGGAACGATGTCAA
>DACO01000169.1:7484-7654 GCA_002508635.1 Methanolobus sp. UBA118 | reverse complement strand
TTCCATGACGGAGTAGCACTGACCGCAGAGGATGTGGCATTCACATTCAACACCGCAGCAAATGCCGGTGGAAGTGTTGATCTTTCCATGCTGGAAAAAGCAACCGCTATTGATGATGATACCGTTGAATTTGAACTGAATGACAATCAGGCCACATTTATCAACAAACT
>DACO01000169.1:7142-7276 GCA_002508635.1 Methanolobus sp. UBA118 | reverse complement strand
CAGGCCACATTTATCAACAAACTGGCAGTCATAGGGATTGTCCCAGAACATGCATACGATGAGAACTATGGTCAGAACCCAATAGGATCCGGCCCTTACGAATTCGTACAATGGGATAAAGGACAGCAGGTAAT
>DACO01000169.1:6691-6894 GCA_002508635.1 Methanolobus sp. UBA118 | reverse complement strand
TTAGAAGCAAATCCGGATTATTACGGAGATGAGCCTTACTTCAAGAAACTCACCATTGTATTCATGGAGGCCGATACTGCCTTTGCCGCAGCGAAATCTGGTCAGATCGATCTAGCTGAAATTCCATCTTCCTATGCAGACCAGCAAGTTGACGGAATGAAGATAGTAGCTCTTGATTCCATTGATGCCCGTGGGATCAGTTT
>DACO01000169.1:6285-6449 GCA_002508635.1 Methanolobus sp. UBA118 | reverse complement strand
GTACAGCCCAACACAGGTGAAACATCTGAGGATGGATACCCAATTGGGAACGATGTCATCTCTGACGTTGCAATAAGAAAGGCACTTAACATAGGTATCGACAGGCAGACCTTGGTTGATGGTGCACTGAACGGACAGGGTGAAGAGGAATTCACCGGTGTGGA
>DACO01000169.1:5882-6061 GCA_002508635.1 Methanolobus sp. UBA118 | reverse complement strand
GAAGAGGAATTCACCGGTGTGGACAAGTTACCATGGGGAAACAAAGATGCTATTGTTGAAGATGGGAACATTGAAGAAGCTAAGAAGATCCTGAGCGATGCCGGCTGGGAAGACACCGATGGTGACGGCATTGTCGAAAAGGACGGAGTAAAGGCTGAATTCACCCTATTATATGCTGC
>DACO01000169.1:5479-5601 GCA_002508635.1 Methanolobus sp. UBA118 | reverse complement strand
GTTTCAGAAGAAGCAAAAGAACTGGGCATCAACATAATACCAGAGGGTGCAAGCTGGGATAAGATCGATACCCTGGCACTGTCAACTCCTGTGGTTTTCGGCTACGGTTCACTTGATCCGAC
>DACO01000169.1:5036-5227 GCA_002508635.1 Methanolobus sp. UBA118 | reverse complement strand
GGCTACGGTTCACTTGATCCGACTGACCTGTACCTGAAATACTACAGTGAGAGTTACGACCCCTCAAGTTACAACAACATAATAAAGTACAGCAATCCGGTCGTTGACTCTTATCTGAGGACTGCCATAACCAGCTCGGATCAGGATACTGCTTATGAGAACTGGCAGCTTGCAGCATGGGACGGTGAAAC
>DACO01000169.1:4611-4774 GCA_002508635.1 Methanolobus sp. UBA118 | reverse complement strand
GCCACATGGATGTGGATGGCAACGATCGACTACCTGTACATAATGGACGAGGACCTTGACATAGGAACTCCAAAAATACAGCCACACGGTGCTGATATTTTCGGAAACATCCTGGAATGGAAGCGCACGGAGAATTAGGTCTGAGGTTTTAAAGAACTGAGGA
>DACO01000169.1:4182-4308 GCA_002508635.1 Methanolobus sp. UBA118 | reverse complement strand
GTGATCACAGATTTGTCGGAATGGAGATTGGAGGTTAAAGAAAGTGAAACACAAAAAATTAGGATTCTTTGTGGGGAAAAAGATCCTCAAACTGATCTTCCTTTTAATAGTCGTTTGCATTGCCAG
>DACO01000169.1:2687-3950 GCA_002508635.1 Methanolobus sp. UBA118 | reverse complement strand
TTCTGGATCGTAGAGCAATCCCCCATTGATCCCGTCAGGGCCTATATAGGGGAAATGAGCATACAGCCAGAGCAAAAGGCAAAGCTGGAAGAATACTGGGGAGTTAATACGCCTGCGCATGAAAAGTTCCTTAACTGGGCTGAGAATATCCTCAAAGGGGACCTTGGTACTTCGCTGATATACAGAATGCCCGTGACAGATGTGGTTAAAGAGCGGTTTAAAGCCTCTCTGGTGCTAATGGCTTCTTCATGGTTGTTATCAGGGGTACTGGGGTTCATTTTAGGAATTGTAGCCGGAATGAAACATGGAACATTAATTGATAAAGCAATAAAGACCTACTGTTATATTTTGCTCGCTGCTCCGACATTTTGGCTGGCATTGATCTTCTTATTGATATTCTCAGTGAATCTGGGATGGTTCCCTGTAGGCTTAAGTGTACCGATAGGCGTTGCAAGCAATGATGTGGCCTTTTTTGACCGGATCCATCATCTGATCCTTCCGACAATTACACTGAGTCTGCTGGGAGTTGCATCCATAGCAATGTTCACCCGCGAAAAATTGATAGAGGTCATGTCAAGTGATTATGTCCTGTTTGCAAAGGCAAGGGGAGAAAAAGGATTTGATCTGGTAAGAAGGCATGGTATCAGAAATGTCGCAATTCCTGCCATTACATTGCAGTTCCTGGGATTCAGTGAATTGTTCGGAGGTGCTGTTCTTGTCGAGCAGGTGTTCTCTTATCCCGGCATCGGCCAGGCTGCAGTGGCAGCAGGCTTAAGATCCGATGTTCCCCTGCTCTTGGCAATTGTCATCATCAGTACCCTGTTCGTCTATTCAGGGAACCTGATAGCTGATATTATCTATGAGTTCATCGACCCGAGGATAAAGCAGCAGGAGATGAGAACATGAGCAGTGCTGTTGCAACCGTTAATAAAGGCTTGTTCGGTGGATTCAACCTGCGGCAGAAAACCATAATGCTAACGAGCTTCCTGTCGGTGTTATTAATTGCAATTGTAGTTTCCAGTACATTCATAGATGACAATGCATTGTCAACTGACTTTGAATCAAAGAACCTTGCTCCTTCCCTGGAACATCCGTTTGGAACTGACTGGATGGGAAGGGATATGTTTGTAAGGACCCTTAGCGGACTTGGATTAAGCATAGTGATCGGAGCTCTAGCTTCCTCAATAAGTACCATGCTGAGCGTGGTATTGGGCTTGTTTTCAAGTATGGGTAAAATAGAGGACTCGGTCGTATCATGGCTGG
>DACO01000169.1:2062-2439 GCA_002508635.1 Methanolobus sp. UBA118 | reverse complement strand
GGACCTGTTCCTTTCTATTCCACACCTGCTGTTAATAATTCTGATATCCATAGGACTTGGCGGAGGAGCAACCGGAGTTATCATAGGGGTTGCATTATCGCACTGGACAAGTCTTACACGAGTTGTGAGAGCAGAGATCAAGCAGATAAAGACCCAGGAATACATCCATATATCACAAAATTTCGGAAAGTCCAGGTTGTGGATCGCCAAAAATCATATTCTTCCCCACCTGGTCCCTCAGTTCGTACTTGGTACAATAGTAATGTTTCCACATGCGATACTGCATGAAGCTTCAGTAACCTTCCTGGGTTTCGGGCTTTCACCACATGAACCAGCGATCGGCATTATTCTGTCGGAATCCATGAAGTATCTCTCAG
>DACO01000169.1:993-1840 GCA_002508635.1 Methanolobus sp. UBA118 | reverse complement strand
CGGATACTGGTGGCTTGCATTCTTCCCCGGATTATCACTGCTGATTGTAATCCTGGTTTTTGATGTGATCGGAGAGAATCTTGGAAAGATGCTGGACCCGAAAAGAGCCCATGAATAGATGAAACAAATCGATGAAACCAGACATGAACAATTAAAAGAGGTGAAGTATGACAGATACATCCCAGATAACCAATAAGAAAATGGAGGAGTCCGAAGCTTTGTTAAAGGTCAGGGACCTCTCCCTTTCTTTTATTCAATATGCCTCCGGACTCAGGCAAACCGAGCTAAAGGTGATATCCAATTTGAGCATGGAAGCACACAGTGGCGAGATCCTGGCCATTGTTGGTTCCAGCGGCTCCGGAAAAAGTCTTCTGGCACATGCGATCTTAGGTATCCTCCCATCGAACGCAAACTTAAGCGGCTCCATGGAATACAATGGGAATGACCTGACACAGAAGAAAAAGGAAGAACTCAGAGGCAAAGAAATAGTTCTTATTCCACAGTCAACTACATACCTTGATCCTTTGATGAGAATCTCAAGCCAGGTCACAGGCAATGCTAATAAGAAGGATGCAGATTTCAGGAAGAAGCTCCAGAAAGAGATCTTCCGCAAATATGATCTGAAACCTGAAGTCGAGAGGATGTTTCCCCATGAACTCTCAGGAGGGATGATCAGAAGGGTACTTGTTTCTACTGCTGTGATGAGTTCTTCAAAGGTCGTGATAGCAGATGAGCCAACACCTGGGCTTGATGAAAAGAACCTGAAGGAAACACTGGGTTATTTCAAAGATATGGCTGACAGGGGATATGCGGTTATCCTGATAACCCATGATATAGAAGCTGCATT
>DACO01000169.1:538-783 GCA_002508635.1 Methanolobus sp. UBA118 | reverse complement strand
ACCCATGATATAGAAGCTGCATTGAGGATATCTGATAAGATCGCTATCTTTTATGCCGGAACAATCCTGGAGATTGCAAGGACAGAAGATTTCACAGGTGAGGGGGAAAAATTAAGGCATCAATATACAAAGGCACTATGGAATGCCCTGCCACAAAATAAGTTCCAGGCAATAAAAGGTCACCAGCCTATGCAGGATGAAGTACTAGACGGATGTTTCTTCTATGAAAGGTGCTCTACAAGGAA
>DACO01000169.1:0-284 GCA_002508635.1 Methanolobus sp. UBA118 | reverse complement strand
CCTGCTCTAAATGTATTCCCCAGTTGAAAACGTTCAATGGAGGAATGGTGAGGTGCAATAATGTATCTTAAAGGTGAAAACATCAGTTTCGGCTATAAAGAGAGCAACTTGATATTGGAGGATGTGGACATTTCCCTGGGGAGTGGAGAGGTACTGGGACTGGTGGGAGATAGCGGATCTGGCAAATCCACCCTGTGCAGGATACTGGCAGGATATGAAAAGAACTATAGAGGAAATGTGACTATAGACGGGAATAAAATTCCATCAAATGGATATAATCCTGT
>DACO01000102.1:8859-9426 GCA_002508635.1 Methanolobus sp. UBA118 | reverse complement strand
AGCAGGCCAACGACAAGCAATGCCACGGCTAACTTCAAAACATAACATCTTTTTTTCATATATAATACCACCTTTCTAGATTGTAGCTAAAAAAAGTTAGTTAGATATAAAACTTTCTAAATTAAATTACACATAAGAAAATAAAATAACAGTTAAAAAATCATCAAAGAATTATTCCAGTCCTAGTAAGGTAACCGCCGCAACGATCAGGATCCCAAGACCCACCATGCGGACCGAGTGAAGGATAAGGCTCTGCCTTGCAAGCTTTCCTGAGAATACACCCAGTATCGAGAGCACAATTATACTGAAGATGATAGCAACTTCAAGCTGATAAGCATCCAGGAACACGAAGGGCAGGATCGGCACGAGTGAACCTGCAAAGCTGGCACCGCCGTGGAAGAATGAATCACTCCAAATCTTACTTTTGGTTTCCTGCTCCAGTCTGGTGCGTCCCAGACTTCTCATCAGGGGCTTTTCCAGTTCTGCAAGTCTGCCATACTCAACGGCGCTTTCCGCAAGATAGGAACCCACACCGTTAGTCAGTGCAAGTGCCACGGCCCCACCTAA
>DACO01000102.1:8110-8696 GCA_002508635.1 Methanolobus sp. UBA118 | reverse complement strand
CGATACATGGGTTGTTCCGATAACGACTCCCAGAACAGCAAGAATACCGTCTATGCTGCCAAGTATTATATAGCGACCCTGTTCGGTCTTCAGTTTCATATCGAATTTTCCGGAAAATAGTTTTTTTATGGTTATTTTATGATAAGCCACTAAACTAGATAAATGTACACACAAAGCTTTTTTAGTTTTTCGGATATTAGCAGGTAAACGTTTATGTATTTCACAGGATACCTTCACAGCTTAAGAGGAATTGATCAATGAAAGTTCACCCACGATGCACATACTGCCTGCTCTCAAGAGTACATATGGAAGCGGAACTGTCGACCGATGATGTCGAGCTCATGCACGAAGCGGTAAGAGGAGGCATAGAGGTTCTCAATAGCATCTACACCCCCGATATGCCCGCTGCTGCCCTCTCAACTCCCATGCACAGAAAAGCATATGAGATACTCAACGACAATGATCCCTACCGGGAAAAGAAAAAGCTGAGCAGCAAAGTTGCAGAGAGGTTCCTTCCGGCCATACGTTCACATGTATTCGATGGGGACGGAGATGATATCGCCACATTCAAGCGTGCGGTCCTGGC
>DACO01000102.1:7029-7918 GCA_002508635.1 Methanolobus sp. UBA118 | reverse complement strand
TTCAGGGAACACTTCAAACGCGGACTGGATATAGATGATACTGACAGGATGCTAGACAAGCTGGATAATGTAGTTTATCTTGCCGACAACTGTGGGGAGATACTGATCGATACACTTGTCTTTGAGATGATAAGAAAAATGGGTGGGAAGATCACCCTTGTGGTTCGCGGTGCCCCCATACTCAATGATGTGACAATGGAAGAAATAGAACAGTTCGGTATTGAGGATCATGTTGACAGGATTCTTACAACGGGTTCCAACGCAATAGGTGTATGTTTTGACGAAGCCCCCGAAGAACTTAAAGAAGCCCTTGATAATGCCTCACTTATAATCAGCAAAGGAATGGCCAATTACGAAACCCTGTCAGAAGAAAATTATAGGCCCATAGTCTATATGTTAAAGGTGAAGTGCGATCCGGTGGGGGAAGATATAGGCGCTCCGATGGGCTGCTCGGTAGCCAAGTTACTCGAATAAAGGGAGAAAGATAGAATGTGTGAATTAAATGCGATACTGGTAAAGGGAGATGAGCGTAAAACTGTTATGGAATCCGTCACAAAGATGGTTGTGGAGGGGGATTCTATCCTGCTTTATGGTATGCTCGGAGAAAAAGAGACCGTAGAGGGTTCAATAAAAGAGGTCGATTTTTCGAAAGGGGAAACTATAATACTTGGAAAATAGTATACAGGACGAAAAAGTTTGTAAAATGGTTTACTGATCCTGTATTGTTTACATTCAAACGGCAATCGGAAGTTCAGATCAAACGGAAGGGACAATAGATGTCAAAGGTAAAAGTCGCGATAAACGGTTACGGTACAATAGGTAAAAGAGTGGCAGATGCTGTCAGCCTGCAGGATGACATGGAAATAGTAGGAGTTTCCAAGACCAGGCC
>DACO01000102.1:787-6671 GCA_002508635.1 Methanolobus sp. UBA118 | reverse complement strand
GACTGTACTCCCGGTGGCATAGGAGAGAAGAACAAGCCACTCTATGAGAAGGCAGGAGTCAAGGCTATCTGGCAGGGTGGCGAGGACCATGAGCTTGCAGGTGTTTCATTCAACGCATCTGCCAATTACCAGGAAGCTTTTGGTGAAGACTTCGTAAGGGTCGTCTCCTGTAACACAACAGGTCTTTCCAGGGTGATCTACCCTGTGGACCAGGAATATGGAGTAAAGAAGGTCAGGGTCACACTTATGAGAAGGGCAGCTGACCCCAATGATGTTAAGAAGGGACCGATCAATGCTATCGTACCAAACCCTATAACCCTGCCATCACACCACGGTCCGGACATCAAGACAGTTATGCCACACATAGACATTGCAACCACCGCAGTCAAGCTTCCGACAACATTGATGCACGTGCACACGGTCAACATGGAACTTGAAAAGGACTGCAGTACAGATGATGTGAAGGAACTGTTCGAGAAGCAGTCCCGTATAATGCTCATCGAAAAAGGAATTGGCTCAACTGCTGAAATAATGGAGCTTGGCAGAGACCTCGGACGTCCAAGAGGAGACATGTGGGAGAACTGTGTCTGGAAGGATTCAGTCACCATGTACGAGGGCGAACTCTACTTCTTCCAGGGAATCCACCAGGAATCAATCGTAATTCCTGACAATGTCGATGCTATCCGTGCCATGATGGAACTTGAGAGCGATGGCGCAAAATCCATAGCAAAGACAAACCAGACAATGGGTATCTGATACCCATACTTTTTTTATGCCGCAAAATGATTACTTTCTGGAACTCAGTAACAGAATAGCAGATGCTGTTTATGAAAAAGTAAAGGATATCGCCGGGACCTTCAATGCAAACGATGTGGTGTATATGGGTGCCGACGGCACTCCCACAAAGCTGATAGATGATATATCCGAAAAAGTTATACTGGATTTGCTTGAAAAAGAAGGACGAGCTGTCAGGGTACTGAGTGAGGAATGCGGCGAGAAAATAATAGGCAGCTATCCTGAGTTCACCATAATCGTTGACCCCATAGACGGAACCTATAATGCATCCTTCGGGATTCCCTTCTACAGCATATCCCTTGCAATATCAACCAACGGTCCGAAGGACATATGTTTCGGATATGTCAGAAACCTTGCAACAGGAGATACATTCCATGCTGTGAGGGGGAAAGGGGCATTCCTTAATAATCAGAGAATACAAATATCCGATAGAGAGGAAATTAACAAGTTATGTATAAGCGTCTATGGTTACAGGCCCCACATAGAAGCGACTGCGGTGCTCTGCAGGAATGTCAGAAGGATCAGGGTCCTGGGAAGCGTTGCACTTGAACTTTGTTATGTCGCAGCCGGAAAGTTTGATGCATTTGTCGATGTCAGGGGATCACTGCGTTTGACGGATGTAGCTGCGGGAAAGCTTATGGTTGAAGAAGCAGGTGGAAAAGTTACCGATAGCTTTGGTGAACCTCTTGAGCTGGAGGACAGTATCCTTAACAGAGTATACATGGTAGCTTCCAACGGACATGTGCATAAAACAATACTAAATATTTCAAAGGGAGATTAAGATGAGGGTTAAAAAGATAGGCATTGTATCACGCTTTGATAACCAGGAAGCTCTGGACATGGTCAGAGACATCATGAGGGCTTTTGAGGACAAAGTCGACATTGTCCTGTCCCCGGGAACCGCACATCATCTTGATATTGATGACAGGTGCATGCCTGTTGAAGATATGCGCGATGCAGGTGTCGAGCTCATTGTATCCGTGGGAGGCGACGGTACAGTACTTCGCAGCATTTCCAAAATGGAAGACCCTCTGCCCACCCTTGGGATCAACCTGGGAACCCTGGGTTTCCTTGTTGATGTACAGCCAGAGGATGCCCTTACAGCCATAAACGATGTACTGAAAGGGTTTACCTACACAGAACGCAGCAGGCTCGGGGTCTATCTTAATGGAAGAGCACTGCTTCCTGCAACCAACGAGGTTGTGCTGATTACCGCAAGACCCGCAAAGATACTTACCTTCAGGGTATCCGTGGATGACTCCATGATAGAGGAACTGCGTGCCGATGGTGTTGTTTTCGCAACTCCCACAGGATCCACAGCATATGCAATGAGTGCAGGCGGACCAATAGTTGATCCCAGGGTCGATGCATCATTGATCGTGCCCCTTGCACCGTTCAAGCTTTCAGCACGCCCGTGGGTCGTACCTGCAAGCAGCAGGATATCGGTGGAAATGTTAATTCCCGAAAAGGAAGCTGCCATCGTAATCGATGGTCAGCACTCTTACAACATCAAGGCCAGTGACAGGGTCGTTCTTACCAAAGCACAGAATCCTGCAAGATTTGTCAGCAGTTCAATCAATGGTTTTTACGAAAAGGTCCAGAGCAAACTTTCATAGATGACCGGGTCAGGGCGCAACCGGACATGAATACTTGAATTCCTCAATTCTGACCGGAACTTGCAGTCAGCTGCCTTTTACTTCCTAAATAAAGATTACTGTTTGGCGACAGGCTTTTAACGGAAAAGAAGGCTAAAAAACCTAAAATTTATATTCAGTATTGGGGATTTCGTCGTCTACAGGAATTGAGAATATGTCAGAAGTCGAAGCTTATTCAAGGAACAAACTCATCGATTATCTTAACCTGCCACCACTTGATATCGAAATATGTGATGTCACCCTAAGAGATGGTGAGCAGACACCCGGAGTTGTGTTCACAAGAGATGAGAAGATAGCACTTGCAACTGAACTCGACAATGTAGGGGTTGAGATTATCGAAGCCGGGTTCCCGGTGGTGTCACCTGCTGAAAAAGATATTGTCAAAGAAATCTCCAATATGGGACTCAATGCAAAGACATGCTGTCTTGCACGCTCAAAGATCAGTGATGTGGAGACAGCGGTTGATTGTGATGTTGATTTTATCAGTATTTTTATCGCTATGTCAGATCTCCATCTCAAGCACAAATATCACAAAAGCTACGACGAGATGTTCGCATCCGCAATGAGTGCCATCGAATATGCAAAGGACCATGGAGTAGGTGTAAGGTTTGCTGCGGAAGATGGTACAAGGACCGATGTTGATGTTCTGAAGAAGGCTTTTGTTGCCGCCGAGGATTACAAGGTGGATTATGTGAGTATCGCAGACACCATCGGTATTCTCAATCCGAGCACAGCATATTATCTTGTGAGCGAGATCAAAAAAGTGGTGCACACTCCGATATGTATACACTGTCATAACGACCTCGGACTTGCCACCGCAAACACACTGGCTGCCGCGGAAGCAGGTGCAAAACAGCTCCATACCACAGTCAATGCGATTGGTGAGAGGGCAGGCAATGCATCCCTTGAGGAACTGCTTGTTGCACTGAGGGTCCAGTACGGCATCGAAAGATACGATACTACCAGACTGACAAAACTCTCAAAGATGGTCAACGAATACTCAGGCATAAAACCTGCAATTAACAAGGCCATCGTGGGCGAGCATACATTCTCACATGAGTCCGGCATACATGTGTGTGCAATCCTTGAAGAACCCAGGACCTATGAGCTCTTCAGTCCGGAAATGGTCGGAGGAGAGCGTCATCTCATTGTCGGCAAACATACGGGAATGAAGGCTCTGAAGGGTATTGTAAAAAGTATGGGTTATGAACTCGAAAAAGAGCAACTCTGTGTACTGCTCGACAAAATAAAGAACTGTACGGAAGCAAAGAAGGGAATACCCCCGTCCAGGCTTAATGAAATGGTTGCGGACCTTTCCCGGAACTAGTAATCCATCATAGCATCTTTTTTTCTGCGCGATCCGGGAACGATGTCATCATCGATATCCTCATCCCGACTTTTGCTTTCTGTGAGATAT
Organism: Methanolobus sp. UBA118; assembly: GCA_002508635.1. Taxonomy (GTDB): domain Archaea; phylum Halobacteriota; class Methanosarcinia; order Methanosarcinales; family Methanosarcinaceae; genus Methanolobus. The sequence continues at coordinate 2,804 of DACO01000102.1, read as the reverse complement.
TCTTCGTAATAGTTCATCTGATCGTTCTCAAGGACTATCACATAATCCGCAGAATTTCGCAATGCTGTTGAGAATCCGGGCTCCACACCGAATATGATGGTCTCTTTGCCGTGTTCGTTCGCCTTGTTCAGCAGTGGCTTGAAATCCGCATCCCGTGTCACCAGTGCCAGGGTGTCAATGGTGGGATTGTACACAAGTTCCATTCCTTCCACCGCAAGCCGGACATCCACATCACTTGAACATATGATCGGCTCAAAACCATTGTTCTCAATGGCTTCGACAAGTTTATCCGATGCATATTGATTTAAAAAGACCCTGCCGATCTTTACATTTCCGTATTCTTTAAGAACATCCCTTATCTCTTCGAGATTCACATTGAACTCTTTACGGAGTACATTCGGACCATCAACAAGCAGGCCTATGCTGCGTCTGCCAGTTTCCTTCTTTGTACTAAGGTACTTGACAATGGAGTTCAGTCCGGTTTTAACGTTGGCCATGATACCTCTCTATAATGATAATAACTGTTATAATGCTTACACGCAACCCTGAAGTTGCAATTACACATGCTATATATTTACTATAGACAATATAATAACGTGTAAATGTTTGACAATGATAGCATATAATCCTTACTAAAAGATTACATAAATGCAAACTCTGTCCGTCTTACAGAATATCTGCAAGTAGTTTTTCCTTCACACTAACTTCAGGAACAGAATCCTTTTCCAGCCTGAAATAGTTAACCAGTCTCCCGCCATTCTTAATTCTGGTGTAACGGATTTCACCGCCATGTTTTATAAACATATCCACTACCTCCTCAAACTGGGATCTCTCCATCTCGGACAGCTCTATAAGGCTTTCCCTGTCTGACAGCCAGTTGTAGACCCTGAGCACGGTCACCTCCCGCACCCTTTTAAGGTCCTCCGTATCCTTAAAATCATCCACATAGACCGAGCGCTTCAAACGCGGAGACCAGCCTGCAAGTTTTTCCTGCATATCAATAAAATGGACGGGAATCTCCTCATTTTCCTTTGGTCGCGGAAAAAAACGTTTGAGATGGCTTATATCCTTCTCAGACAGGAGCAATCACCTTCTATAATAGCTATTAGGATTGTTCCATATATTTCTCTTATTCTGCTGGCGTATCCTGTAGCCCATGAACAGGCCCACCACAATACCAAACAGGTGAGCAGTATGTGCAACCATGTCGTTTGATCCCAGGAATAGGAAATCAACCAGCGCAAAGAGCACCAGAGCATGCCATATCTTCATGGGAATGAAATATACATATACCTTTATTTCAGGAGCTATCACCGCAAGTGCGGCAAACACACCAAGTATGGCACCGCTAGCCCCCACAACAGGTTCACTGCTCGTGAGGGAATAACCAAGAGCCGCTATTATACCCGATGCAAAGAACACACCCAGGAACGCACCTTTACCGGCTCTTCTTTCAAGTTCGGGTCCGAAGAAGAAGAGGACCAGCATGTTGAAGAAGAGATGGAAGAAGCCCACATGCAGGAACATATGAGTGATCAGCGTCCAGGGACGGGCAAATACCATACCGGGAACCAGCATAAAAGCTTCGAAGTAGCCGGGTATCACCTGCAGTATAAATGATATGACACAGATAACGATTATAGCCATGGAAGGGCTGCTTTTCATTGAATACTTTATATTGGACCCTACACCCCTTACTGCACTTCTCGCAGCATACTTTGCAGTATCCTTGAACATATCCTTGAGAACATCGTCTGCCTCAGGCATGGTGCGGGTATTGGCTTTTCTACCGGGAGAGCCGCGTTCCTTTACAAACTCCAGGCCTTCACATGCATGTTGTTCCGGGAGTCGGTGTCGGGAGCAGAACACTTTCCCACAAAAGCGGCATTGGAACGGGATGTATTCTTCCCTGCCGCATATCCAGCATTTTTTGTCCAAAACATTCACCGTGTTAAAATATTCTGTCTCAATAAGGTTCGCATCAAATAAAACTATTTCCGGGGAACAGTCCTGTGTG
>DACO01000102.1:0-521 GCA_002508635.1 Methanolobus sp. UBA118 | reverse complement strand
TTTTTTTCCATATGTGGAACTATAAAACTCTATCACATATAATCGTGATAAATCCGGAAACTTTTTTATATGGGATTGTTGTATTAGAACACCCGGAATACAGTTTCAAATTTATTACGGCTTGAAAAGAAAATAAGACTTTTTAATACGATTTTGTTTTTTAGTAATACACCTAAAGGAGGATAAGATACAAAATGAGCGATACACCAACTGGACAGATTTCCATTGATGATCTGGAAAATGTCCAGATCACAATCGGCAAAATAGTAGGTGCCATAGAGAAAAAAGCGGAGGAAGAAGGCGTTGACCTTGGTCCTACTCCAAAGCCCGGGATCTCCGGCCTCAGAGACTGGGACTACAAGATACTTTCCCGCTACCAGCCGGTTTACACCCCTGTATGTGACCAGTGTTGTTACTGTACCTTTGGTAAATGTGACCTGACCGGTAACAAGGAAGGTGCCTGTGGTATCAACATGGAAGCACACCAGGCACGTGAGACACTTCTCAGGGTAATCACCGGT
>DACO01000114.1:4066-4475 GCA_002508635.1 Methanolobus sp. UBA118 | reverse complement strand
ACCGATGCACTTCTCACCTGGCTGTATATAATGGGAGTAGCGGCTGAAAGCGCACCTGATACAGAGCTAGTGATCATAGAGATGTACGACGAAAACGATCCTCTCTATGAGGTCACGGTGCAGACGGCTGATATTCAGGATTATCTGGATTCCACTACTACTCTTGATGAGTTCAGGACAAAGGTGGATGTAAGGGCAGTAATGTGATTTCAGGAGGATAATTATGGGTATTATCGGAGCCATTGCAGACAAAGTTCTTGACGTTCTTGATGCCGTGGTGGATGAAAAGAATGCACGAATGTCTAAGGTGAATGGCAGAGGACTGGAAGTCAGGGGAGTATGGGAAACAAAGGAACTGTTCATTTACGGTTCCCCTCTTACTCCTGAAACACTGGATGAGCATGATATT
>DACO01000114.1:0-3795 GCA_002508635.1 Methanolobus sp. UBA118 | reverse complement strand
TGCCATTTTATTGTGGTTTCTTGAAAAAGATGAGGTACTGGCAAGAAAGAATCTCTTTCTCAGGGATTTTGTCATGGAATTCCCGCAGGAGGATTTTGAGCTTCTATACAACTATGTTGGCTGGCGGAACAGAAATACTCCGAGAAAAAAGTACAGGCATGAATCAGTACTGGACGAGCCACCAGGCAATGACGATGATTGATGTGGATCTAAAGCAAAGGGAAGCAGGGATGATGTTCTGCATACATAGGCTTTTAGATATCTGTCATTATAAATAATCTCCAATATACATAAATATCCCGAACAAAGTAAAACAGGTGATAGCGATATCGACACTATGCTGTATGCACATTACAGTTACAGGATTGTTATTTCAGAATCAGGAAATCGGTTATCGGGGAAGGGACTTTCATCTAAATGTTATCTAAAGCGATTAGAGAGGATTTATCATTTGACATCCTGAAATTATGGTTATCAAGGATTGTTTTCTATCTTTTTCTTTTCTTATTTGCCTATGGGATTTCCAGCTATCTTGTTCTGCAGTTTGGTTCTCCAAGCTATGATGTGGCAAGTGCAAGATATATGATAAGCGCTCTTATCCAGAGTGAAGCTGCAATAATGGCTATAATTGTCACATTGAGTCTTGTTGCTGTGGAAATGGCGTCCAGCTCATACTCTGTCAGGATGATAGATCTCCTCAAGTCCTATAATCCGGATTTCTGGATATTGATGATAATCTATATCCTGTCAATGACCTACAGCCTGTTTGTTCTCAAATCACTTCCGGGATTCGGAAATTCATTTGATACACAGTTCCATATCTCATTCGTATTCCATACAGGTGTTTATTCTTTCCTGATACTTTTTCCCTATCTGTTCAGGACATTGCGTATGCTCAGACCATCAACACTACTGAAAATGCAGGCCATGAAGCTGACAGCTAAGAGTATTACGACAGATGTCAGGTCGAGTGCTACCCGGGAAAAAGATCTTATGCAAGCTATAGTTGATATTATCAGTACTTCGTTCCTGAATCATGATTTTGAGACAACTATGAACGGACTGAATATCATTGCCCTGCGTGCAAAGGACATACTTACACAGGAGGTTCTTGAATCCACTGATCGGAAAATCGTTGCAAACTATATCTTTTCCCGCATGGCAAGGTTCGGCAAATTCACTCTAAAGCATAATGAAGAAGATGCCACGTTCATTGTCATTGAAAAGCTTGAGCTGATCTGGGACGAGTTGTATAAGAGTGACCCCGCTGAATCCATTCTGCAGGCGTCTTCTTCACTTGAACAGATTGGAAAGGCTGCGGCAGATATAGATCAAAAGGATGTGCTTCATACGGTGGTAAATTACCTTTATGATCAGGGGCAGATGGCAATATATGGTGGTTATGACGGGGAAACTTCAAGGGTTATTGATTCTCTTGCCTCTGTAGGCATGTCGTGTGTGGAAAAAAGGACCGACCCTCTGATCGTTGAGAATATAATCCGTAACATCGGCAGGCTTGGTATAAATTCATCAGAATTGGATCGTACTGCTTCTGTGTCCCAGTCAATGGAGTCCCTGGAAGCACTAAAGAATTCCATGGAGCTTATAGGGACTCCGGATTATCAGCGGCTGTGTAAGAAAGCGGGTGATCTCGCCATGTCTGTCGATCGGAATTGATCTTCTGATCACCTTTTCCGGATGGTGTCCATAAATAAAATCGGGAGAAATCTCCCGATCCGGGCAGAAAGATGATTCCTTTTACATGACATAGGCCTTCAGTGGAGGGAATCCGTTGAATGCCACGGAACAGTAGCTCTGTGTATAGGCTCCGGTTGTGAATATATAAACGCGGTTTCCTTCTTTGAGAGTGTGCGGGAAGGTATATTTGTGATCCTCGTAGAGTATGTCCATACTATCGCATGTGGGACCTGCAAGAATAACCTCTTCTGCATATCCTTTTTTCTCACAGTATATGGGATATTTGATGCACTCGTCAAGCGTTTCTATGAGCCCGCCGAATTTTCCGATATCAAGATACACCCATCTGTACTGGTTCAATCTTGCCTTCTTTGATACCATCACAACTTCACTCACTATTATTCCCGCATCGGCGGTCAGGGATCTGCCGGGTTCGATGATGATCTCAGGGAACTCGTCCCCGAAATCTTCGTGTATGAAACGGTATATTTCCCGGGCATAGGTCTCAAGTTCATTTGCAGGGGACAGGTACTTTGCAGGAAATCCACCACCAAGATTTATCATCTTGAGTTTTACTCCCTTTTCAGCTACGGCTGTGAAAAGATACTTGCATTTTGAAAGTGCGTTGTCCCATTGTCCTATATCACGCTGCTGGGAACCTACGTGGAAGGACAGGCCGTAAGGCTCCAGCCCAAGTGAATGGGATTTGAGGATAAGCTTATATATTATGTCTGGATGGGCACCGAACTTTCTGGAAAGCGGCCAGTCCGCACCGTCACTTTCAGTAAGAACCCTGAAGAACACCTTTGAACCGGGCGCATTTTTTGCAAGCTTTCTGAGATCGCTTTCGGAATCCGTGGCAAATAGTCTGATCCCTTTCTCATAAGCATATGCAATGTCCTTCTCTTTTTTTATTGTGTTACCGTAGCTTATACGCTCGGGACCAACGCCAAGTTTGAGCAACTGGTCAACCTCATAGATCGTCGCGGCATCAAAGCTGGAACCTCTGTCCCGGAGTGTACTGATGACCTCATCCATCGGATTTGCCTTTACTGCATAATGTACCTTGACAAAAGGCATGTACTCGATTATCTGGTCGTACATGTTTCCGATCTTTTCCAGATCAACTATTAAGAAAGGTGTTTCTTTATCTCTGGAAAAGTTTTTGATCATTTTAAATTCCCTGGCGGAAATATAGTCCTCCAGGGGGAATTCATACTTCTCTTTTTTCATTTTCACTCCATTTTATAGTAATAATTGCATTATATGGTGTAATAATCAAGTTAAAATTAGTTTAAATATATATGATTTATAATTTTTAGTTTATAAGATTTTAAACAGCTCTAATTGTGTTTTAAGTATTTATATCTAATTATTACTAAAACTTCAGCAATATTGGCAACTTAAAATCATTTTTTAAAATTATGGATCAGTCATGTATATTAAAATTAATTTATCCATTATTGATCTGTCAAAAAACTCTGAAAAATGCTCAGAATATGATTTCAGTAAAATTCAACATAAAAAAGTGTAATTAGATTATTTATTCTCAAAATAATCTATAAAAAAGTCTTTATCAGGTAATTCTTGCATAGATTCATCTATCATAATGATTTCTGATAAAAAGAGTGTATACTTTTTGTCTATGATGGTCAGATCCGGATTTTAAATTGGATCCGGATTCGACACTACAAGAGAAGATAATATTTTGTGAATATCTGTATTCTTCTGTGATTCATCCCTTCAATGGATTCGTATCAACAATATGAAGTCTGGCTACAGACACAAAATAATCTATGATATCTTCTCGCTAAAAAAAGGCCTTCGAAGCTTTTAATCGGGAGATTACTTAGATGATCCTCCCCACTTGCCGCTTGAAGTTTCCATTTCTGTCTCTTCTGCGGCTTCCTCAAGTTCTGCCTTCTCTTCTCTTGCTTTTTCTTGGAGGGCTTCTGCTTCTTCTTTTGTTTCTTTCCTTAGAGCTGATCCTTTCTCTTTGATCATTTTGCCGGCTTGCTCAGACTTGCGCTTGGCCTTTTCAGCAACCTCGTTACTTGCCACTTTGGCTCTCTCTACAGCTTCAGGTATCTTACTTGC
>DACO01000054.1:1354-2809 GCA_002508635.1 Methanolobus sp. UBA118 | reverse complement strand
ATCACATGTCCGTAGAGTTCAAGGTCCTCGTGTTCCCTGCAGAATATCTGCTGATAATCGGCATATTCTTTTTTCAGTATCTCAATTCCTGCTTCAGTCAGCTGGACCATCTGTCCGCCTGCAACAAGCTGTCTTCCGATATAACCATCCTCTTCCAGTTGTTTGAGTACCCTTGCAGCGGTTTTTGAACTTGCGGATATATGGTGCTTAAACTCACTGGATGATATCTTTACGGGTTTTTCAATAGCTTCAAGCAGTGCCAGACTTTTCAGGGATCGTATTGTATACATTGCGGATCACGCATATCTCATATTTGAGCAGAATCTCATTTATGAGATGTATGCAGATAAAGCTTTTGACCTGAGAAATAAGGCTATCCACGAGAGGATTCAAATTATATCAAATAAGGAAATAATATGATTTAAATATCAAATTTAAAAAATGCTAAAAGAATGCCTTTACTATCCAGATTCCAGAACTTGGTGGCAACATGTGCTAAATGTCACAGAATTGCCGGTAATTTGATATCTGTCCCCTCTGTGTATAGAATAAAAATTCAGTATACACATATCGGAGTTTAAACAAATGAAAGTCATCCGTGATCCCATTCATGGCTACATCGAACTTGACGAACTGACACTATCGCTTATTGATTCTCCCCCATTGCAGCGTCTTCGTCGAATAAGCCAGTTAGGACTTTCTAACCTTGTATATCCGGGAGCCAATCACACACGTTTTGAGCATTCGCTCGGGGTCATGCATCTTGCGAACATACTTACTTCCGGCATTGATACGGTCAGCCGGGATGAGAAACAGGAACTGAAGGTCGCTGCATTATTGCACGACATCGGTCACGCCCCCTTCTCGCACGTCACAGAAGGCCTGGTAAAACACTATACAAGACAGGGGCATGAGGACATCAAAGAGATAATGAAAAGGACCGAGATAGCGGATATACTGGAGGATCACGGTATCAATCTTTCAAAGGTCGAGAATCATATACAGGGAAAGACTGACTTCGGGAAAATACTCAACAGCGAGATAGATGTTGACAAGATGGACTACCTTGTGCGGGATTCTCATTATACGGGTGTGGCTTTCGGTCTTGTGGACCACATGAGACTCATCAATGAGATGCAGTTCTACGAGAACAATCTTGTAGTTACCGAAGGTGGAGTGAAGGCTGCGGAATCGCTTCTAGTCTCACGTTTTCTGATGCATCCTTCTGTTTACTATCATCACGTTTCCAGGATAGCGGAAACCATGTTTACAAGGGCGGTGGATGATCTGATTCAGCAGGGCGTACTTGAGCCATCTGAGCTGAGAAGGATGGATGATTCAAGAACATTTGAGATGATCCGCAATAATGGAGGCTATGCTGCTGAGCTTGCAGCCAGGCTTGATGACAGGAAACTATACAAGAGAGCTCTGTATGTGGGTTTTGATGAAGTAGGG
>DACO01000054.1:0-949 GCA_002508635.1 Methanolobus sp. UBA118 | reverse complement strand
CTGGATGAAACCTCACATGTGGTGGCAACCCTTGAGCAGGCACACATGGATAACTGGAAAATGGGTGTCTACACCACCAAGGAGCACCGTGAGAATGTAGGAAAGGCCGCCAGGGATTTCTTCGATGTAAAAAAGACCGTAAAACAGTTCCGTTTAACGGAGCTGGAGGGTTAGAATGAAAAGGCTTGAGAGGGATGCCGGCAGAGTAAAACTTGTCCTGGAATGGGATAAAATGGGTGAGGACCATCTTGTAAAACTTACAGGAGGTGCGGTTCACATAGGGGCTGCAGGCCTGGGTATATTTGACATTGAATCTGGACGTGCCTCATCATCTGTGCTGACTGTGCCCGGCCACCGAGAAGATGAGATCGTACTAATGGGTGCCAGAAGACTTAGCGAGGCCAGCCGCTCGTCAACTGTGTTTCTGGCCGGTATACATGTGGATGGTATTAACAGAGAAGAGATCGAGGAGATCGTTGCGGTTTCAAAAGAGATGATCGATGAGCTGGCACGTATCCTGCAGGAGGAATAATATGGAAATAGTTATCGGAATCAGTGGTGCATCAGGATCGATGTATGGGATAAGGTTGCTTGAGATCCTTTCGAAGATGGACATTGTAACCCATCTTGTGATCACAAAGGCTGCAAGACAGATTATCGAAATAGAGACTGATTATTCCGTTATCGAGATAGAGGACATGGCAAGCCATGTTTACATGGAAGGCGAATTCACCGCACCTATTGCAAGCGGTTCCCACAGGTTTGCAGGTATGATAGTTGCTCCGTGCAGCATGAAGACACTGGGCGAGATCGCAGGTGGTATGTCGGATAACCTTCTGGGCCGGGCTGCGGATGTTTGCCTTAAAGAGAAGAGAAAGCTTGTGCTTATGCCAAGGGAAACACCACTCAACCAGATCCATCTTGAGAACATGCTCAAGCTTGAGAGAGC
>DACO01000101.1:1178-3170 GCA_002508635.1 Methanolobus sp. UBA118 | reverse complement strand
GAAGGAAGGATCTTTTCACTTGCAGTAAAACAGGATTACCGGAGCTATGGAATCGGCACCCGGCTTCTGGAAGCTATAATGAGGGTTTTCAGGCGAAAAGCACTCAGATACGCAAATCTGGAAGTTCGGCTCAGTAATGTCAGGGCACAGAGCTTATACCGGAAAATGGACTTTATCCCCTGCTGGATCGAGCATGGTTACTATTCCGATGGCGAAGACGGCATAATAATGAAAAAGGTCCTGTCTCCACATATAAGAACAGGAGTAAGAAGGGTCCTGGGCAAGCCAGCACGTCAGAGAGAATGGCCTGCCTTAAAGATCAGGAATAAGATTTAAGAGCTTTTGACAAGCCGGGCACTTGCTTTATGAGCAAGTTCCTGCATTCTTGAAGAAGTACCACCAAAGTCCGATACGTTGTTATTTCTTGAAATAGCGGATGCCAGATCATTTCCAAGCACGAATATAGCATGTTTGTGTTCGGCCTTACTCCGGTGAACATGCAGCGGACTTATGGACAGCGAGTTGTATTCGCTAAACTCATCTTCTATTCCCATATGCTCGAAATGCTTTTTAATCTGAGCCATCAGAGCATGCAACTGTATAAGTTCATCTTTATGCATACCAACCAACCTTATAATAAGCTATGATAAACCTGAACTATGTTTTTGGGCACAGTCCAAATTTTGTACCGAGTTTTAAATTTCTTATATCGTAATAAAGGTATTTCCCCCGGAAACGGGGGTTAAGTTTTAGTATATAAAAATTTCGAATATATCTCAATGATTAATCATTTAGAAATAGAGAAAAGTAGGCCCACATTATAAAAAATAACAGTCATACAAAATAAATTTTGTGGTGCCTGCGCGCAGGCACCTTACAGAAAAATCACAGTGCATCAGCGGTGAAGACCTTCACGGATGCAGGTCTTTTTGTAACACTTCCCACCTTTGCACCGATCAGGTTCTCAATTCCTTTGTCTGCTGCAATGTCAAGTATCCTTTGCGTGACAACTCCGTCAAAGACCACACTCTTCACTTCGCTGTCATAATCCTTGAGGGTGCTTACAAGATCCCTTACAGCAGTCTCATTGACAACCTTATCCTTTGAATCCAGGAAACGGGCACTGAAGGTTCCCAGCAGGTCATTGGCATGAGTCTTGAACTTCTTTCCTGCAGGAGAGACTTTTACGCTTATATCTGCTTTCTTTGCTTCTACAGCCTTTGGTTTTGACCTGTCACGTGAGTTTCTCTTGGAGCCCTTACTCTCGGCTGAAGGTGGTATCTCCTTTACACCAACCTTCTTGACCTTCGGAGGGCCTACCCTCTTGATATCGGATCTTCTGTCCTTTCTCTTGGAGATACGTGATGTTTTTCCGGAATTATCTTCAGAATCCTTTATGCTGTATTTATCAATTACCTGTTCAACAGGAACTTTCTGCCTAAGGGATCTGATGATCTCTTTCTGCACAAGGTCTTCGACACTCTTGCCGTCAGGGGCACGGGCAATGTAGTCCACATTTGCTACCTGGACCATTTCCTTGACAATGAGTTCGCCTCCACGGTCACCATCTGTAAACACGGTCACAGTATCCTTCTTCTTGGTAAGGTCCGCGACCTCGGGAGGAACATTGGTGCCTCCGACACATACAGTGTTCTTTATACCGTAGCGGAGAAGGTTCAATACATCGGCGCGACCCTCGACAACGATAATAGCATCTGAATCAAACACCGCAGGTCCGCATGGAACCTTGTTCTTTCCGAAGAACTGCATCTCCTCGACCCTTACGGACTGGCGGACCTGATCTGCTATTTCCTGTGATTCGGGCAGGTTCTCATCGAACATCCCGGTGAGAATGAATTTCGCCCTTTCTATTATCTGGTGCCTTTTGGTCGCCCTGACATCCTCCATCTGGGTGATCTCGATCTTCGCGCTGCATGGACCGACTCTGTCAATTGTTTCCAGGGAAGCTGCCAGAATTGAGGTTTCGACCCT
>DACO01000101.1:0-865 GCA_002508635.1 Methanolobus sp. UBA118 | reverse complement strand
TTACAACAACCTCGATCCTCCCGATCCTCCCGGTCTTCTGGAGGTCACGCAGGTCAAGATCTGACCCCAGCAATCCTTCGGTCTGGCCGAAAATAGCTCCTACTATATCGGGACGCTCAATTATCCCGTCAGCATTGATCTTGGAATGAATGATATATTTTGTAGTATCTGCATTTTGCATTTAGATTCTCCTTGAATTCTTATGTGAAGACATCTCAGGTCTTCGTTCAATGCAAAAATAGTAAAATCCGTTAACACTACATGTAGACATGTGAGACAGGCAGCACGAAGAATGTATTAACACCAGGAAAGGGATTTCCCATCTTTTAAAATATAAGTCAGGACTTATTAAATTGAAATATAAGACACCATTGCTAAACTACTTCTACTATATGCCCTTTTAAACCATTAGTTTAACATGTGCCGTGGTATCTAAGTTAACCACTCAAACATCCTGTACAGACATACTTAGCAGTTTTCCAAATCCCTCATCAAATCCCGATAGATATAACCTTACCTTGCACTTTGTATTTTCCTGCTCTCCCTAAGTTTATGATATGGTTTTACACGTAATGAATAATGATTATGATTAAACTATATTTGCATTATTTGGAAACACCCATAGCACGGGGCATTTCTGTGATCTTGATGTCGTATCAAGCATTGAATGTAACTAAACAAATGTTGTTACATAAGATACTATAATGCAAAGTCTTATAAACTTATGGGTGCGTAGCAAACGCACATTTAAAACATAGAACACAAGTTATCTTGACCTGTACGCGCTCTGAATACATCCGAGAGCAAAGAACAATCAATATAAGTGAAGTAGTTACAGATAAAGTTCAGACATGTACGAAAAAGA
>DACO01000029.1 GCA_002508635.1 Methanolobus sp. UBA118 | reverse complement strand
AATGAGCAGAGTACTTTCAGCGACTTCGAAAAGTGAATATTCCGGAAAATTATTGCTTAAAATCAGCTCTTTTGAAGAATCTATATATAATGAACCTGTATTAATCTGCACGATATTCTAAATAGTGATCATATTCAAGTAAATCATATCCAAGGGATCATCATGCTTTATAAAAGACTATCAGAACTAAGCGGGGAAGAAAAAGATAAGCTCATCAATCGTGGAGGAGAGCTTGCGGATGTCGGGGAAACAGTAGCCTCCATCATCCGGGATGTAAAGGTCAACAGAGACAAGGCCCTCCGCAGCTATACGAAGAAGTTTGACAGGGCTGATATCGGGGCAATTGAGGTCTCAAAAGATGAGATCGAGGAAGCTGTCAGCAGTATTGATAAGTCTTTACTCAAACATCTCGAGTTCGCTGCTGAGAATATCCGTAAGTTCCACCAGGCACAGGTGCCCGAAAAGATGTGGTTCATGGAGTTATCTCCGGGAATTGAACTCGGGCAGAAGTTCACTCCCCTTGAGAGTGTGGGTGCATACGTGCCCGGAGGCAGGGCTTCCTATCCATCCACTGCACTTATGACAATGATCCCTGCAAGGGTTGCAGGTGTGAAACGCGTGATCATGTGCACTCCTCCCGGTCCGGACGGTAAGGTGAATCCCCTTACCCTTGCAGCAGCGAAGGTTGCGGGTGCAGACCATGTTTACAGGATAGGCGGGGTCCAGGCTGTAGCTGCCATGGCATACGGTACTGAAAGCGTGGATCCGGTATCAAAGATAGTCGGTCCAGGAAATGTATTTGTCACCGCTGCAAAGATGCAGGTGCGTGATATGGCCGAGATCGATTTCCCGGCAGGACCCAGTGAGGTTCTGATTATTGCCGATGACACGGCTGATGCTGCTATGGCTGCATCCGATATCATTGCCCAGGCAGAGCACGATCCCAATGCTGTCTCCGTACTTGTGACCCCTTCCGAAAAGCTGGCAGAAGATGTTCACAGGGAAGTGCTGGAACAGGCTTCAAAGGCTGCAAGATCGGATATAGTGAATGCATCTCTTGAGAATGCTGCGGTACTGGTAGCAGATTCAATGGAAAGCTGTATAGGATTCTCCAATGATTTTGCCCCCGAACATCTGGAGATAATGGTGGAGAACTCCGATTCGGTTCTCAGTGATATCGACAATGCAGGGTCCGTGTTCGTGGGCAACTATGCACCTGTGCCTGTGGGGGATTACGCATCCGGTACCAATCACGTTCTTCCGACTGCGGGGTATGCCAAAATGTACTCCGGGTTGAATATATTGCATTTCCTGAAATGTGCCAGTATACAGAGGATCAGTAAAGAAGGCCTTGAAACTTTGAAAAATTCTGTTATATCTATTGCCGAGGAGGAAGGTCTCATGGCACACGCAGAATCAATAAGAACTAGGTTCAGGAACTAACAATCCTTTTTTTTTATCCTATAAATCGGTAATTATTTAATAGGTAAGCACATACACTAATTTAGTAAGTTCTTCATCTGAAGGACTTTAAGTGAGGGAGTTTCATGAAGATCAGAGTTGTAAGTTCGCGAGAGGAGATACCAAATCTGAATCCAAACGAGAAGGTAATTCATCTTGCTTTCAGACCATCAAACAAAGATATTTTTTCCTTGGTACAGACATGTCCAAAAGTAGAGGTCATACAGATACCAAGTTCTTATCGCCGTACGGTTTCCAAATCGATCGAGATGTTTCTGGAAATGCAGGGAATAAAACTGATCGAAGGGGATGTATGGGGTCACAGAAAGGATATCAACGAGTACTACAGCGTATCTCCGGCGCTTCTTGATAAGATCAAGGAGCTCAAATCCGAGGGTATGTCGGATGAGGAGATAGTAAACAAGCTGGAACGTGAGGGCAAGCTGAACAGGGATATGCTCTTTTACATACTGAGCAAGAAATAACCCTGACTCGGTGACCACTTAATTTAAACGGTACTGTCTTGCATGTCTGTCTTACCGGTGGATGGTCATCGATGGTGGAATCTAGAGAACAGTTCTGGAAATCAGGGATGGGGATATAAAGGAATTTCACAATTTATTTTCAGAAACACTCTTTTAACTTTTTTATTCAATGGTTTTATGAATCATCCATAGCGACTTTAAAATTGGATTTTTCAGATGATTCCTTTTAAATATATTTCGGGCATAATTAATTAAAGACAATCGTTCCCATCATAATAGCTCAGAACGGTTAGTGGACAATAATTTAATTTTATGCATGGAGGCAAGTAGTCAAATATGGGATTGATCGAGGTATTTTCGCCTGATATATACGATGTCATTCTGCTCTATCTTGGAATTGTTATTCTGATCGCAGTACTCTTTCCAAGGTTTCTGTCAGGCTATATAATCACCGAACCGGTTGTCTATCTTTTGATAGCAGTGGCTGTATTCTCCTTTTTCCCTGCAAGTCCGCTGCCCCATCTAGGAGAAGCTCCTGTCCTTGGCAAAAGACTTACAGAGATGGGTGTAATAATCTCGCTTACAGCTGCCGGACTCAAACTCACACGGCCTTTCTCCTGGAATAGCTGGCGATATGCAGCACGGCTTCTGATTATAACCATGCCTCTGACAATCGCTTTGATAGCTTTATTAGGATGGAGATTCCTTGGACTTGCACCTGCCACCGCAGTACTTCTGGGAGCTGTGCTTGCTCCTACTGACCCGGTACTGGCTTCGGACATTCAGACCACGCCTCCGCAAAGCGAAGATCATTCCAATACAAGACTGGCTCTGACCACAGAAGCCGGTTTAAATGACGGTCTTGCCTTCCCTTTTACCAATATGGCGATTGCCATGGTGCTGGTGGGGAATAGTCCCTCACTCTGGTTCGCTGACTGGCTGGTAGTTGATTTCTTTTACAGGATTATCGCAGCCACTCTCATAGGTCTGGCTACAGGCTGGATTCTGGCAAAAATTATATTCAACTGTCCAAAACCCGAATGTCACAGTTCAGTAATATCTGTAGGCCTGTTGACAATAAGCCTTACACTGCTGCCCTATGGCCTGGCTGAAATCCTTAATTCATACGGGTTTATTACGGTATTTGTGGCAGCCTGTGCTTTCAGATATCAGGAAACCACACATGAACATCTTAACGTCCTGCATGATTTCTCGGAAGAGATAGAAAGGACTCTTATAGTCATTCTGTTCACAATACTTGGAATATATATCAGTCACGGGTTTATAACTGATTTTCAGTGGTACATGCTCCCGGCTGCATTATTGATAGTAATGGTCATACGGCCGCTGACAGGCCTTATAGGTCTTGCCGGAACAAAGCTTCGCAGATCCAGGAAATATATAATTTCATTCTATGGTATCCGTGGAATCGGATCCATATACTATCTGCTCTATGCCTTTGATCACGCAGGATTCCAACAAAGCAGGGAGACCCTCGCCATTGTCACCACCGTGATAATACTGTCTGTGTTCATACACGGACTGTCAGCCAGGCCGGTTATGAAAAGATGGGCTCCCGAATGAAGTTCAAAAGATATGGATCATTTGATCTCGTTCAGGTCTGCATTTACCGCATCCCTTAATCGTTCACGAAGGTCCGGGATGGCAGACAGAGCACGTTCCCAGTCAGGAAGAAGTGCACCAGACGGATTATCCAGATACTGGTCTCCTGCACCCATAAGTATCTCGGCAAACAGATCCACGTATTTCTCTTCCAGATGCCTGCTGTAGTGAAGCCCGTTACAGATGGCATCGGCATTGTATTGCCTGATGAGATCCTGGGCGGATCTTCTGTATTTTACCTGAACTCCTCTTAGGAAGGTATCAGATACGTTTGTGCTTGTTGTCTCGTTCACAATACGCAGGAAGGTTACCATAATATCGTTTACCATCTTACCAAGCCCCTCGGATGGACTATCTCCCATTTCCTTGTGTTTGTGATCGTAGAATCCGAGGTCTGTCTGGCATACCTTCTTCATGGTCGTGTTCCTGTAGATCTCAGCAAGCAGACCTACTTCAAGTCCCCAGTCTGAAGGTACCCTGATGTTAAGAGCCAGGTCCCTTGTAAAGGCAAACTCTCCTGAAAGGGTGTATCTGAAGGCCTGCAGGAATTCCAGGGTCTCTGATTCGTACTCTACGTCCTTGACAAGTGTATCCAGCAGAGGACGTACGAAGAGACGGTAGACCCGCCCGTGCATGGTCTTCTCATCAAGTTTTATCCTGGCATAGTAACCCTTGTTGAAGTAAAAATTGAGTTGCGGGTTCATTATCGGATAAAGCATTTTGGCAGGGAAGTCCTTGTTATATGTCACGATGTCGGCATCGTGCAGCACAATCGCATAAGCATAGAGGCTTGCGATCCCAACCGCGATCCATGCATCCTTTCCCTTACCACTGAAACCCGTGATGTCCAGCTCGTTATCCTTCATCTCATTGATGACACCGGATATGCGTGGTCCGTTACACCATACGATCATATGGTCCAGTTCCAGTTTATTGAAAAATTCCACAGTGGTCCTGTACTGTTCCTGATCATCAGCTGCAAGTGCCACAACTACTTTTTTAATGTATGCACATTTGTTCAGCTCGGTTATGATGTGTGTCAGGGGTGGATTCTCTATCTCCTGATACAACATCGGTATTACCACAACTGCAGGCCGTATAAAGGACAGGTCGTGCAGGTGTTGTGATATTCTCTCGGTATCGCTGTAGAAGTTGTGTATCGTCGTGATCTTTTCCTGATAGAAGTCCATTATTCTCCCACCCAATATCAGTTGAATATGGATAAAACGATCTTACTGTAATTAATATTGTTGTTTTAGAACATAAAAGATACCTATGTTGAATCTTTACCGGAACAACGAATATATAAGTTGAAGTTTCATTAGAATCAAAATAAGACAGACAGGATTTCACTAACATGACCCGATATGGAAAAGTTTATTTGGTTGGCTCTGGGCCCGGAGACCCCGAGCTTATGACACTGAAAGCCCGCAGGTTGCTTGATTCTGTTGATGTTGTGGTCTATGACCAGCTTCCGGGAAAGGCGATAATTGATTCCATTCCTGAGAAGACGGAGAAGATCAATGCAGGAAAGCATGCAGGAAATCATACCTTAAAACAGGATGAGATCAATGCGCTGATAATCGAGAAAGCAAAGGAAGGAAAGAGTGTTGTTCGCCTGAAGGGAGGAGACCCCTACATGTTCGGACGCGGTGGTGAGGAGGCTCAGGAACTCATCGAAGCGGGAATTGAGTTCGAAGTGGTGCCCGGTATCACATCTGCAGTAGCCGTGCCTGCATATGCGGGTATACCTGTCACCCACAGGGATCATGCTTCCATGGTAACCTTTGTTACGGGTCATGAGGATCCGACAAAGGATGAGAGTGCCCTTGACTGGGAAACACTTGCGAAGTTCCAGGGCACACTTGTGATATTCATGGGTGTGAAGATGCTTGAAAGGAATGTCAACGAACTGATGAAATACGGCAA
>DACO01000068.1 GCA_002508635.1 Methanolobus sp. UBA118 | reverse complement strand
TGCAGCTATGGGTTAACCTGCCTGCATCCCATAAGATGACAGAGCCAAGATACAGAGGAATAAAAAGTGAGCAGATACCCGGAGCTCACACCGCAAATGGAACATTCATAAAAGTGATATGCGGGGATGCGGAGGGCATGCACGGTCCCGTGGAGAACATTACCACAGAAATCGAATATATGGATTTGCGAATTCCTGCCAACGGCTCTTTCAGGCATTATACAGAGAAGGAATACACAGTACTGGCGTATGTCCTCGAGGGAAAAGCCAGAATGCACCCGGAACTGGGACCTGTTGCAGACAGCGGAAGTCTGGCCATATTCGAACACGATTACTGGGTGGATATAAAGGCTGAAGACGAGAGTGCGAGGATTCTGTTAATGGTTGGCAAGCCGCTGAACGAGCCGATCGCATGGATGGGCTCAGTCGTCATGAATACGGAAGAGGAAGCCAGACAGGCATTTGAGGAATACAGAGAAGGGACTTTTGCTAAATGAGTTGAAAGGAATCATTCAAAATCCCACGAAATTCAGTTCAGCGTATCCAAGGGCCACCAGCACTCCTATGATAATAGGCTGGTGGACTATGTAAATAAAAAGTGATTTCCTGCCAAGATAATCGAGCACACGGATCAAAGGATCGTCCTCGAGGTTGCGTATCTTGAATTGCCGGCGATATCCCAGATAGAGGTTGTTACCTGTGAAAACACCCAGAAGGACAAAGCCGAACCAGGGAATCAGGGGGAAGTAATCAAATGTGTAGAAGCCGACGGGTTTGATGCCAATCCAGAGCAGCCATGGAAAATCAACATATGCGGCATGAGTGAGAAAGCCCATCATCAGTATTACAAACGCAGCAAAAACAGGTGCAAAACGATATTTCAGGAACGGGTAGGCAATAATTATTGAAACTCCGATGAAATGCAGTATTCCGAAAACTATCATACCCCTTTCCAGAAACATGCCCGTGACAAGTGTTATGACAAGTCCCCAGGAAAATATGACAATACCCCTTTTCAGGTATTTGGGAAAGAGGTTCTTTTCATTTCCATAGACATGTCTTGCCCGGGAATAGCTAAGTGTCAGGGAAAGACCTACAAGGAAAATGAAGGTTATGGCTGAACTTCTTCCTATGAACAGCATTAATCCGGAGCGGACACCTGACTCGTATATGCCCATGAACTCCAGATCAAAGAAAACGTGGTAGATCACCATGAAGATGATCGCAAGACCACGGAATACGTCTACCTCCCAGAAACGCTTTTCATAATCCCCACCCATCAACTGATCCCCCTATCAGGAATTCTTATTTCCTGTCCTTACTCTTTTCCTTATCTTTATCCTTATCCTTTTTGAAAACCGATGGCAGATGAAGTGCATAGGCACCATCTTCTTTTATTGCCATGACAATTTCCTTGCGGTCAAGAAGAGAATCAAGATTTAGCTCGTATGATCCGGGGCCAAGAATACGCACGGACTCCACCCGCTCTCCATCCTCGGTGGTAACACTTTGCTTTTTATCCTCATGCCCGATTATATCATCTATCTCACGGATGATCTTCTCCCCGGAAGTGTGTTCATGACTTTCGTCAATTATATGATGTTCTTCCTTTTTCTCATCCTCACTGACGTCACTCTCTTCACCTTCCAGTCCTTCTTCCTTGACATAGAGGAATTTGTTCCAGCCACAATTAGGGCAACCGCTAAGTATGACCGAAGCGCCGTCTTCGAAAACAGATTCACATCTTGTACATTTGTGAGGCATGATTCACCGATTTATATAAGTATAATGATATATTAAAATTCTTGCGATAAAACCACATTTCAATATATGGATGCAGGCTATAAATTCAGGACGGTTGGAACGTCCTGAAAGACTTGTTTCAATTGAATGTGATCCTATATCTGGAAATCAATGGATTTCACTCAAGGTATTTACCGATCAGGGGTTCAAGCCTTCTCCTTGTTTCATGGGATATCATCTCAGGAGCCGTGGTTATGGCACCCGCCAGAGCATCCTTACATATACAATGCTGCTCAAGGCTGATACTGTCAAGTGCGTCCATGAGAATAGCCTTCACAGCTTCCTCGTTCTTCATCGCGTTTGCAATAACGGTCTCGATGTTGACATCTTCCTCATGCCATACATCATAGTCAGTTACCGTGGCGATCATGGAATAGCATATCTCGGCCTCTCTGGCCAGTTTTGCTTCAGGGATCGCGGTCATACCTATGATATCAAAACCAAGCGACTTGTATACCCGGGACTCCGCACGTGTTGAGAACTGTGGGCCTTCCATGCATACATATGTCCCGCCATTGTTGACGCTGTAGCCTTTGGAGTTTGCGATCTCTGTGATCGTATCCGACATTTCGGGACAGAAAGGATCCGCAAAACCGATATGAGTGACAATGCCATCCTCAAAGAAAGTACTCGGTCTTGATCTTGTACGGTCATATATCTGGTCAGGAATGACAATATCCAGCGGCGCAAGCTCTTCCTTAAGACTTCCCACAGCAGATACCGCAATGATGCGTTTGACACCGAGTTTTTTCAGTGCGAATATATTTGCCCTGGAATTCAGCTCCGATGGAGATATCCTGTGACCTTTGCCATGCCTTGGCAAAAAGCATACGGTCCTTTCCCCGTGTTCACCTATAGTAATGGAGTCCGAGGGTTTTCCAAAGGGAGTATCGATATCGATCTCACGGACCCTGTCCAGCATATTTCCGTCATATATGCCGCTTCCGCCAATAATTGCAATATCAGCTTTTTCGTTGTTCATCTGATTCCTCTTAAAGTTGGTAGATTTGTATCATGAAGTTGGATCAGGCAAGTTTCCAGTAATACTTTCCGTCTTCAGACACGGATTTAACAATTCCCCGACGGTTCATCTCAGCCATGATCTCGGGAAGCCTGCCGGGCTGGGCAATCTCGAAAGCGAAGGAATCAAGTGAGTGATACATGTAAAGCCCGTGCCTGATAGAAGGAATATCCCACATCTCCCTGTCCTCTTTTGTCATCAGAGTTGAGATCAGGTCGGTCATGTCTTCGATGAAGTTCCAAGGGAAAACCACCCATGCCCATTCCTCAAGACGCTCACCGCAGTAATCGGGATCATGCTCTGAAGAATCAAGATACTGCAGGGTAGCTGTCCTTACTTCCTTTGGGCCCTGCTCCTTCACATACTCGATCGAATGCGTCAGACTCTTTCCCGTATCGGTGATATCATCAACAATTAGGATATTCTTCCCCTCAACTGCATTGTCAGCAAGAGGATACTTGATCTTTGGTTCATCGCCTGCAAGTGCCGTTCCTACGTAGTGCTCGATCTTCAGGCTGGTAAGGTCATCGAGTCCCAAAAAGTCACACATCACACGACCTGCGAACCATCCACCCCTTGCAAGGGCGATTATCATGTCCGGTTCGTAGCCGGATCGTTTGATCTGGTCTGAGACCTCTCTGCAGAGATCATAGATGTAGTCCCAGTTTGTCACAACACATTTAAATTTATCAGGTAATGCCATTTTTATCCCTCTGATATGAACAGTAAAATACGGACATAATTTACACAGACAAAGCATATATCTTTTGGTTTTGGATATCTTCATACGCAAACTTTATCTGCAATGATATTGTTGTAGGGAAGTACCCTCCCAGACAAAAAGAAGCGGGGTGGGGTAGCCAGGAGATCCCGACGGGCTCATAACCCGTAGACCGATGGTTCGAATCCATCCCCCGCTACTGGGATACTTTTTTTACAGAAAGAGTTTTTCTTCATCTAAATAAAACAGGATAACGTAACAGATGGAACTTTCTACCGTTGCATACGGACTCGGAGCTGCAGTATCATGGGGTGCAGGTGATTTCAGCGGAGGAGTTGCTACAAAGCGAACCGGCGTACTTGCGGTAGTGATCGTATCCCAGATCGTCGGAGCAATATTGCTCGCGTTTTCTGCATTGCTGATCGGAGAGAGCATACCATCCACACAGGACATGCTCTGGGGAGCTCTGGGAGGCATTTCCGGAGGCATCGGGCTGCTTGCACTGTATCATGCCCTGTCGGTCTCAAAAATGGGAGTTGTCGCACCCGTAACAGCAGTATCGAGTGCCTTGGTCCCCGTTGCTTTCGGCATTACAATAGAAGGCCTGCCTGCAGGTACCCAGATGCTGGGTTTTATCTTCGCGTTCATTGGTGTCTGGTTCATTTCAAGGGAAGGAGACACATCAAGGATAAAGATGGATGGGCTGAAGCTTCCTTTGCTTGCTGGCATGGGTTTTGGCTTTTTTATGATCTTCATTGACAGGATACAGGGAGATGCTATCCTCTGGCCCCTTGTGGGAGCAAGGGTGGCATCCCTTGCAATGTACTTCCTCGCAGCCTTATGCCTGAGAAAGACAGAACTGCCTGCCATCACACATCTTCCGCTAATGATAGTTGCAGGCATATTCGACACGGGAGGAAATCTCTTCTACGCCCTTGCAGCACAGGCAGGAAGGCTTGACATAGCTGCAGTCCTTACATCACTATATCCCGCTGTAACGGTGCTGCTGGCATGGATCCTCCTGAAAGAGCGCCTGACAGGAAGACAGTGGTTTGGCGTATTTTCCGTGATGATCGCCGTCTTGCTTATAGCCTGATAACTGTTACAGGCATGCGTAAGAGTTTTACAACAATATTAAATACGAACTCCCCATTTATTAAAATAGAAAGATAACAGGACGATCCTTAAATGGTAATGGATAAATTAGGAAATTCCTTGCAGGATGCCCTTAAGAAACTGGTAAAATCCGGACGTATCGATGAACGCACTGTGAACGAGGTAGTCAAGGATATCCAGAGAGCTTTGCTCCAGTCCGATGTTAACGTAAAACTGGTCATGGAGATGTCAAAGCACATCAAAGAGCGTGCTCTCAAGGAAGAGGTTCCCTCCGGGATGAGTCCCAGGGAACATGTGATCAGGATAGTCTATCAGGAACTTATCAACATCATCGGCGAAAGTACCGATGTTCCCCTAAAGCCCCAGACAATAATGATGATAGGTCTGCAGGGTAGTGGTAAGACAACAACCTCTGCCAAGCTTGCCCGCTATTTCCAGAGAAAAGGTCTCAAGCCTGCGGTGATCTGTGCCGACACATTCCGTCCCGGTGCCTATCAGCAGCTAAAGACCCTCTGTGACAAACTCAACGTTGCGTTCTATGGGGAAGAAGGTAATCCCGATGCAGTGGGAATCGTAGAGAGAGGACTCAAAGAGGTCCAGAAATACGATGTGATCGTGGTTGATACAGCCGGACGTCACTCCCTTGAAAGCGATCTGATCGTTGAGATGGAGAACATACATGCCGTTGCAAAGCCTGACTACAAGCTGCTGGTACTTGACGGTGCTATCGGACAGCAGGCAAGCGAGCAGGCCCGTGCCTTCAATGAATCTGTGGGCATATCAGGCGTGGTCATCACCAAACTGGACGGTACGGCAAAGGGTGGTGGTGCGCTTTCCGCAGTATCCGAGACAAACTCATCCATAGCTTTCATCGGTGTCGGAGAGACGCCAAACGATCTTGAACGCTTCGAGCCGGACAGGTTCATTTCCAGGCTTCTGGGAATGGGTGATATCAAGAGCCTTATAGAAAAGGCGGAGGAAGCCCTCGGAGATGAGGAACTTGATGTTCAGTCCATGATGACCGGACGTTTTACCCTCAAGGATATGTACAAACAGCTTGAGAGCCTCAATAAGATGGGACCCATGAAGCAGATCATGCAGATGCTGCCCCTTGGAGGCATGGGTGCAAAGATACCCGAGGATGCCTATCAGGTAACCGGGGACAAGCTCCAGCGCTACAGGGTTCTCATGGATTCCATGACTGAGGAAGAGATGCTCAACCCAAGGCTTATCGGCAGCTCACGCATCAAGAGGATTGCAATGGGCTCCGGATGTACCGGCGATGACGTAAGAGAACTTCTCAAGTATCACAAGATGATGCAGACCGCTATGAAAGGATTCCGTGGCGGTAAGTTCAATATGCAAAAGATGATGAAGAAAATGGGAATGTGAGATCAGTAATTCTCACATAGGAGAATGCGAGACTTAATAAGTCTCACATATCTCAAGGAAATTTTCCAGTAATTTTTCTCCTTTTTCCGTATGTGCGACCTCAGGATGCCACTGTACACCGAAGATAGGCCTTTCCACATGCCTCATTGCCTCATATTCGCAGATATCCGATCTTGCAAGTTGTATGAAATCATCGGGCAGACTCACGACTTCATCGGCATGTGATGCCCAGACGGACATTGTGGGACCAAGTCCTTTCAGGAGTTCATCCTCTTCCACAATTTCCACCTTGATCGCAGCATATCCGCCTGACGCACCGGGGCCGACATCTCCGCCGAAGGTCTTTGCTATTAGCTGGTGACCCAGGCAGATACCGAGTACAGGCCTGTCAATACTCTCAAGGTATTCGGAACACAGTCCGGATCTTTCCATCGTGGGACCACCACTGAGTATCAGCCCGTCGGGTTCCTCATCAAGGATGTCCTCAATTGATGTCGTGTTGGGAACTATCTTCGTATCCATGTCCAGATCCCTTACTGAACGGTGGATAAGGTGGCAGAACTGCCCGTAGTTATTGATAACAAGAATCTTTAATTCTCTCATGTGCTTATCCTTATGTAGTGCTATTATAGATAGTATAGTTCTGCTATAGTATTTCACACTATAAGTCAGTTTCATATCCTGTGACCACTAAAATAAATAGTGTTAAGTAAAATCAAAATGTAAACTACATCAGGGAGAGGAAATTTAATATAAAGATAAATATAATCTTTTCAGTTACCGTATTATGATCGAGGAGTTGTATTGGATATAAAATCTACAGGTATGCCCGGCCTGGATGAAATACTGGGAGGCGGAATTCCCGCAACCTCAACAGTGCTCATAGCAGGCAACCCCGGCACCGGAAGAACGACACTTGGAATCCAGAGCCTGTGCTATGCAGCAAAGGAAGGGGAAAAGGTACTGTATGTATGCCCCACAACCAAATCAGAAGCATCCATCCGTGAGACACTGTCCCAGTATGACTTCTATGAAGAAAGTCTGAATATCCGTACATACAATATCAGTTCGGTGGAAAGGGACCCCCTGACCATGCTGGTAGACCTCGGAAATGCAGTTGCATCCCTGAATCCTGACAGAATCCTTATCGATCCTGTAACTCCCATAGGTTTCGGATTTCCCGAAGCAGAAAGAAGGAGATTCATGTACTCACTGAACTCGGCAATGAACGACTGGAATGCCATCGTATACCTGACCGGAACAATGAGCACACAGGAGATGTGCAGATCGGTTATAACCGACATTGTTGACGGTGTGATATACCTCTCCCAGAAGATCGGACGTGTAAATACCGACCGGCGCCTGAAGGTTATAAAGTTCAGTGGCCTGAGCTACCTTAATGGAGAACATTTCTTTGAAGCATCATCCTCAGGCGTAAGCATTTACCCCAGAATAGAGATTCCTTTTTCCAGACCCGAGTGGAATTCGGAAAGGATTGGTTTTGGAATAGACAACCTGGAAAAGCTGATGGGAGGAGGTCTGTTCAGGCAGTCATCCACATTGCTTGCAGGCAATACAGGCACCGGCAGGACAATTTTTGGCCTTCAGTTCATTATTGACGGTGCCATGAAAGGTGAGCCAGGTATTATAAGCAGCTTTGAGGAAACACCGGAAGAGATCCGGTACTATGCCGAAAACCTGGGTTGTGATCTGAAAGAGCTGGAAGATAAAGACCTTGTCAGAATATTCCATATGGCCCCATCGGAGATCAATCCGTGCAAACACGCCATTAAACTTAAAGAATACATCGAAGCCATCGGTGCAAAAAGGGTGGTAATTGATGACATATCAGGATTTGAAAATGCTTTCGGGGTTTGTGCTGAAAAAAGGGAACATCTTTCAAATCTTATCAGGTTGTTCAAAGCCCTGGATATCACAGCCGTGCTGATAGGCGGCAATATGGCCCCGGGAAGCGACCTTCTGGTATCCGAAATACCCGTTTCGTCCTTTGTTGACAATCTTATACTCCTTCGGAACCTGGAGATAGATGATGAGATCAAAAAAGCCCTCTATATTCTCAAAATGCACGGCAGCAATCATGAAAAGCGCCTTATCGAGTACAACATAGATTCTGACGGGATACATATTGGTGAATTCCTCAAAGATATGTAATCTTAATTTCTCTTTTTGAATACACGTTACTGCTATCAACACAAAAACCTTTAAATAATAAATCGTGCTACTATGTGACATAGTAGCAAAGAAAACATAAATACATTGATGTACACTTTAGTACATTGATACCCATGTATTCTTATCAATATAATGCAGAAAGAGGCCATGAATATATGACTGAAATCGGAAAAAAGATACGCATCGAAAGGATAATGCACAGGGACAGCAGGAACATGGTGATCATACCCATGGACCACGGTATGTCTGACGGACCCATAAAAGGGCTGATTGATATAGCTGATTCTATCAACAGGGTTGCTGAAGGCGGTGCTGATGCCATCCTCATGCAGAAAGGAATGGTCAATCACGGACACAGAGGATATGGGCATGATATCGGGCTGATTGTACACATGAGTGCCTCCACATCCCTGGGACCCGACCCTAACAACAAGGTGCAGGTGTGCACCGTTGAAGAGGTTATGAAAATGGGTGCTGATGCTGTATCCATACACGTGAATGTAGGATCTGAGACAGAAGCGGACCAGCTGCAGAAGCTCGGAAATGTCGCAAGGGACTGCAACTACTGGGGAATGCCACTTCTTGCCATGATGTACCCCCGTGGAAAGGACATTATCAATCCTCATGATCCCGAGCTTGTAGCTCATGCTGCAAGAGTGGGTGCCGAACTTGGTGCGGATGTCATTAAAACCAACTACACCGGAGATGTTGATTCTTTCAAAGATGTGGTTCTGGGTTGCCCTGTACCTGTGGTCATTGCAGGAGGACCGAAGACAAACACTGATGAAGAGTTCCTTGAAATGATCGAGGGTGCCATCGAAGCCGGTGCCAGGGGTGTTGCCATCGGAAGAAATGTGTTCCAGCACGACAACCCTACAAAAATTACAAAAGCCATAACGGAGATAGTGCACCATAAAACTTCAGTTGAAGAAGCACTGGAAATCCTGAAATGAAACTCACAGGGTCAGTGCTTGCGGACGTGCTCATATGAATAATAAGATAATCTGGATCAAAGCCGATGAAGGTAGTTGGGATGAACGCAAGGCTGTGGTTACCACCGGAATGGAATCCGGCGTGGATGCCATACTGGTCGATGCTGCGGATGTTGAGAAGGTAAAGGAGCTTGGAAATGTAAAAGTCGCAGCCTTTGCCACGAATCAGGTAGAAGGAGCCGACATAATAGTAGTAGGTAAAGGAGGCGAAGGTGACGGAACAAAACCACTGCCACCTGACTATGGCGGTTCTCTTGACGTTACCACTGCCCTGCGCCTGAAAGAGAGAGGACTGAAGGTTGCAGGCTATGTTGTCATCCAGAACAAGGATTACGAGAACTTTGCGGCAGAAATGGGAAACGTCTGCGATTATCTGATAACCATAGGCACTGACTGGCAGGTAATTCCCCTTGAGAACCTGATTGCAGGACTGCAGAAAAAGGATGTCAGGCTCATGTCTGGGGTCAAGACATCAGAGGAAGCAAAGCTTGCCTTTGAGACAATGGAACACGGAACCGATGGCGTACTCCTTGACACCAAGGACCTGAGCCAGATCAAAAAGACCGCAGAGATCGTGGAGAATGCAGGCATTCAGACACTTCCGATCCAGAATGCCGTTGTTACAAGGGTCGAATCCATCGGCATGGGTGACCGGGTCTGTGTGGACACATGCAACCTTATGGTAAGAGGCGAGGGCATGCTTGTGGGCTCACAGGCAAACGGCATGTTCCTTGTACATTCTGAGTCCGAGGAAAGCCCGTATGTGGCATCCCGTCCCTTCAGAGTCAATGCAGGTGCCGTACATGCATACATCAAGGTTGGAGAGAAGACACGCTACCTTTCCGAACTTAAAGCAGGTGACGAGGTCACAATCGTAGACGGCGAAGGAAAGCAGAGGACAGGTGTTGTCGGCCGTGTGAAGATCGAAAGAAGGCCGCTCATGCTTGTTGAAGCAGACCTCAATGGCAAGATAATCAAGAACATCCTGCAGAATGCAGAAACTATCAAACTCGTTACAAAGGACAAGGAACCCATAGCGGTCACCGACCTCAAGGTTGGCGATGAGATACTGGTCCACTCAGAGGATATCGGCCGCCACTTCGGAATGAAGATCGAAGAGACCATAATCGAGAAGTGAACACCGGGGTGTTGCTGATGGTTAAGATAGGCAACTTCGACCTTGACAAACGACCTGCAATTGTTGCAGTGATAGACGACGACCCGGCAGAGAATGCAAAGGCAGCAAAGTGGCTGGGTGCCAACGTGCTTGAACTGAGGCTAGATCTTCTCAATTTTTCAGATCTTGATGAGGCAAAGAAGACCATTGAAAGGATAAAAGTGAACACAAGTCTTCCATGTATTGCAACCAATAGATTACAAAGTGATGGCGGCAAATGGGGAGGTTCAGAAGATGACAGAATTGCAGTCCTGATTGACATCATGCCTTTCGTGGAAGCAGTTGATATAGAACTTAATGCAGATGAAGAGCAGCGAAACAAGGTCGTTGAAGCAGCAAAAGCAGCTGGAGTCACAGTCATTGTTTCAGCCCATGATTTTAATGAGACTCCAAGTGTTGAGGATATGAAGGAAATACTCAACAGCGCACATGAAGCAGGTGGCGATATCGCAAAACTTGCAGTCATGGCAAAAACAAAACAGGATGTGCTGGATGTGTTGCAGGCAACTGCTGACATGGAAAAGCAGGTGTGTACCATTGCGATGGGCGAGGTCGGAAAACACAGCCGCATAGTTGCCCCCTGCTATGGTTCACGTCTCACATACGGAGCAATAGCACAGGCAGTGGCCCCCGGACAGATAAAGATACACGAACTCAAATCAGCCCTGGAGATACTCTTTTGAAAACGGTTTTCGGCGTATTCGGTGACCCTGTAGCACACTCTAAATCTCCCGATATGCATAACGCAGCATTCAGGGAACTTGGCATGGAGTGCAGCTACCATGCATTCAGGGTCAGTCCCGAGAACCTGAAGTATGCACTTCTCGGAGCTAAGGCCATGGGTTTTGGCGGCGTGAATCTCACAGTCCCGCTGAAACAGGAAGCATTGAATATAGTTGATGCCGACCCGCTTGCAGCGGGTATCGGTGCGATCAATACAGTAGACTTCAAGGACGAAATGAAAGGCTACAATACAGACGGCCTTGGCGCAAAGCGCACCCTTGAGGAGAAGGATGTTGAGATCAAGAGATCGAAAGTGCTTATTGTGGGCGCAGGCGGTGCTTCCAGAGCAATCGCGTTCCAGTTTGCAAAGGATGGAGCGTATATCACCATAGCCAACAGAACTGAAAGTAAGGCAATTGACCTTGCATCTGAGGTCTCATCCGTTGGCAGTGCCAGAGGATGCGGACTTGAGAACCTGAAAGAACTGATCGCTGACAATGACATACTCATCAACTGCACGACCCTCGGAATGCACCCCAATACCGAGGGAACGATAGCAACAGCAGAGGACATGCACCCTGAACTCACTGTATTTGATATAGTTTACAACCCCCTGGAAACCAGGCTTTTGAAGGAAGCAAAGAAAGCGGGTGCCAAAGCTGTCACCGGGGAAATGATGCTTATCTACCAGGGTGCAGAGGCATTCAAAATATGGACCGGTGTGGAGCCCCCGATCGACGTCATGAAAAAAGCAGTATTGGAGGGCCTCTGAATTTGAAAGTCCTCATCATAGGTGGTACAGGGGAGATGGGACAGTGGTTCACCCCTTTTTTTAAGAACCACGGTTACGAAGTAGTTGTCTGGGGCAGTAGCGGAAAGGTTGAGATTGCAGAGCGAATGGGAGTCGAGTTTGCCCATGACCTCGATGTTGCAATCAGCACCAGCGACATTGTAATCGTGACAGTACCAATCAATATCACCGAGCGAGTCATCAGGGAGACCGCACCCAAAATGAAGAGTGGAAGCCTGTTGATGGATTTCACATCTCTTAAGGTCGGACCCACTGAGGCAATGAGAAAGTACGCTCCCGAAGATGTGGAGATACTCGGTACCCACCCTATGTTTGGACCATCCATTCCTAGTTTACATGGCCAGATATTCATTCTAACACCCATCAAGGGACGATCTGAAAAATGGTTCCCTGTGATGCACTCACTTTTCGAGGACAACGGAGCACATATCGAAGTGATAAGCCCCGCAGAGCATGACAGATTCGTATCCGTTGTACAGGGACTGACACACTTTGCCTACATCACTATAGGAACTACATTTGACAGCCTTGATTTCAGCGTGAACGAATCAAGGAGATTCATGAGCCCGGTCTACGACATCATGCTTGATTTCGTTGGCAGGATAATTGGGCAGAACCCATACCTCTACGCATACATCCAGATGGAGAACCCGGAAGTGCTCAGGGTGCACGACGCTTTCATGCAGCAGTGCAGCGAGATGTCCTCCATTGTCAGGAAAAAGGACGTCGAAGCCTTCACTGCTAAAATGAAGGAGGCAGCAGTACATTTCGGAGATACCGCATCTGCACTGCGCCGCTCGGATAAGCTCATAAACTCAAAGATTGCAGAGTTTGACAGGCTGCTTGATTCCATTGGACAGGAAATTGGAGTCAGGCACATCTATTCGGGAATCGTGCATACAGGTGTCGTTGATAAAGTGACACCCAGAACCGTTGTGCTGGATAGTGGAAGCAAGATGATACCTCTTAAAATAGAGAACATCCGCCTGTTAAGCGAAGAAGAAATGCATCAAGGGAAGCTGGATAATCTCGAACATCATTTAAGAGATATATCTGTGCTGATACCTGAAAACGCCGACGAGAACGTCATCATGGAACTTATTTCCTGCAACGAGGATATTGTTTCCATGGAGATCATTGACAGGTATGAGGGTGTTGAAGGTACTGAGAGGCTGAGTGTTACGTTCCGTGTAATGATAATGGGTGATGTTGAAGCTGAGAAGGTGCATCAGGAAGTTGAGAGGCAACTGAAAGGGATTGGTTGCACTATCCGTTGAAACAAACATATTCAAAAATAAAGTGCTAAAAGGCTCTGTAGATTCGAAGGTCTTAATTGACAATGATTTCTGCAGAGCCTTTTTTACTTTCCGTAGTTATGAAACTGTTTCTGCAATTGATTTTATCTCTGATTCATTGAGCGAAGAGATGATAGTAATTGTGATGTTTCCTGATTGCCACTCTAAAGCTCTCATATTTCCTCCGAAAACAGGATACATCTTACCTTCACTTCCATTAATATCAATACAAATTACATCTTTTTCAAAACATTCAACGCCTGATGATTTTCTTTCAGAAAGGGTTTCTCTAATGTGTAGTTCGTTATCGCCGTTTGTGTAAACAAGAGTTACTCTTTCATAAGGCTGGCCTGAAAAAATACTAAAGTCACTATGTATAAACGATAAATATTGAGTATCCATACTGGAGGAAACAGTTGTATAGTTGAGTTTGTATCCTTTTGGCACATAATCGGGAGTAAGTATTTCAAAAGTAACCCTTTTTCTTGAGTCTTCCAATTGCATCTTTTCCAATTCAGTACTTAACTGCCCTTCATCCAGCATAACTACAGTTGATTCTTCTGGCATCTCAAAATCAAAGTGATTTTCAGGAATAGTCGAATTTATTTTTATGTTTTTAATACGCACCATAAATAAGGTATCTTCATTTTTATTAAAAATTTCATACCTTATAACCATCCAGTTCTTTTTGTCAACCCATATCTTTGCTTTCTCCCCTATAGTTTCATTACTATTAGTAGAAGGATTCAGCACCAGTACATAGGCATCCCTTTCATCTATTATATCAGAACCTGCAAGAGAGGCTGACATTCCATTTAGTGTTTCATTTAAAAACACAGAATAAAGATTTGGCTCAAATAATTTATCATCATATGAAGTATTGTATAATGATTTTTTGAAAACAATGTTAGACTCAGGATTATAAATTAATTGCATGCTTCGATTGGAGATCATTTCAATTCCGGGTTCAATGTTTGATGTTTGAAAAGTACCTTTCATAAACATGGGCCTTTTCCAACTGATATTATATTTTTCCGTATTGTTCTCATTCAAATCTGAATTAACATACATAGTATAGGAATAATCTTCAAGGGAATCCGCCCTCATATGTACCTTCAATAAAATATCGTCAGTGTTAATATTTTCACCGCAGCCTAAGCACAGAGTACATATAATTGTTAAAGCAAAAACTATTACAATCTTTTCAAACCTAAACATTATTAAACTTCCAAATTATGATTTAAAAATAAATAATATATTTACTATTGACTGATTACATATGGTTATCTTTGACGAAACAACATAACTTATATAAGCCAATATAATTGTAAATATATTAGATTTGATAAATCTTCAATTTAGCCCACTATTAGATATCACAATAGCAAGAATCTTCCTTCGTTACAATCAGAGTTTTCAATGGTAGATATGCATAACATTTCACTTCAAGTTTTACATTTGTCCTGTAGTCTCCACTGCTTGGTACGTCGATAATGTCAGTTCCTGAAGCTGAACATGATTCTGGAACGCTATGAACTGTTGGAGTTATAGTTATTGGTTCGCTAACCCAAATAGTAATTTTCATTTCGCAAGGAGCAGGGAGAACAAATTCTTGGGATGTTGTTTGACATCCACTTACAAACCAATCTACATATATATACCTGCTACCATTTGAACGTTCATATAACGTAGCAGTATATTTAATGTACACATCACCAGTAGCATCAAAGTGCTCTTGATTACAACTATCCACAAGTGTATCTCCCAAGGAAGATTTTGTTTTCAACAATTGATCTTTTTGCTTTTCACACATAATATCCACTTTTCTATTTACTCTTAAAGCAGAGATAGAAAGTCTTAAGTTTAGCAAGCCTATCTTATCACTGCCTTTAAGGCCGAAGGAGTTCAAAGCTAATCTAGTAAATTCCTTTGAACTCCTTGTACACATATTTATGATGTGTCAATAATATCAAGTTTATTATAATTAATAAGTATTATGGCCTAACCTTCAAACCGTTAGTAGTATCCATCATAATTAAGCATAGTAATTTGGGCCTTGTAGAATAATTACTTTCCATTTACTACAGCAGGATGTTCAAAACAAAAAGCCATACATACTTATACAAAAAATAGAATGAAAAGTAGGTCTGTAGAACCAATGATACTGACACTAGAAAAAAGTCACACCTTGCTCACAAGGTCTTCAAGTGCAGCCTTTGGATCAGCAGCCTTCACAATACCTGATGCCAGTAGCACACCTACTGAACCGAGTTCAAGAGCTGCTGCAAGGTCCTCTCCTTTTGAAATACCTGCACCGCAGAGAACCTGAACTTCGGGATCGATTCTCTTGACTGCTTCTACAGAACCCGTAATTACCTCGGGGTTTGCCTTTGATACAGGAATGCCGGAGCCGATAAGCTCTGGTGGTTCGACTGCAACGTAATCTGGACCGAGTGCTGCTGCTGCGGCTGATGTTGCAACGTTGTTGGTGCATACTATTGTATTGAGACCTGCGTCCTTTGCGGTTGTGATGGATGCATCTATATTTGCAAGAGTAAGACGGCATTCGGAATGGTTAATGAGTGTTCCCACGGCACCCGCTTCCTTGATTGACTTGACGAACGCATGTCCTGTAAAGCTGCCTGCACCCACAGGGTCAAGACTCTGGGAATAAACCGGCAGGTCAACCTGTGATGATACTCGGTAGATGTCGCAGAACTGTGGTGCAACACCGATCTCTATTCCGCAGTCATCTGCAACTTCCTTACATGCTTGTGCAACTTTTACGGCGCCTTCGCCTGTTCCTTCAAGGTATGTCTTAAGGTTCAGGACAATTAGTGTAGAACTCAATTAAATCTCTCCATTACGAATTTAACAGTATTAAGGTGAGAAGTAGTATAAAGGTAACTGTGGAAACGAAAGATTCTCAACATTGTGCAAGTAATTCTGATTTCCGCACTTCTCTTTTTTTGTGTAGTGCCACCTGTAGAGTGATTATTCTGGACACCTTAACAGTTTAATATATTTAAAGCTATTTTTTTATTTGTTGTTGATGTACAAGCCTATAAATATTACTATTGTGTATGGATAATAACGACATTATCTTATCCATCCGAGGATGTTTCATGGGAAAATCGGACCTAAAACATATACAAGATATGATCTTACAGGACAAGTTCATTGTTTCAGATCATGCAAGGACAAGGATGTTCCAGAGAAATGTCACAACAGATGAACTGATCAAAACTGTGAACAATTCAAGCATCATTGAAGAATATCCCGATGATAGGCCATGTCCTTCTGTTCTTCTTCTGGGTTTTGTTAATAATGAGGCATTTCATGTGGTAGTAGCAGATTGTACTGATCATGCGAGAATAATAACCGTTTATTACCCGGCAAAAGATAAATGGATTGAAAACAAAATAAGGGTTGATGACAAATGATTCCTGATAAATGCAGTTTCTGTAAAGGCAGGTTAATTAAAGGTAAGCATGAATTTGTTGTAAAAATAGGTGGAACCGTGCTTTCAATCAGGGATGTTGATGCTTTTATCTGCGAAGAATGCGGAGAAGCATATTATACGCCTGAAACCTCAAGGCGAATAGACAAAGTTATGACTCGTTTTCATGATTCTACTCTGCGTGTTCATCCGCTTGCTGCAGGAGAAATTAGCCTTAGCGAGATCGAAGCTGAAAACTGCTAAAATCTAGCTACTTTTTTAATTTTGGTGATGGAAATTACATCTGCATCTTTAGATGAAGTCGAAAATAATAATTAAAAAGAAGAAAAGAGTGTGGAAATTCCACACGCTTAGAAGTCGGTCATAACTCTGAACTGGTCGATCTCAGGGTTGTTAAGACCTTCAATGAATTTCTCTGCGACCTGCCTTACATCCTTTGCGTTGGTGATCGCTCTTCCGACTACAAGGACATCTGCACCCGCCTTAAGAGCTGCAGGCATGGTGTTGATACGTACACCGCCGGCCACTGCCACCAGGAGTTTTGGTGAGAGAGCCTTGATCTCGTCGATGTTGCCCCATGCGTGCTCTGTTTCCTCGATGTCGATTCCACGATGGAGTTCTACAACATCCGGAAGTACGTCGAGCTGCTTGAGTACTGCTACAGGATCATCACAGTTGAGGGTGTCCATGATAGCATAGATACCTGTCTTGTGCGCTTCCTCGATCGCCTTGTTGAGTGTTGGTATTGGAGCGAGAGCGGAAACTACAATTGCGTCTGCGGTTGCGTCTGCCACCATACGAGCCTCGAGGTTTCCTGTGTCAAGGGTCTTAAGGTCAGCAACTATGAAAGCATCCGGACGGACCTCCCTGAGCTTGGTGACAACGTCAACACCATAGCGTTTGATAAGAGGAGTACCTGCTTCAAGGATTACGTGGTCGCTCTTTGGTATCTGCTTGACGATGTCAAGAATGACAGGAAGGTTCGGGTTGTCAAGTGCAACCTGCAGGTATGGCGGGTTCCAGAGTCTGGATACCTTGAATCCCATGATTGCGTGACCCATTCTGTCCTTCTCCTTGAGTACTGTGTCTACATCCGGGAAGCCGTCCACTGCGCGCTTTACTGCCAACTTAGTAGCTCCGTAGTTGTACCTGTATATCCTGTTGTAGTCCTTTGCTTCAGGGTGGATGAAAACACTTGCAACAACCACAAGGTCCTCAATGTCAAGGTCACCGAATGCTCCCTCTTCAAGGGCATCTGCGACAGCCTTTGCAACAGCTGCCTGTGCAGGACCAAAAATCTGACCTGCCTGATCCATATTCTTAACAGTTACCTTTGGCACGATAAGTGTTGCAGGTTTTGCAGGAAGGTTCGGACGGATAACTGAAAGCAGAGGTGTGTGACCTGCTGATAACTGTGTCAATCCGTTTGCGAATGCCTGACCTACTGGACCGTCTTTATTTCCGATCATAAGGTCAACGTGTGCGAGTTCTGGGTTCTCGCCGATTAATGCTTCTCCAACTAATAACATGATTTTCACTCGTATTATACTGATGAATATTAACTCGTCAATTCGATTTATAAGCTTATCAGGTAGTGATTTATCTGAATCTGCCACTTAGTGATTACTAATC
>DACO01000109.1 GCA_002508635.1 Methanolobus sp. UBA118 | reverse complement strand
TCACCGGGTGCTGCGTGTTCCTCAGTGGTAATCAGGACCGGCCCGAGCTGTTTCATTGTGTAGAAAAGTTTGGTGATGATCTCACGCTGTTCCTGCTTATCATCAACCGCCCATATGAGAGGAGTCAGAGGATCTATGACAACGCGGGTCTTGACCGAGAAGTTCTTGTTAGCCTCGACCAAAGCAGGCAACTGTTCATCTACAAGTTTTACGAAATCCTTACCCTTGGAGTGGAAGAAGAAAAGCTCTTTCTCATAGAACTTATCCAGATTGAAACCAAGCATCCTTGCTTCACGCAGAATTTGCTCAGGTGGTTCTTCCATACTGATGTACAGTGCATTCTCGCCATGTTCCAGACCGTAGGTGAGGTACTGCATTGCGAAAGTGGATTTTCCCGTACCACTTGAACCAACTACAAGCAGTGTAGTATTATCACGAACACCTCCTTCTATGACCCTGTCAAGACCGGAGATTCCCGTGGGTATTCTTTCTTCCTGATTCATTCCAATTCCTCCAGACCCATGGTCTCACCCTCAAACTCCAGCATATCACCTTTCTCGATCGCCAGGATCAGAGACTCGTTACTGTCAAAAGGGAAACTTTTCTCGAGATATATGGATTCGACCGAGGAGCCCATCACAAGCATCTTATCGCTTATGTCGACCCATCCGGCTTCGCTTTTCTGCAGTACGTCCTTCAGTAATACATTATTGTTATCATGATCTATTTTCACACATATTCCCCTGTAATGCGATTTTCGTGTAATCACACGAATGTTTTCTCCGATAAAGTCTGACAGATGATCGTCAAAAGGATCTTTTCTGATACCCGGCATTTTTCAGGCCTCTTGGTTTTTCTTCATTTTAGCCATAAGTTCGGCAAAGCTATCCGTTTTTTTGGCCTCTTCCTGTAATTTGGGATTTTCCTCTTTTGCTGTACTTGTTGCAGGCGGAGCCTTTTCCGCCGGAGTATCCTGGATCTTCTGAGCCATCTCACCAAAGGCCGATCCGAAGGTACTGTGCTTTGAGGCAACAGCAGCAATTTCCTCTTCCTTTTTCCAGGGCGGATCGAATATCTTCTCCTGGACTTTCATGTTGCCTGCAAACTGCATGTAAGCATTACCTATCTCAGAGAGCTTACCGTTATCCAGCAACTTGTACACTGTCAGCGCCTTGACCCTTTCAATAAGCTCGTTCTGATCCACTGGAGGACGAACTCCCGATAAGATCATCTTGTCCTGCTCA
Organism: Methanolobus sp. UBA118; assembly: GCA_002508635.1. GTDB lineage: Archaea > Halobacteriota > Methanosarcinia > Methanosarcinales > Methanosarcinaceae > Methanolobus. The sequence continues at coordinate 7,336 of DACO01000109.1, read as the reverse complement.
TCAAGCATTATCTGGTAGGCTGATATAGGCTGCAGGGCTACCTTGAACTTGCATACAGGATCACCGTTCTTTATACACTCGATCTCTTCCACGGAACATTCAAGTTCAAGCTCCTCGGTAAAGAACCTGTGCAGTGCATCGGTGGTGGCAACACATACTTTCTGATTGTTCAAAGCAGGATAACAGTTGCATATAGGGTTGTTCGGAACAGCGAAAATGTAATTCATGGGAGCATAAGAAATAAGTTGCATTGACCCGAGTCCGCTCTCATGGAAGAGCTTCATGTGGAACTTATGCAATGAATTTGATCTGATAGCATCTATAGTAAAGCATTTCAGGAACTTTCGAGTCTCATTCCAGGGAACCTTTGATTTGGGGAACCTTTCGCTTATGTTCTGCTGAACATTGAGAAGCGTACCAAAGGCACCCATCGACTGAGCAAAACTGCCTCCCGATAGATCCGGCGGACCTCCGGCCGAGTCTTGCATAAAAGGGGGTAAACCCGGTGGAGTATCACTCATGATCGATCCTCCTTATTTGAGATAATTTTGAAAAGGTACATTTTACATCAGCTCCTGTACTTGTTTCTTTCCTTGTTCGGTCAGAGTTCCGGAATTGTCACAAAGGTTCTGATCCCTCAGGTTCTTGAAACTATCAGCCAGCGTCTGAGTATCGGCCCCTGTGAAGAAAGCCAGTTTCTGCATGTCATTTACCCCGGTGTACAGCATATAAAGCAGCTTCTTGTCAATATCTGAGAGCGACTGTTTTTTAGGCGGAGTACCGCACATTGGCTGAAGATAGGCTTTCAGAGTGCTTACCACCGCTTCATTTCCTGCCAACAGAGCAACCGCGGATGCGCTTGCACCCTGGACAACATTTGAGGGTTGCTGGTAATCTATGATCAGAACATGCGTGGTTCCGATTGACCTCTGTGCTTTCATACGGATGGAATCAGTAACTTCCCTGCCCACCATGGTTATATTCTTCAGTGGTATGGTTACCCATCCGCCACCCTCCGAGAACCACAGGTTGAGATTTGTCAGGTAAAGAACACCCTTTTCCCAGTTATCCGAATACAGGGAATTACCCATCATTACTGCTTTGAAAATATAAGTCAGATCTACCTTTGCTATGCCCTGCTCTTGAACCATTGAACTACACCATGACGCAATTGATTAATTCATAATATATTATTATAATTATAATTATTAAACCTATTGCATTCCGTGTATTAATACCCTTCCATTGATAAACAAATATAAAATTAGATGTAAGCAGAAAAGTACTCAAAAAGCACTAAACCGGAGTTTATTTTTTCAACGGAAGGAAGTAGCGCTCTGTACCACACTGCAGACAGACAAAGGCGGTTCCGCACCTGGAACCTTCCTGAAGGAACTTTCCTGCAGAATAAGCACCGCATTTGCATGGAGTCATCATTTTCTGATCACCTTTGAACTCTCCCTCCGTATCGTTTATTATCCGATCCTGTACAGGGAGATCTTCAGCAGCCTGAGAATCATTATCTTCAGAACTGTCCTCTGCTTCAGAGTCAACCCTTTCCTGAGTAACTCCATCATCCGGTAATCCCTCCATATCAGCAGATCCATCCTGTTGTTCGCCCGGGTTTTCAACAATGAGCTCTTTCGGGAACTTCTTCTGTCTGGCAGAGAAGATCTTTGCGTTGAATCTGTCAATAGTAATTGATTTAAGAGAAGATTTCCTCTCTTCGGACAGTATCAGGTAACCGGGATGATCATTCAGGTTAACCTGACTGTTGATATCAGGCAGAATAAAGCCAAGGGATTCAAAGAATGCACGGGCACTTGCATTGACCGGTTTTGTAATCATATGGCCGGGAAGGAAGCGGGAAACCATAACAAAGAGATCTTTTCCATGACCCTTTCGGGAAAGTTTTGGGGAGATCTCAATTGCCCTGAGTACAAAGACAGGTCTGCCATCGGCAGATGGTTTGTTCCATTTCTCGTTCATGGTCCAGCCTACGATTTTTCCATGGGAGATGATCAGCATTAAGAAAACAGAAGGTCTTTTAAGCCAGCTCCTGAAATTTGCTGTATAGTCCGCCATTCCAAGATGTTTCTTAAAATATTCAAAATCACCGATCCTCAACTTGTCAAGTTCAGAAGAATATTTCAGAATGCAGAAAGTTAAGCCATCGTCAGTTCTTGCAATCTCGATCATCTTATCACACCCTGGAGTTGACACTGAATTCCCAGTAGGGATCAAGTATCATCCTTAATTTAGAAAGTTTTTTTATAAAAATTTTTCTAGTGCTGGTATCCCTGCTTGCCAGAAGATCAACCTGGTCGACCTCATCAATTACGGTCTTCCTGCCCATAAGCCCTTCGATAACTGCAAATACAAGCAGGCCCAGATCATCATGATAGCCCCCTTCCAGAAGACAGACAGTATTCCACCTTTTTGCCAGTTTTGAAACAATGTGATAATAACCATCAACTGTCAGATCAAGCTGTGCAAGCGATTCCTTGTAATATGAGTCAAAACCACACTCAAGGATAACTATACCAGGATCGAACTGTTCCAGTACTTCAATTACAAATTCATCAAAGAATATGGCATATTCAGAATTCCCCGACCGCGGAGGCATTTCCATGTTAATACAAAAACCAGGTGCCGGATAAACACCAATATCCTTTGTGAAACACTTATATGGATACAATGTTGAAGGGTCCTGATGAACTGAAATACAGAGTATATCAGAGTCATCGGCAAAAATACTGTATGTCCCGTCAGAGGCATGCGCATCAATATTAATTATAGCAATCTTTTCCAGCCCGTGTTCTGCCTGCAGGTATCTTGCCAGAATGGCCGAATTATTGAAGACACAGAACCCACTCGAATTTGAGATCCCGGCATGATGACCGGGCGGCCTTATAAGTGCGAATGAGTGGTCACAATTTCCCTTTGCAACAAGTGAGCCCGCATGGAGAACACAACCCACAGCCTGCAACAATACTTCAAAGGAAGCATCACAAAGATATGTATCCGTGCCAAGCTGTCTTGCTGATTTTTTTGTACTCGATCGTACAAGATCCACATATTCTCTGGCATGGACCCTCAGGATATCTTCTAGCAGAGCAGGGTCGGAATTATAAACAGAGCAGGTTTCATTGTTAAAAATATCTTTTTTAGCAAGATAATCAAGAATTTGATTCAAGCGGTCCGGATTCTCAGGACCCGGAAAACCGTTTAGAACTGGATCGTGCAGATCATGATTTTCGTTATAGGTAAGACCAATGTGTACCATCAGACACCTCATGCCGGCAAAGATATTATCTCTTTCAGTTCTTCGAGCTTCTTTTTTGTTTCAGCAAGAATCTGCTTTTGCTGATTTCTTTTGAAACTGGAAATCTCCGGCTTATCCTTCACGGGGTTTTCTTCACCAAGCAATGCACTCAACACGCTATGACACAACTGCCCGTTAAAGTCATGATAGCCCCCTTCCATCATGAGAACAAAGTTTTTCTTATAAAGGGACCTGAGCATGGATGTCATTTTGTAAAAGCCCTCTGATGTGAGGCTCAGGCCTATGTTCTTTTCTTTATAATATGCATCGAAACCACAGGAACAGATAACAAATTCCGGAGCAAAGCTCTTAATCAGAGGCATGACAACTTCTCCAAAAGCAAGTTCATAATCCTCATCTCCTGCTCCTACAGGCATTTCCACATTTACCGTATAACCCTTGCCTGCTCCTTTCCCGGTTTCTTTTGAGAAACCTTTTCTGGGATAGAATCCATGCGGGTCGCGATGCAGGGATACAAGCATGACCGTGGGATCCTTATAGAATATATCCATGGTCCCATCCCCTGCATGTGCGTCCCAGTCTATGATCATAACCTTTCCCACACCCTTCTTTTTCTGCAGGTATCTGGCAAGGATTGCTACGTTGTTAAAGAGACAGAATCCACCGTATTTGCTTCTGCTTGCATGGTGTCCCGGAGGCCGGGTCATCACAAATGCATAAGGGTATTTACCTTCAGCCACAAGAGAGCCCGCCTTAATGGCAGCTCCGGCAGATGTCTTCGCAACATCATATGATCCGGGTGTCATGTAAGTGCTATCACCAAGGAAACCACCTCCGGCAGATGAATAAGACCTCACGAATTCAACATATGAGTCATCATGAGCCCTTAAAAGATCTTCTTCTGTAGCCATCTCGAAATCACTGGTCAGATTACACTGTTCACGTTTGAAAATACCGCTTTTTTCAAGATACCACATAGCTTTGATCAGACGTTCCGGATTCTCATGTGCCTTGATAGAAAGCGAAGACGGATCATGTTCCAGATGTTTTTCACTGTACAGAAATACAATTTCAGGATCAGAATCATCTGTTGTGCTTTTCTTCAAAGAAATATCCGCAGGAGTTTGATTTTCTCTTTCATTTATAACTTCAGTTTTTCTAAAGATATTCTGGTTTTTACCAATCGGGTTTCTGGCCTTTGAACTAATCGCCTGTTTTCTCTTTAACTCCTCCAGAATCTCCGCTTTTGTGTCTTTGCTGCCAGACTTCTTTACAATAGGTTCTTTAAGCAAAATATCCCGGTCAGGTGAAACTGAATCTGGTATCGAGTCCTTTTTTGAAACAGTACCAAAAGAAATATCCTTTTCACTGGAAAACGGATTTTTAATTTCCACATTGACATCAGAAACTGTTTCTTTTTGCAAAACTTCAGTTTTGTTTTCTTTATTTTCGGGAACGTTTCGCATGACTTCATTTTCTTCATCCATTATTTCAGGATCAAGAACCGTTTCCACCCTTGATCTCGTAGAGGATTTCAAAGCTTTCTGAACTATCTGTGCATACCTGGAATCTTCTTCATCCACTGGTGAGCCTTTTTCCTCATCAATTTTAATGTCAACCGACTGGTATTCAATTTCTTCAAATGCATCTGAGAACAGATTGGTGTCAAAATTAACCTCTGCTTCAGAATCATGAACATTCAGATCTTCTGGTTCTCCATTAAAAGTTTCAACTGTTGTTTCAACTTTTTCAACTATAGGTATTTCTACTACCGATGCTTCGGATTCCGCACCTGTATCCTCATCAATTTGCCCTTCGTTAAATGTTGAACTGTTAGACTCATCCAGTTCATCTTTTACAATATCAATCAGTGATCCATTCTGCACGCTGTCCTGAGCAGAACCTTTTGGAGAGCCACCTGAAAAATGAGACGATATTGCCTCATTTAACTTTTGCCTGAGAGCATCCGGATCATTCTTCTGTGATTCCCGTACACCCTTTTCTCCCTGTTTTTCGGTCAAAGAATCGTCACCTCAGGAATGGAATCACTGAACTTGTATCCATACAGGATCCAGTACACCCATGTATTTCGTACCCATATACTCGAAAACCGCAGTAGGTTCTTCTATGGACGTCCAACCTGCGACCTTGGGTTTGATTACCCATGTCTTCTTTACGGTTTGTCCAGGAGCGATGTTATCAAAGAAGAGATTTATATTTTCAACTTCCACAGTGTTCCCGAACTTGGCTTTGACAGCAAAATTCTCGTATGGCTGCTGGGCAAAGTTCTTTACCCAGACATCCACGGTTGCATTCTTACCGGCGGTAACTCCCTGAGCAGGTATTATCCTGACATACTGGGCAATCACCTCTTTTTGCATAGCAGTTGCTCCGGAAACATCTATGGTCCTGCTACTCTCCTTTTTCTTTGATTTGTCTTTCCTGTCAAGGTAAACTCCCATACCTAGCATAACGAAAGCAAATGCAGAGATCACAGGAGCATTATCTGCGATCGTATCAACGGGCGTGGACTCAACCTCGATGTCAACAACCTCGGCGTCCTCAACTGTAAGGGGAGCATTGAACGTAACCCGGGTTATAATCCAGCCCAGATCGGTATTCTGTAAACCGAAATAAATAGGCATCGTCTTTGCTTCATCTAACTGATTACCTGTCAGGTCAACCGAGGAAACACTGCATTCTGCAGTTACAAAAGCCAGCTTATCAACAACCTCCAGAGAAGCGATTTCTATATTGTTAATACTTCCTGGTTCGATTCCTTTGTTTGCAAAGATCATCTCTACACTTGCAACAGCCAGAAAATCTTTCCCTTCATACATATTATATGCCGAATTGAAGTCACCTTCATTAATAGCCTCTAAAAAACCTGTTACTGTATCTGACACAGCTTCTTCCGGAGGCTGGCTTGTACAACCGCTTGACGCTACAAGAAGAAATATGATTAGCAATATTGAAGGATATCTGGAATTCATGTAAGCACCTGAAGGATTATATTTTAAGCTTATTTAATATTAATAATAATATACTATGTAGAACTAGTACTTAATTATATTCATACATATAAAATAAAAATATAAAAATTAATAAAAGTCAGAATCAGGAATACAGAAAACTGAATACAGACATATCTGCAAGGAAAAATCCATTCCTGATATCCATTGAAACTGCATATTCATATGTGAGTCGGTCATCCACATTAAATGATCGAATACCACTCACACCTTCCAGTATAACTCTGTCATTTTCCACCGATACCGAAGAGTTATCAAGCCCATCATAAGAATGCAGTTGTGCATCCTCCGGGAGAGTGATACTCATATGGTTTATAGAAGGATGACCCAATATCCATATATTGTGATTACCTCTGGAAAATGAAGAATTTGTTCTGTAAGCAATAGAAACTGTTACGCTCATATCAGACGTATCCACTTCACCGACTTCGCCATTCAGCTCTATATCGAATGAGTCCATAGACAAGTCCGTATTTCCGTCGTCTGCTATGACATATCCTCTGTATTGATCCAGTTTTTTACCCTGGAATGAACTATAGAAGAATTCAGTTTCCGATGAGTTAACAAATCCGTCTTCATTGATATCAAGGGATTCCTTGAATTCTCGGGAATCATTACCGGAGTAGTACTCATGTATGGCAAAATCAATCGTTTGCCCGGATATTCTTACATCATTTGTAAATGAAGATTCACCTGATGCAGTGAGCATCAGGCATAGACTCAAGCACATAACGAACATGATCATTCGTTTTACCAGCATACTGATATCTCCATTAAAGCTTATTTATGGATACAGCTGTATGGTTTCCTTAGTTCCGTAAGAAGACGGGGTCAGGAATTCAGCAACCGTGGTTGCTCCTGCTTCAGGAGTGAGAACCATACTTACTGTGGTACGCGGCCCTACGTCCAGATTTGAATCTTTTTGTGATCCACTTACGGATATACCGTCAATAGTGGAATAGGACAGGTCCCCGTCAGAAACCGCAGATACATAAATCGTCACCAGATCACCCTTATT
>DACO01000108.1:921-2881 GCA_002508635.1 Methanolobus sp. UBA118 | reverse complement strand
TGACTTCCAGTACACCATTCCTGCATGAAGATGTGGCCGTTTCCGGATCCACCTTGGTTGGTAGTCTGACGATTTTGGACTGACCTATACCGTCAACGATCATATTGATCTCGACTTGTATATCCGAAGCAAAGTATTCGATGCAGTCTTCATCGACTCCCAGGTCAGCGATCAGATGCACTTTGTCACCTGTCTGCTGTACTTCAATGAAAGGTTCTTGTTTCAGGATATAGAAATTTCCTTCCCTCTCCTCTTCATCGTGCTGTTTCACAGGCTTTCTCCCCTCAAAACCAAAGATTGTCGGATTCTTCCCAGGCTGATTGATAATAGTGAAACCATGAACCACGGACCTATCGTTTTCATTGATGGCATCGTCGAACATGCCCAGTATGTGTTCAATCAACTGGTCAATCGTTTCGATCTTTTTTTCATTGGACTCATCGTCATTTCCATGACGTCTATTATCGTCCATTGTTTCATCTCCATTTATATTTGCGTTTTCTTCATTTATATGACTATGCTTATAGCTGATTTTCGTTCTATCTTATGCGAACAAGTTGTATATATAATATGCGTCCGCAGGAAGCAGTTATCTTAAACCCGAACCGAACAATTATTTATCTGTGTACTTACCTCTAATGGACTAATCGAGAACTAGCTATAAAATGAGGAAAAATAATGGTTTCAAAGGAATTACCATTTACAGAGGAAAAGATCAAAGAGATAATCTCCGAACATCCAACTCCATTTCATATCTATGACAGGAAGGCAATCCTTGAGAATTCAAGGAAACTGAAAGAAGCCTTCAGCATCGTTAACGGCTTCAAGGAATATTTTGCAGTAAAGGCTCTCCCTAATCCTTACATCATGGAGATCTTAAAGAGGGAAGATTTCGGTGCGGACTGCAGCTCTCTGGCTGAACTTGTCCTCGCAGAAAAGACCGGAATTGTGGGTGAGAACATCATGTTCAGTTCTAACGACACACCTGCCGAGGAATTCGTCAAGGCAAAAGAACTTGGTGCCATCATAAACCTGGATGACATCAGTCATATCGAATATCTCGAAGAGACCGCAGGTCTTCCTGAACTGGTATGCTGCCGCTATAATCCCGGTTCCCTGAAAGAAGGTAATGCCATAATAGGAAATCCCGAGGAAGCAAAGTATGGTTTTACCAGGGAACAGCTTTTCGAGGGTTACAAGCTGATGAAGGAAAAGGGTGTAAAGAGGTTCGGACTGCATACTATGGTTGCATCCAACGAACTGGAACCTGATTATTTTGTCGAGACAGCAAGAATACTGTTCGAACTGGTGGCCGAGCTTTCAAGGGAACTTGACATAAACTTTGAATTCGTGAACCTCGGGGGAGGTATAGGAGTTCCTTACAGGCCCGAACAGGAGCCGGTGTCCTATCAAGAAATAGCAGAAGGTGTGAGGGATGCCTATGATGAATATATCAGGGCCAATGACCTGCATCCTCTCAATGTGTATCTTGAATGCGGAAGGGTCATCACCGGTCCTTACGGATACCTTGTGACCACGGTCAGGCACCTCAAACATATCTACAAGGATTATGTGGGAACTGATGCCAGTATGGCAAATCTCATGCGTCCGGGAATGTACGGAGCCTACCATCACATAACCGTTCTTGGCAAGGAGAACGAAGAACCCACTCATCTCTACGATGTTACAGGTTCCCTGTGTGAGAATAACGACAAGTTTGCCATTGACAGGCTCCTTCCGGAAGTTGAAAGAGGCGACATCCTTGCAATTCATGATGCAGGTGCCCATGGCCATGCAATGGGCTTCAATTACAACGGTAAGCTTCGCTCGGCGGAGATCCTGCTAAATGAGGACGGAAGTTTTAAACAGATAAGAAGGGCCGAAACACTGGATGACTACTTCGCCACGCTGGACTTCAGCGGTCTGGATGATATCTGAGTCATCTTTCAAGAATAGGCTT
>DACO01000108.1:0-620 GCA_002508635.1 Methanolobus sp. UBA118 | reverse complement strand
CTTTTATTTTTCTGGTATTTTATAATTTGATTTCATAAATTACTTATACTTGGTCAATGTCCACATACATTATTACTCGACCAAGTTAAAAAAGGTGTTTTTATGACCAGACAGACAATAACGTTTTTAATCGTTCTCTCGGTCTTATTTTCATTTGCATTGGTACCAGTCAGTGCAAAGTCCGATGGAATAGAAAAAGTACCGGTCCTGATAAGTTTCAAAGGAAAAGCAGATGCAGAACTTGTGAAAGCACATGGTGGGAATGTAAAGTATGAATATTCTATCATTCCTGCGGTAGCCGCAGAACTTCCGTCAAAGGCAATCGAAGCCCTGTCAAAGAATTCCAACGTGGAGATAATAGAACAGGACGCTCAAGCTCAGGTTCTGGAAGATGAGGTCCCCTGGGGTATCAGCAGGATCAATGCTGATGACACACAGGTAGCAGGTTTCAATGGCAGTGGGATCAAAGTTGCTGTGATCGATACAGGTGTTGATTATAACCACCCGGACCTTACTGCAAACTATCTCGGTGGCTATGATTTCGCATACAATGATGCAGATCCCATGGACGATTATGGACACGGGACCCATGTCGCAGGAACCATTGCAGCAGCAGATAA
>DACO01000061.1 GCA_002508635.1 Methanolobus sp. UBA118 | reverse complement strand
ATAGTAGGCAGCGCAAGTGAAATACTGCCGGCTCAGGTAAAGATTGTATTTGCATTGATCCTGATACCACTGATGATATACGGGATATACAAACATTAACTCAAAGAAGCTGTCAGGTCAGGACTAATCCTTATGCAGTTCCCTTGAAAGCTTCTCTGCTGTTTTTTCCTTGAATTCGTCAACTTCGAAATCCACGTTCTCATCACGGGCAAAAGAGACCTCATCACCCTCTTTTTTTTCATCCCCGCACTCCGGTGGGATCACCACGATCTTTCCGATGTTGCCGTTCTTATTGATACGGTCTTTTCCCCACGTAAAATCATTTTTTTCTGTCATTTCAACACCACAACCATAGAATGGGCTAAAGAGCCCACAGATTTATATATGTCTTCTTTAACTATATACCTTTTTTTACATATCCATAGAATAATATTTATTAACCGGGACTTATTCTTCCTTTTGTTTACTCTTTCCAACAAGTACTTCAGTGGATTTAATAATTGCAAAGACATCGTCACCCGGCTTTATGTCAAGCCTTTCAACAGCCTCCGAGGTTATAATGGATGTAAGGGCGGAAGGTTCGATCTCAATACTGATCTTTGATACCAGACCTTCTTTTTCCACGCTGACAACCTTTCCAGGAATCTTATTGCGGGCTGAAAGTTTCAATCCGATATTCTCCCATGAACCTTCGTCTTTCATAGTACCCTCGACAAAGTCCCTGTTGAGTTCATACTCACGAATGAGCTGCCTGCCTGCTTCAGTTAGAAAAGTTCCCTGATCCTTTCCTCCCCTGACAGTCCTTACAACATCACTGCCAAGTCTTTCATTCATGTTGTTTAGCACATTCCATGCATGCTTGTAGGAAATATCAAGTTTCTTACAGGCTTTCCTTAAAGACCTCTCCTCATCGATGGCTCTGAGCAGGGCAACCTTGCCGGCACCAATAACCGGTTTTCCATCCTCTGCCAGCCATACTTTTGTTTTGGTTTCCACATTTTCACCTGATAGTAGATTATTTCAGATCATCCTCTTCGAAGATGAATAATTCATCAATGCTCGTCTGCAGACACATTGCAACCTTGTAGGCAAGTTTTAGTGAGGGGTTATATTTCCCTTTTTCCAGAAAACCTATGGTCTCCCTCCTGACACCTACCCTGTTGGCCAGATCTTCCTGTGTCAAATCGTACCTTGCCCTGAGCTCCTTTATACGAGTCTTCATTTTTTTCACGTGGATTATCGGGCTACTCCACATCACCCTTTCTGAAAAGATACCACTGGAATCCCTTTGCCGTTGCGATCATTACGATGAACATTATACCGATCACCTGAGGAACTGTGAATTTTAACAATGACAGGTTGTCTATCCAGAACAGCAGGTTGAGCACAATAAAGCTGACAAACCAGGAATATGATAGTCCATATGAACCGATCCTGACAGTCCTTTCATCCTTCACCAGACCCTTGCGTTGTCTTCTTGCCCGCAGGAACGTAACAAAAAGAAGAACAGATCCTATATTGATCAGAGTAATGGCTCCTCTCATATACTCCTCGGCAAAAACAACAAGAAACACACCTGTGAGAATCAACACAAGTGCAAGCGAATAACCTGCACGTACATATTTTTCCAGTTTTTCCATGACAATTCACCCTATATAAATCTAACATAATGTTAGATATTAGTACTATTATGTTATCTATATCTAACATCGGCTATTTAAATGAATGTATTATCCCAAAATCCGGAAACTTATTTATCAGGCCATTACTCCATTACTATTAATTACTAATTCATATACTTCCAGGGAATAAGGGTGAAATGATGAAAATCAATGTTATATTTTACAGCCTCTACGGGCATAATTACAAAATGGCAAAAGCGGTTGCCGAAGGTGCCGGTGAGGGCGAAGGTGCAGAGGTTGGACTATATCAGGTACAGGAAACACTTGCTCCCGAAATACTCGAGAAGATGGGAGCCACTGAATCAAAGAAAAAATTCAGTCACATACCCGTTGCAACTATTGAAAATCTGGAGGAAGCAGACGCTATAATCTTTGGCACACCCACAAGGTTTGGTATGATGACTGCACAGATGCGCGCATTTCTTGACAGGACCGGTAGTCTCTGGTCAAAAGGTGCCCTCATAGGTAAAGTCGGCAGCGTGTTCACATCCAGCAGCACCCAGCACGGAGGACAGGAATCCACCATCCTGAGTTTTCACACGACCCTGCTGCACCATGGTATGGTAATCGTGGGAGTGCCCTATTCAGAAGAAAGACAGTCCATCCTCTCCGAGATCACAGGAGGAAGTCCCTACGGAGCTTCCACTGTAGCAGGCAGCGGCCCGGATACCAGACATCCAAGTGAGAACGAGCTAGGCATTGCGAGGTTTCAGGGAAGACATGTTGCGGAGATCACGAAGAAGCTTGTGGGAGAGTAAATAAAGGAGTATTCTCAAAATAGAATAGCATGATGCTTTTTTATCCTATAAACATGCAAGCAGCACCAATACTATAAAGAAAAAAACATTATTCTTTTTTTGATACATTCTTCATACTAAGCTCTAGTCCAGTGTATTTCTTAACAGCCAAATTACAGAGTGGTACATGTTTCGGCCCTAAATACTTCACAATTTTAGTTAGAACATGTGATACAATTATTTCTATATGATGTCTGTCAATGAAAATTATATTTATTTATAGATTATGGCCATATCTTCCAACTAAAATTTGATGAATACTTCTGAATATGCAGTATATTTTAACATAATGTCCTGTTACCCTCGGAATTCGTACTCGAGAGGAATATTAATTAAAAAATTACTAACTTCAGTACTATTTTCCTGTATATTTATAGCACGAACAGTTTAATCGATGGATAGAAAACTTAAATAGTATAATATAAAATTATTCAATACCACATTGTAATAATGTGAACCGGAATCCAAACAACAATTGCAAAGTCCGCTTGGATCCCGGCATTGCCCTGAGGCATGGTAATGTTAGCTTTGATTGAGTTTAAGCTTTGCGTTTCTTGCCTCAGGAGTAAGAAAATGAGGTAAAGAAAATGAACAAAAAAATAAATTGTATATTTGCAATATTCATATGCATGTGCATGCTAACAGTATCCAATGCAAGTGCATATGAATACTCTGTTACAGTTGTGGATGATTACGCATATATCGATGACTTGACTCCACATGGTCAGAATCAATATGAAAGAGTAGAGTATTGGTTACATGACGTTGCTGGCTGGTCTGAAGAGTTTTACGATAAGGATTCTTCAGTAACTGCAGAGGATTTTGGAATAAGTGATAGTGGATACAAAGGACTTGATGAAGCTGATTTTCATTATCATTCGGGACATGGTGTAGATGATATCGGTACAGAACTCGCATTGTGTAGCTGGATGCCGGGATTTAACAATGATGTAACGGCAGGGGATGTTCAATACAAATGGGACCAGGACAATGAGTGGGTTTTTTTACACAGTTGCAATGTGCTGGATGATTCTTCGGATTGGGCAAAAGCTCTCGATGCATCTCATGGGATTATGGGCTTTGCGACTACGACATATACCTCGACGACATTAGTTAACGAATTCTTCGATGAAGCGATTAACTCTGATGAAACAATTGCTGATTCCTACTATCATGCGACTAAAGCAGCATTTGGAAGTAGTGTAAAAGCGGTGATTATAGCAGATACTAGCAGTCAAATGACGAACGATCATCTCCATGGTCAAGGTTCGATGGCTGCTGACGAATCACCAAACGATTCATCTTATGCTTATCTTTCCTGGTGGTGTTAAAATGAAGAAAATTGCATTATCTATGCTAATAATATTCGTTTTGGCAATAGGAGCAATCAACTATATACCAGATGCAGAAGGAACTGTGAGTAAAGAACTTGGACTGGACACGGACTTTGTAATAAATGCACAGTTCCCTGAAGAAGTTTCCAGTTTTCCATATTATAAAGTATTAAGTGAGGAAAATGTTCACGAAAGCCAGTCTAATATACTCAAAGCTAGGGAAGCCGTTCCATCTGAAGATGAGGCTACCAAGGTTGTACATGATTATCTTCTAAAAAAAGGACAGCTGCCCGAAGACAGTTATCTTTCAGATGTAGAGGTGCTTTATCTTAAAACGATAAATACAAGTACGGGTCAAGATATCGTTGAAAAAAAAGAGCCAGTTCTTGTAGAAGTATCATACAATCGCCAGATTAATGGTGTTCCGGTTGTTGGTCCTGGAGACTCTATAACTGTTTCTCTTGGTGATGATGGAGAGATTATTTATTTCTTTAAAACATGGAGAGAATTAGAAATCGCAGGTGAAGTAACTATCATTGATGCGAATACAGCCATTAAGAACCTGCAGGAAGGTAAAACTATACAAAAACCAGCAGGATCCGAAAGGCCAATTGTAGAGATCAATGATATTAAAATTGGTTATTTCTCAGATGTTACTGGAAGCAACCAAGACTTCTATAAGCCTGTCTGGATATTCAAAGGCATTGATGATCGTGGATACGAGGTCGTAAAGTGCGTTGATGGAGTGGCAAAATAATTCCTTTTCTTAATAGGTGACAAAATGAAGAGAATAGAAGAACAATTGTCTTTTCAGGAAGGCTTATTATTCTATTCTCTCTTTTGTCCACTCATTTTATTAAGAAAGAATGGTTGTATCGGCTAATTGATAAGGATGGATGGAAGAAAAATGAGAAAAAACATCCTGTTTACCTTGGTTATTCTGATAATACTTGTATTGATTTATGTTAGTTTGCCGTTTTTATTTATGGGTCCGGCAGCTCCCCTCTTCACAGTAAATAATCATGATGAGAGAGGTCATAATGTCCATGTGGAAGTATTCGATCAAACTGGAACGAGAATTGCCATGGAAGAAGAATATTTGCAATGGGCTGAGGACATAACTTATCCAAGGACATTATGGCAATGGTTGCCAATTTCCCAAGAGTATACTTTCGAAGTTAGTATTGATGGAAAGACGGAGACAACTCATTCAGTTGCAATTGGTGGTCCTCATGAGATGGTTGATATTAGCGTACATGGATTTAGTGATAGTGCTAATGAGATCTATGTGGAGGTACAACTTGTCCAGGTAGCATAGAGATAATCATGATGTGCCTGTTTCTGATATAAATTAGTATATATTTTAATTATGTACTAAGAAATTGTATGAGGAGTCCTTTTGGAGGATTTTCTTTCCCAAACTACATGCAAATTGAATTCTCTAACCTTAATGACCATGGAGATTCTAGTCACAACAACATCTTACATATAGTATCAAATAAAGGCACTATTGCAGGATTCCAATAAGTAATATATTATATTATATTATTTCAAGTTAAAAGGAAGATTATGTCTTGAAATAATATATTTTCAATAATTTGTGAGAAAGAACATATGAATAAAAAATACATTTACACAATTATAGTCATCTGTGTATTAGCATCCATAACTTTCTTCATTGGATATTCATTATCAGAAAAAACAAATACTACAAAAGATGAAAATGGTACCCTGAGCTTTTTCATAGACAACTCAGATAATATAAGTCATACTGTAACAGTAGAAGTACTCGACCTACAAAATACTTCCAAATGTAATAAAACATACAGTATAGCTCCAAATGAAAGACTGGAACCTACTCCTATTAGTCTAAAAAAAGACACGTATTTATATGAAATTACTTTAGACAACAACATAACAAAGAGACAAATTACAGGAGAATATCCAGAAGATCTAAACTCAGAGTTTTTGATAATTGAAGTAAATAAATATCCTAAAGAACCATTAGAACTCAGTCTTGTCATTGAGTGAATCAAATGCCTGAGTGACTACATAACGAAAGTGATATGGGGTGGTGGAGCGATAAGCAAGGTTGCGACATGATGGCCATTTTCACAAACCAAGGAATGGATCACCGAGGTATGAGTGAATTCCTTGGTGATGCATGGATAATGAAACACCAAGGAGTTTTTAATTGGGATTGGCATCTTGCACAACACGAATCATCTCACAATTATGGGTGTCCTGACCATGGTTATTTAGGACCACTTTGTATTATGTCCTATGACTATATGATGTTCCAAGATGTTTGGTGTAGCAATTGTGATAATACTATTGAAAGCAATAGATATCACTTCTAAGAAAACAATAAAGTAGGGATAACCCTACTTAATTTATTATAAGGATGATTCTATGAAACGAAATACAGGTTTAAAGATCATTGCAGCTTCTCTTATAGTTTTAGTTGTGGTTTACTTCTTTTTAGCGATATACAGCCCAGGAGCAGGACTCTATATAAGGGCAGAGGAACTTCCGGATGAGCCGGATAATTTTGTGGACTTTTCTCAAAATGAACTGGAAAAATATCCCTATATACAGAAAGCGGTTTCTTCTCCCGGGAATGAGATCAAAGTTCCTTATGAGGATAAAGATGTTATGAAAAATATTGGTGACTTTGGAAAAATGTTGCAGAGTAATGATACCATGTTTCTGAAAGTTGACAATAAGTATTATAATGTTCATGTTGAATGGGCAGATTAATTAAGATATGCAGAGATGACCATATATATTGTGGCCCAATGGCTGCAGGATGTAAGAATCAGAATAATCTGCTAAAACCTGTTATCATAATTTAATTGATAATAGGGCTGTGAATTCATGGATTATAAGAAATGGACTGATTGGCGACTGAGGAACTTATTAATTCCTGACAATCCCAAAGATTCTTTCATTTTTCAAAATCAAACCCCATTTCATTGCATAACTTCGAACATCTTTGAAGTTTAAGCAAAGTATATACTGTCTAGTTCCATACATTCTACCATAAACAATACTCCAGGCCAGATGTCGGAGGTGGTAGAAAAATGAAACTAAAAGGAAACAGCTTAAAGTCATATCTACTTTGCATATTGATCTTGTTCTCCCTGTTCTCAGGATGTATCGGAAATGATAACGACGGTTCACAATTGCCCTCCAACCAGGCGGGACTGTGCAGCGGACAACTTGCAGGCTCAGGCGACGAGTTCTTCATACTCGCTCCGAAGGTGCTTTACTCGGGAGGTGAAAGTTCGGTAACCATGGCAGCCTTTGCGGACGCAGAGACTGTAAGTCGCTGTATCGAGTACACACTGACCGATGAGAACAACAACGAAATATCACTTACAAAGGTTTCCACATCTGAATCAGGAAATTCAGTGGCCTCCTTTGAAGTACCTGATGTGGAGGAAGGAAGCTATGTACTAACCGCAAGTCCGGCAGGCTATGGGCGCAATTTCACCTCCACGGTCGAAGTGGTAAAGAACAATCCACTCTTCATCGAGACTGACAAGCCCATATATAAGCCCGGTCAGACAGTCCATGGCAGGATACTTTCCCTGAACAACAATCTTGTGCCAGTGGAGCAGAACATAACTGTTGAGATAAGAGATTCAAAAGGCATCAAGGTATTCAAAAAAGAGCTAAGTTCAAATGAATATGGCGTGGCCTCCTTTGACATGCCACTAGCAAGCGAACTGAACCTTGGCACATGGAAGATAATCGCAACCGCAGGAAAATCAACATCCAGTGTTGACATTGAGATCGATAAGTATGTACTGCCAAAATTCGATGTTTCACTCAGCACACCACAGGAATGGTTACTGGTCTCTGATGATATAACGGGTACTGTTTCGGCAAACTATTTCTTCGGAAAGGATGTGGAAGGTGAGGTATTTGTTGAGGCATCACGCTATGTAGGCGAGTGGGAACAGTACGCAACATTCAGCGGAGAGCTTGAGGAAGGTTCTCTGGAATTTGAGCTTCCTGCAGTGGAGTATGCAGCCGGCACATATGGTGCGGGAGGTCAGGCAAGTCTGATGCTCAATGTGACTGTGACTGACACAGGTAATCACAGCGAGACCACAAACAAGTTACTTACGATTGCAAATTCTCCGGTGGTTTTGCAGTTGATACCTGAGTCCGACTATGTCAAGCCGGGGATGCCACTTCAGGTGCTTGTAGTTACAAAGGATCCCGGAGGAAATCCGGTTGATACTGAAGTGGATATAGATGCGACATTCAGGAGCGAGTCCTATGAGCAAACAGAAGAGCAGGATACTGTAACAACCAGTAACGGCGTTGCCCTGATCACATACGATGTCCCTGAATCCACCACAGCATGTTATCTGAATGCCCGGACAGATGATGCTTCAGCCTACAAAGAGATGGGAGCGGTCTACTCCCCTAGTGCAAGTTTCATTCACATCAGCCAGACAAGCGAAGGAGTTCCAGAAGTTGGGGATACTATCTCCTTAAGGATATACTCCACAAATCCCGGAACTGTGTTCTATGATGTCTTTGCCAATGGCAGGACCGTATATTCGGCAACCAGCAAAGAACAGGACATCAGCATCCCGGTTACCCCGCAGATGAGCCCGCAGGCGAAGGTTGTTGCATACATGATCAATCCCAACAGCGAGGTTTCTGTTGATGTGCTGCCCTTTGATGTGCAGTTCTCTACAGAGGTGGACCTGTCCAGCTCGTTTGACAGCGATTCCGTTGAGCCGGGAGACAATGTTAGCGTTAACTTTGATGCGGGCAGCAAGTCCATGATCGGTTTTTCCATAGTTGATGAGTCTGTATATGCACTGAGTGAGGGTAGACTCAACCTGAAACAGGTATTCGATGAACTGGAAAAGCGCTTCATGGAACCACAGGCAGAATCCCATCCTGTGTGGAATAGGGAAGGAGCATACGAGATGCTGGAAAACTCCGGTGTGACCGTCATGGCATCACCCGGAATCAGTGTACCAAAATCTCCAGCCAGCTATGACAGGTTTGAAGAAAAGAATTTCCTTGGAGGAGTTGCCGTCGATGAAGCAGCGATGGATGTGGCAGCACCTGAAATGGCCATGGAAGTGGAGGAAGAAGAGGCAATTCCAACCGAGGAAGCCACAGGAGGAACTCTTGCTGAGGTTCAGAGGGTACGCCAGTTCTTCCCGGAAACATGGGTGTGGATGCCAGACCTGCTCACCGATGATCAGGGACGTGCCAGCCTTGACCTGATAGCTCCGGACAGCATCACCACATGGAAACTGCACGCAGTATCCTCAGGTCCCGAGGGTATCGGAATCGCCGAATCCAGCTTAACGGTTTTCCAGGATTTCTTTATCGACCCTGACCTTCCATATGCAGTGACCAGAGGTGAGGAGTTTCCTGTGCAGGTACAGGTCTACAACTACCTTGACACGGAACAGAAAGTAAAACTCACACTCTCGGATGCAGACTGGTTAGACATCATTGGCGATGATGTGCAAGAAGTAGCGGTGGAAGCCAACAGTGTAGCCCATGCAAGCTTTACCATTCAGCCCACTGGAGTTGGAAAGCAGTTGATAGAGATTACAGGACAGACAACCGAGAAAGCTGACGCTGTCCGCAAGGACATTATCATTGAGCCGGAAGGGGCTACAAGGGAGATTGTGGACAACGGTGTTCTGAATAATGATTCTGCTAAACTTGATCCGACCCTGCCTGCGGGCATAGTACCCGACTCCGGCAAGGTACTTGTGAGCTTCACCCCGAGTATCGTCGCCCAGACCATAAACGGCGTGGACGACCTTCTTGGAATGCCCTACGGTTGCGGAGAGCAGAATATGATGCTCTTCTCCACCGATGTGGAAGTGCTGCGCTACCTGGAAGCCACAGGACAGGATAATCCTGAACTGAAGGCAAAGGCCAAGATGTATATCGTCACAGGATACCAGAGAGAGCTGACCTACAGGCACAGTGACGGCTCATTCTCGGCATTCGGTGAGAGTGACCCCGAGGGCAGCCTCTGGCTTACATCCTTCGTGCTGTCCCAATTCAGCGGTGCAAGAGACCTGACCACCATTGATGAGAATATTCTCGCGGAGTCTGCCTCCTGGATAGAATCACACCAGAATCCTGACGGTTCCTGGGAGCCTGTGGGTTTTGTGATACATAAGGACATGATGGGAGGTGTCAGCGGCACCTATGCACTGACGGCTTATGTCACACTTGCACTTGATGAGTATGGTTCTGCAAGCCCGGTTGTCATGGCTGATGCGAAGAAGTATCTCGAGGAGAATCTTGCAGCCCAGGATGACCCCTATGCCCTGGCAATCGGCACCCTGGCACTTCAGAGACTTGACAGCCCGTTTGCAGACG
Source organism: Methanolobus sp. UBA118 (assembly GCA_002508635.1). Classification (GTDB taxonomy): domain Archaea; phylum Halobacteriota; class Methanosarcinia; order Methanosarcinales; family Methanosarcinaceae; genus Methanolobus. The sequence goes on along the minus strand of DACO01000061.1, from coordinate 2,244 downwards.
AAGCTCTGGATGAGCTGTTGGTTATCGCAAAACAGGATGATGACGGTACCTACTGGGGCTACGGTGATGGTGCTGTGGCAAAACCATATGAGTATGAAGGCTACAACTTCATCGCACCTTCCAGCAAGAATGTTGAAACCACAGCCTATGCTAGCCTTGCCCTGATGGAGGCAAACAACCCCACAGCCAGCTCATCACTTAAATGGATAGCTGCACAGCGTAATTCCAATGGCGGATTCTCCAGTACCCAGGACACGGTCATGGCCTTCAGGGCACTGATGACCGCAGCATCAACCGCAGGCAGGGATATCGATGCTACTGTACATGTGATTGCAGATGGTGAGGATATCAAGTCCATCAACGTGAACTCTGCGAACTTCGATGTGGTACAGATAGTGGAGATTCCTGAAAACACATCAAGTGTCAAACTCGAACTTGAAGGCACAGGAGAGCTTAACTACCAGCTTGTAAGACGCTTCAATGTGATCCTCCCGGAGGTCTTTGAACAAAATGAAATCGAGCTTGATGTAGAGTATGATTCCACCGATGTCGCGGTGAACGACATAGTCACCGTGGATACCCGGCTGAAGTACAACGGAATACAGGGAATCGACGGCTCTGTGAGTTCCAGCGGCATGATGATAGTTGATATTGCTGTACCAACCGGATTCACACCTGTTTCATCAAGTCTTGAAACACTCAAGGAAGATGGCACGATTACCAGATACGAGGTCGCAGGTCGCAAGGTGATACTATACATTGACGATATGCAGCCCGGCGAAGAGATAAGCTTCAGCATACAGGTCAGGGCACTGTTCCCGGTGAAGGCTATCGTGTCTGAGAGCAGAGCTTACTCATATTATAATCCGGAGGTTGTGGCTGAGTCGAATGGTAATAATGTGACTGTTGTCTGAAGGGATCCTATCCCCTTCATCTATCTTTTTTTACTTTACTACACTACCCAAATAGCCATTTCAGACTCTCGATCCCGTAATACGAAATGACAGTCACCACCACAGTCCATATTAAAATGCTCAGGGTCAACCATAAAGTTACTGAATAACGTCTGGAACCAAGGCTGACAGCAATGAGCGCAGCAAGATGAGTACCTGTGACCACGGGTGCAAGCATTGCCAGCCCGGGGAGACCATATGAATCCCACGTATGCATTGCTTTCTTTTTTCTTCCATCAGATCCTTTGCCATTATCGTTTAGTCTGAGTTTTTGCCAGAAAGAATGCAGGAAATCATGTGCAAATAACAAAAGATATACAGTTGCCAGATTCCCGACGGCTGCCAGCACCGCAACAGCCAGAGGGTTGAGGCCAATGGCAATTCCCACCGGAATGACAAGAAGAAGCTCTATCCACGGAATAGCTGCCAGTATGAATACCAGTGCATATGCAACAAACCCCTCGGAGTTTTCCAACAACTCGAGCCCAATCATAACCCAGAGCTTGTATTCTAACCATATATATTTTCTTGCAAGTATCAAGATTTAACCAGATCATTGTGTCTTTTGATTTGTTTGATGTTGAAATTATCAATTCGGCATTCCGGTTGAATACAAAAACATAGTTATCCGGGGTCGCTCATTCCAGGAGTATGTTCATATGTTCCAGCTCAGTAACGGGGACCTTAAAGATCCATTCTCGGATGTGGTGACACCCAGCTATTTTTAACTACGAAAAGACACAACAGAGAAAATTGGTTGTTTCAGTTGAACCGGCCTATAATTATGATGGAAATTTCATTAAACAGAGAATGTATGAGACGAAGTTCTGGAGCACAAAAGGGAGAATATTCCCGTTGTTGGATCTGAACTCAAGGCGCTCTTTGCATATTGATGAAGTGATAGACCATGTTGCTGACAAAGGATATTCTGTTCGTGGAGAGAAGGTGAAATATGAATTTCAGAAGGCTGGAACAGGATGTTGAGGACTCTTAAGTGCTAAATGAGAATTTTGAACTTCAATTGATTTGCAACGGATATACTCTCTTTCTAATACAATTCAAAACAATGGAATATGCCGCCTGCGAAGACGGCAGCATCGGCTTAGAATCTGGAACCACCAGACCTTCATGCAATTTAAACTCAATCTTCATCTTCATCCACAAACATCTGCGCCACAAGACCCAGATGATCCTCGTGGAACGGGTCAAGTTCCTTTCTCTGCAGTACCTCGAACTCAACGCCAAAACCGCTTTCCAGTTTGCGGACCTCGTCCTTGAATATCTTTTTGGG
>DACO01000185.1 GCA_002508635.1 Methanolobus sp. UBA118 | reverse complement strand
ATGCCGGATATTGAGTCTGCGTATGATGTTCTCAATGGCAGGTCCGTTCCATAGTCCGAAGTTTCGCTGCAGGTGGATTGCAGTGCTCAGTTGAAGAGATCTGATGGTATCTTTCTCCGAACCGGGACTGATTTCCAGTTCTCCAAGCCTGAAGGAACCTTTATCAAAACTCTCTATTCCACGGAGTATCCTGAGAAGGGTGGTTTTTCCGCTTCCGCTCTTACCTGTGATACCAAGTATCTCTCCATCGGCAACGCTGAAACTTATGTCATCCAGAACACGTTTTTTCTCGTTGTTGAACTCATATTCCTTTGTGATGTCGGATACATCAAGCATTGTCAAAACCTCTGATCGGATGATGAAAATATGTAAAAAGGAAAATCGAGATTTGTCGCTTCAGTTCTTGATGGCTGATACGAGCTCTTCTATTTTTGAAGTGACGTAAGTGACGTTTGAATTTTTCTCGACAACTGTGCCGGTGACTATCATGTCCGCCCCTGCAAGAGCGCATTTCTTTGCAGCAGCTCCGTCACGTATACCACCGCCGACTATGAGTTTATTGTCACCAAGGACATGCTTAACAGCAGCTATCATTTCAGGTCTGATCGCTTCATCGGCACCGGAACCTGCTTCAAGGTATGTGTAGTGCATTCCAAGGTATTTGCCGGCAAGCGCATAGGCCACTGCAATATCGGCTTTATTTTTCGGGATGAGCTTTGCATCCCCTACCCAGCCAACGGTTCCTCCGGGTTCTACTATTAAATATGCCATGGAGATGGGTTCTATACCGCTCCTGTACACAACCGGAGCTCCCATTGCCTGATTTGTAGTTATGAAACTGATGTCCCTGGAGTTCAGCAGGCTCATGAAGAAAATAGCGTCAGCATAGTGGCTGACACCTGCCGAATTTCCGGGAAAAAGTATTGTTGGTTTGTCTGTCTGCTCTTTGATTTTGATAAGCGTCTGGTCTAGCAGCACGCCTCCGGCTCCTGTGGAACCACCGACCATGATCGCATCCGTACCTCCCTGTGATGCAGCAAAGGCAATCTCTGCCGCCTCATCGGGAGACTGGGATGCAGGGTCGATAAGTGTCAAGTGAACTGTACCCTCGCGTTCTGCGATATCGTTGAGGTACTCTTCCACTTGCATGAACAGGATCAGCCGCCTCTGGATTCCTTGGACTTAGGACGAAGGGTTTTGTTGTTGCACTTTCTGCACCTGGTTGCACGGACTGCATTACGTGCATTGCATTTCATACATACTTTCTTGTTGAGTATTCTTTCTTCAGCTTCTGGAAATCTTCCCATGATCTTCACCTGATTATTGTAATGTGATTAATTAGAATAATGGTAGGCTGCTTACATTATGCTCAAAACATATAATTGTTTTGGCAAAAAAACGGGTCCCTCCTGAAAGATTAAAGTACCTGCAGGTTCCCATTATATATGGGAGCTTGTGACGGGATGTATATCTTCTTCCGAGCAAAGCCTATTTAATAATATAATTATTAATAATGATTGATTACCATGGCTGATGAAGATCTGATGAAAAAAAGGGATGAATGGTACGAGAAGGCGAAGAAAGAGGGAAAGCTCAAGGCAAATCCAACTGAAGATCATCGTGCAGGACTCGAGGCGCTCCAGCATCCTGTCCGAAGGGGCATACTCAGGCGACTTGGTGAGGGCAGAATGAGGTTCGACCAGATAAAAGAGGAGTTCCAGCTTGACGACATGCATGCAACATTTGACCTGCGCATGCTTGAAGACACTCTCTACATCGAAAAAGAGGAAAAGGACGGCACCTACGAGTATTATCTGACGCCGCGTGGTGAGGCTTTCCTTGAGAATGTGGAGTCAAAGCACTTATAAATCTAAGTAAAAAAAGCAATAGAGGAGTAAAATCTCCTCCTCAATTCTGTTCTTTTATCTTCTCAATTAGCTGCTCCCTTGCTTCACGGGCATCGGCACGTCCTTTTGTCTTCTGCATGACCTTGCCCACAATGAAGTTCAGGGATTTTTCCTTTCCACCAAGATAGTCCTCAACAGCTTCAGGATTCTCGCTGATGGCTTCTTCAACTGCCTTTGCAACGATATCGTCTTCAACTTTGAGCAGTCCTTTTTCTTTGACAATATCCTGAGGCTTTCCTCCGTGGTCAAGGATTGTGCGTATGATCTCGACACCACTTTGCTCGGTGATCTTGTTTTCTGTAACGAGTTCTATTATCTCAACGATATCCTCAATAGTGAAAGCATCGATCCCGAGGTCACGGTAGTTCAACTCCCCCTTGAGAATATCGGCAACCCAGACAGATGCATCTTTTGGATTGACCAGTGAAGCGACCTCTTCGTAGAAGTTGGCCACTTTGATTTCTGTTGTGAGAGCCCTTGCATGCATACCTGACATTTCGTACTGCTCCAGGAAACGCTCACGCTTTGCATCAGGAAGCTCCGGAAGTGCTTTTTTGATCTCAGGTGCCCTGTCGGCAACTCTCATTGGAACCAGATCGGGTTCCGGGAAGTAGCGATAGTCATGCTCTTCTTCCTTGGTACGCATGGAAATTGTGACACCTCTTGCTTCGTCAAAGTGCCTTGTCTCCATGACGATCTCTCCGCCACGTCTGACGTGGTTCTTCTGCCTCATTATCTCGTAGAGCAGGGCTCTCTCGGCACCCTTGAAAGAGGATATGTTCTTGACTTCAACACGCTGTCCGCCAAAAACAGAAACGTTAGCATCCACCCTCATGGCACCTTCAAGGTCACCATCGAAAACGTCCAGGTAGTCCAGTATGCTCCTGAGCTTGTCCAGATAGCGTCTGGCTTCCTTGGGACTTCTCATGTCAGGTTCGCTGACGATCTCGATAAGTGTCATACCGGAACGGTTGTAATTGATAAGTGTACCCTTTGATCTCTCGATAGTGCCTATATGCTGCAACCTGCCTGGATCTTCTTCCATATGAGCACGTGTAATACCTATGGTACGCTCTCCGTCTTCTCCCTCGATCACAACCTTTCCGGTACCTGCAATGGGGTAATCATATTGGGTTGTCTGGAAACCCTTGGGAAGGTCGGGATAGTAGTAGTTCTTCCTGTGGAACTGGGTCTGCTCGACGATATTACAGTTTAAGGCCAGTCCTATCTTTATGGCAGCCTCCACTGCCTTTTCATTGATAACAGGCAGTGAACCAGGAAGTCCGAGGCACACGGGACATACATGGGTGTTAGGTTCGTCGCTATGGTAATCGGTGGAACAGCCACAGAACAGCTTGGTTTTGAGCTTGTTCAGCTGAACGTGTACTTCAAGTCCTATTTTGACACCATCGGGATTCTCGTAAACCATTATGCCACCTCCCCGGGTCTCTTGGTGTGATGATCGGTATTCTGCTCGAAGCTGTAAGCAGCCCTGAGAATTGTGTTCTCGTCAAAGTGTTTTCCTACGATCTGCAATCCTACAGGCATTTTGTCAGCAAATCCGCATGGAACTGATATGGATGGCACGCCTGCAAGATTGATCGGTACGGTATTGACATCTGCGAGGTAGAGTGAAAGCGGATCGTCGATCTTCTCACCGATCTTAAAAGCAGGTGTCGGCATGGTCGGTCCCATGAGCACATCTACTTCTGACAGTGCTTTGTCAAAGTCCTGCTTCACAAGTGTCCTGACCTTGAGTGCCTTGAGGTAGTACTTATCATGGTAGCCTGCAGAGAGTGCATAGGTTCCGAGCAGAATCCTGCGTTTGACCTCGTCGCCGAACCCTTCAGCCCTGGTCTTTGAGGCCATAACATGCCAGTTGTCACCGTCGGCACGGAATCCGTATCTTGTACCGTCAAAACGTGCAAGGTTTGATGATGCCTCGCTCATGGCTATGATATAGTAAGCTGCAAGTGCGTATTTTGTGTGTGGCATTGATACCTTCTGCCAGGATGCTCCCATATCCTCGTATTTTGCGATGGCATCCCAGACGGTCTTTTCAACACCTTCGTTGATTCCTTCTTCGAAGTATTCTTCCGGCACACCGATCTTAAGGCCATCGACATCGTCCTTGATGGCATCGCTGTAGCTGTTCTCCCTGTTGATGGATGTGCTGTCCCTTGAATCGTATCCTGCAACCACGTCCATAAGTGTTGCAATGTCAGCAACACTGGTTGCCAGGGGTCCGATCTGTTCAAGGGAATTGGCGTAGGAGATCAGTCCGAACCTTGAAATGCATCCGTAGGTTGGTTTCAG
>DACO01000082.1 GCA_002508635.1 Methanolobus sp. UBA118 | reverse complement strand
CACCTGAAGGTACTTGTCGAGGCCGGGATCCTCCGGTATGAGAAAGACGGAAGATATGTAATTTACAGTATCAGGGATGATAAGATGAAAGATACTCTTGAGAAATGCAGTGTTGAAAAGGTGGATTCATGCTGTCCGGGAAGTGAAATGGATGCGGATACAAAAAAGAATGTCGTGAAGAAGAATTATGGCAGGATAGCGCTTGGACTTTTACAGGGCTGCGGATGCTGCGATGATCTTACAAGTGAGCAGGTGGCAGCTTCCATCGGTTATTCGCAGCAGGACACAGAATCATTCTCAGAAGCAAACCTTGGGCTCGGATGCGGGAATCCCACGGCACTTGGCGAGATCAATGAAGGCGATATTGTCCTTGATCTTGGTTCGGGTGCGGGCTTTGACAGTTTCCTGGCTGCAAGAAAGGCGGGCAATACCGGAAAGGTCATTGGTGTGGATATGACAGAGGATATGATCGCAAGGGCCCGGAAAAATGCTGAAAGATACGGTTTTGATAATGTGGAATTCAGAATGGGGGACATTGAAGATCTGCCCGTTGAAACAGATTCTGTTGATGTGATCATAAGTAACTGTGTGGTAAACCTCGCACCGGACAAATCCCGGGTTTTCAAAGAGGCATACCGTGTACTCAAAGACAGTGGCAGGATGTATATCTCCGATATTGTCCTTCTGAAAGAGCTGACTTCTGAAGAAAGAAATGACGAAAAATTGATATGCTCATGTGTGGGTGGTGCCTTGATGAAAAATGAATATCTCGATTTGATAAAAGAGGCAGGTTTTGGAATAAGCATCATCGATGAAGATAAGGATATCAGTAAAAGGCAGTATTCCGGCTATCCGCTGGAAAGCATTAAACTTGAATTGAGAAAATAATAATGTTCAAAGGGTGGGATGTGAGTGTCAGACAATTATTGCTGCCCGGAATCCGGGAAAACCGCATCAACGGTTATTCCTATGGTATGTGATCATTCTGGTAGAAATGAGCAGGATAGGTCAAATGAGCTCATCCTGTGTCCTGCCTGTCAAAAGGAAGGGGACCATGTTAGAAATGTCACAGTGCGGCACCTTGTTAAAAAGGAGCTTATAGCAAGGGCTGGTCAGTGTGACTATCGAATCTGTATGAATGAAAAGTGTGATGTTGCTTACTACAGTGAGAATTTGAGCATCGTTTTTGGAAAAGAGGATCTTAAGGTACCTTTATGGTACAAGGAAGATGCAAGTCCCAGATATGCCTGTTACTGCAGCAGGATCACAGAAGAGGATGTTATCAGAGCAGTAAGGGAGCAAAATCTCACAGAAATGAATACAATCAGGAAACACTACGATCCTGAAGCGAAGTGTCAGTGCAATGTCAAAAATCCCACAGGCAAATGCTGCACAAATACTTTCAAGGAATTCATAAAAAAAGCATTAGCTGGCAGATCTAATAAAAAATAAGGCTCGAAAGGAAATCCTGGTTAATCGATATCGGTCTTGGATATCTGTTTCAGTCTTCCGACACCGTCTATCTCCTCAATTACGTCCGCAACAGCCGGAGGTACCAGGCTTTTCCAGTCCTCGTTGGCGATCATCCTTCTGCGTATCTCCCTTCCTGAATATCCGTTGTTCCGGTGGTACATGGGTGGCTGTCGTACCTCTATGCCCACTTCCCTGAACAGCTGGATAACAAGAGGGTTGTTTGAATAAACTATATCAAAAGGTGGTGTCATGGAAACAATGTGTGAGACCCATACTGCATTTCTCTGAAGGTCCTCGATGGGTATTGCATAATGAGTGGTATCCGCATCCTCAAGGGCGTGCCTGATCATCATCACACGTTCGCCTGCAGTAAAAGGGTTCCTTGGCTCATGGCTCTTCTGAGCGCTACCGATGCCTATTACAAGTTCATCCACGTCCCGGGCAATACTGTTTATGATCGAGTAGTGCCCGAGATGGAATGGTTGAAAGCGTCCGATGTAGAACGCTCTTCTCATATGCATACGTGATAACCATCAGTGAATGCCACATTCATCGAATGTGAACTTCTCACACACTTCCATGTAGTGTTCTGAGTTGTTATCGTGTTTCATTTTTGCAAGTTTCTTGACAAGGTCTATTCCGGGTTTCGGATCTTCCATTATCTCTACTTTATCCTTGACAAGCTCGAATATCTCCTTGCCCACATCGGTGCGTATAAAAACAGAGTTCCATCCGTCGGGAGCACCTACTGATCCCAGAGAGATATCCGCTGACACTGAGGTGTAGTCACAACAGTGGTGGCATGGATTCCTTGCATGGTGAGCAACTTCAGGGATCTTTACACTGTGTGCTTCACCGTCTTTGGTGTAGTTCCAGAATTTACCCTTGCCGAAGTCCATCTTAACGACATCATCAAGATTCAGTCCCATGATCTCAGGAACTATCTTCTCGGTCATAACGTCATGGTAGAAACTTTCCATACACAGCAGACCAAGGATCACGACTATCTTGTCGCTTGCATTCTCTACAATAAGGCGTGCTCCGTGTGCCTGGCATGGTACACCGATAACACCGATCTTGTCGTATTTCTCAAATGGTTCTTTCAGAGCCGAAAGGACTGAGTCATAGGTGTATTTGGTACCTGTTGTCCTGTCAACGTCTTCCGGTTCGGTCATGAGAATAAGCTCGGTACCCCATTTATCATCCTTGGCGATACCAACAATACAGTCTACCGTTCCGGTCTCAAGTAAGGCCTTTGCCAGTATGGATGTTACGCCACCGTCCTGACCTTCTATCTTACTCTTTGCTCCGAAGAACTCTTTAACGTTTTCAAATTCGTCTTCCACATATCCGTCAATTACGGGGCAAAGTCTTCCGCATGTGAGACATCCTTCACATACATCGGGTGCTGCTCCTTTGACGTATAGTTCTAAATTATCAGGGTCACGGACTTCTGCATGCTTGTTCATGGTGATAGCACCGGCAGGGCATGTAGATACACATGCCCCGCAAGCAGTACAGACGTCGTGTTCAATGACCTCTAATATTTTTGGATGGGCCATTAATTGCCTCCGACGTTCATTTTTTTGTTTTATCCGATTATTTCTTTACCGATGAGCTTGATTGCCTTCTCTTTGTTTGGACCGATCGGGGATCCTGCGACAATCTGTGTTACACCGATGTCAAGCAGGTCGTTGATCCTTGCCTTACAGTCGTCTGGTGTTCCGCAGATTGAGAATGCGTCCATCATGTCATTTGTGACCATACCGCCCATGAGTGCACCGAAGTCACCCTTTGCGATTGCTCCGCCGATGTCAGCCTTTGCTGATGGGTCAATGCCGTGGCGCTCAAGTACCATGTCAGGTGAACCTGCAACAATAAATGCAACTACTACCTGTGCTGCACTCTTTGCCTTTGCAGCATCCTTGTCGATTGAGAAACATGCGTATGCTGCAACGTCAACTTCCTTGGGGTCACGTCCTGCCTTCTTTGCACCTGCTGCGATCTTATCTACAGCTACTTCGAAGTCCTTTGGGTGTGATGCGTTGATCAGTACACCGTCTGATACCTCTCCTGCGAGCTCGAGCATCTTCGGACCCTGTGCACCCATGTAGATAGGTACATCGCCGGTCTTGAATGCCATCTTAGCACCGCCGAACTTGACCATGTCGCCATCCTGGGTTACTTTCTCTCCTGCGAGGAAGCCACGGATTGCCTGAATGCTTTCCTTTGTTGTTGTGAGTGGCTTGTCCCATGAGATGCCCATTGCATCAAAGGTTGCCTTGTCTCCGGGACCAAGACCGAGAATTGCACGGCCGCCTGAGATCTCGTTAACGGAGCCAATGCTTGATGCAGTCACAGCTGCATTCCTTGTGTATGGGTTTGTTACACCTGTTCCGAGCTTGATACTGTTTGTGTTCATTGCAAGCACGGTTAAGGTTGAATATACATCACGGTTGTTGTAGTGGTCTGTGATCCATACGTTGTCAAAGCCCTGCTGTTCAGCAAGTTTTGCATAGTGAGCTATTTTTAAAACCGGGTCGCTTGGTACAAATTCAATTCCAAATGTCATTTGAATCCTCCTCTAAAAGTGTGTTCCTATTCAGGTATCTGTATATATTTAAAACTTTGTTGGTTTGATTCGACAGGAAAAGAGGTTATATC
>DACO01000072.1 GCA_002508635.1 Methanolobus sp. UBA118 | reverse complement strand
CTTTTTGAAAATGAGAGATTACTTGCGATTGAAGAAACCAGAAGAGTGCTACGTCCGGGAGGCTTAGTGTTTTTCGAGGTCTTCGGCACCGATGATATGAGATTTGGAGGGGACGAACTCGAGAAAAACACTTTTTGCAGGAAGAACGGTGTGGTCTATCATTATTTTACGGAAGAAGAGCTGAAGCTACTGTTCCGGGATTTCGCTATAAAGGAAATTAAAAGTATCAGGAATGAAAAGAGATTCCGGGGTGAAATCCACACCCGTCATCACATAAAAGGAATTGTTCGATTCTAGACAAAAGCGATACCTGTGTAATTTAGCACGATGATCAGCAAAGCACCGACCACTCCAGCAACCGCACATATCAGGATAACTAACCAATCATATGCAATTCCAAGTCCAAGTACGGTGTTTGCTACAATTAGTACAAGCAGTCCAAGTATTGCATTGACTGCCATTTTAGTGGCTGTTTTTAACAACTTGTACAGCACAACTGCAACTACAATGGCTATAACAAGTATTATGATTTCCTCTACCATAGTGACCACGATTATATTGTCTTGGTTAGTATTTAATCATTACTAAAAAAATAGTTATTCATGTATCTCCTCAAGTCCTGACAGGAAATTCACGATAATTTCCTGTAACTCCTGCCCGGTGGAGTATTCTTTTACAAGCAGTCCCGGATTTGTGTTCCCGAGTACCATTGCAGAAACGTTTGCCTGAGGGCTGTGAATGCATAGTACGGGAAGGCCATATTTCAGGGCACTACAGATCTCATAGCCAACACCAATTGAAGGCATACTTACCTCGGCTATTAAACACTCACTTTTTTCCATAAATCCCATGTCACGTTTGAATATCTCCTCTTCTGACATGACCGATTCTTTTTCCTCAAGCTCCGGGTCTGCTACGTGAGAACTCAGGACTTCATGCCCCTGCTCCTGCAGCAGACTGCAGATCCTAATATACACATGAAGAATCTGCCTTCCGCCGCGTATTGAGCCTGACAAAAATACTTTCATAGTACGCCCCTGTGGAAGTGGCCTCTTGTATACTCCTTCGAGATATCCCTGCATTTGTCTGCTATTACATGATTCTCTTCTGTGGAGAAATATGAATCTATTGTTTTCCTGTATGAGGATACTATATTTTTGATATGTGAGCTATCTGTCATTCTCGCATCTATCCTGAATCTTGAGACCCCGCTCTGGATAAGCCGGGTCATGTCCTCCAGAAGACACAGCTCTTTTGAATTGAATATGTGTGTCCTGCCTGAACAATCGGTCCTCACAGGAAAAGCAAATCCTTTTTTGTCCATGAGCTCAAAAACTCTGCAGTCAGGATCAGACATCTCTTCAGGGCCTGTAAGATTTGTAACAAGACCATGTTCTGATACCATGACTCGAAGACTGCCTTGAACAATCAATTCTGTAGGAGCCGAGGAGCTGGCTTCTATGATCTGCTCATAGTTCATCTCAGGAGAAAGTACAACTGATATTGCACCCTTTTTTATGAACAAGGCTGCACTTTCCCTGTTGAAAATATTCATATTGGTGTCGACGATTACCGGGATTCCATGCTCTGTGGCCTTTTTGAATATTCCGGGGTTTGACGCAAGAATTCCCGCAAATCCTGATTCTTTTGCAGCATTCATTATCTTCTCAATTTCCGGCATCTGGCTATCTTTTACTATAACAGGAGTGTGCAGGTAGATGGGTACATCCACCTCTTTTGCATGAGTTGCTGCTATTCTCAAATCTGACTCATCATCATGCACACTGCTTTTTCTCTCATAGTATATCAGATCCGCACCGCTGGAAACTGCAGTTTCTACAGATTCCGGATCAATGATACTTACTGCGAGCAAAGGTTTTTGGTTTATATTTTCAGGAGCTGGCTTTTCAGAAACTCTGCATGGTTTATGTTCCGATTTTCTTCGATGATCAATCCTCATCTTTTCAAGTTCTGCAACCGCCCGGTTTCTGAGCTCGTTCATCTCTTTTATGGGTATGAATATGCCTTCTTCCATGGAGATTTCCATATCCTTTGCATCAAAGACGGTTTTACCGAGTTTTGTAAACTGTTTTCTGATATCCTTCTCACTGGTCGCCTTTTTGATGGCAGTCTCTACAACATATTCAGAGCTAATTTGGACGATATTATCATCTTCATCTCTGACCATCAATTCAAGTTTCTCTCCAGAAAATGCTCTAGCTTTCATAAATACAGATACTTTTCTGAGCCCTGGGGACTCGAAGGATTGTTCAAGCTCTTTCATGAGAGAAATGTCAAGTGTTTTGTAGACTGAGGTTCCCTTATTGTGCTGGATGTCCGATGAGACACGGATGATATCTTCTTTTCCTGCTTCTTTTACAGGCTTTCCTTTTTTGTACATCTGCCGAACAATGTTCCCTGATTCCTGTTCAGCTTCAAAACCAATGCCATCACCAACCCTGAGCTCACCGCTTAGCTCCAGGAGGAGATTTTTGTGTTTATTATCGAATCCTCTCACTTTTCCTATCCTCACTCCCTGATTATAGGGTCTTTCCCGGCTCATAAGAACATTTCCCGGATTGCCTTTGAAATAGCCAGTAGTAAACTCCCGGTTGAAGAGTTGCTCAAGCTGGAGTCTCTCTTCTTCGGAAACAAAATACTGCTCCGGCTTTTCCATATATCTGTCAATCAGGCGCCGGTATATACGTACGACTCCTGCAACGTATTCTGGACGCTTCATACGTCCTTCGATCTTGAAAGAGCCAATGCCGGCCTCTATGAGCTCGGGCAGGATATCGGAGCTGTTAAGATCTCTTGGACTTAACAGGAATTTACCGGCTGTACTCTCTTTTTTTCCTTTTCTGTACAGGTCGTATTTTTTTCTGCAGGGCTGAGCACAATATCCTCTGTTCCCGCTTCTTCCGCCTATCATACTGCTCATCAGACACTGCCCGGAATAGCAGATACAGAGTGCTCCATGTACGAATGTCTCAATTTCCATGTCTGTTTTCTGTCTGACTTCCTTTATTTCTGCAAGTGTCATCTCCCTTGCAAGTACCACTCTTTTGACACCCATATCATGTAGAAAACGCACACCTTCGGTGTTATGTATGGTCATCTGAGTGCTGGCATGCACTGGTAATTCAGGTACTAGTTTTCCTGCAAGTGAGAGCAGTCCGATATCCTGAACTATGATGGCATCGGTGCCAAGCCTGTCCAGCGTCTGCATGAGCTTTGCTATCTTTTCGATCTCTGTATCCTTTATGAGTGTATTCAGGGTAACGTAGACTCTGACTCCCCGCAGGTGCGCGTAGTCGAGTGCCTCCCTGAATTCATCGATTGTAAAATTACCTGCATACGCCCTTGCACTGAAATTGTTTATCCCGAGGTATACGGCATCAGCACCGTTCTCCACGGCCGCGATGAGGGACCTCATGTCTCCGGCAGGAGCAAGCAGTTCCGGTTTTCTTCTTATCATAAACTGTGCAGTATACACATGAAAGCTATATAAAAATGAAGACTAAAAAGATAAAAAAGCAGGTTATGCCTGCTTTCTGAACACGAAGAGTTTTATGATGTAGATACAGAGGCCGATTATCACCAGGTTGTACACAGACTTGAAAAGGGACACATATTCCCACTCGAACCATGTGCTGATTGCGTCCTGCATGGAGAAATAGAACTGGATCGCTGCAATAAAGAGCAGTAACATTGTGATCCCGAATACACCCCATCTGAAGTATTCTTCCGGGCTTCTGTTCTTCTTGTCTGTGTTCCTGGATCTCGAAATATATCCTTTGTTCATACTCTCCTCCTCTGTAACAGCTGCATCGGAGTTATTGCTCTCCCGGGCACCTGTATTTTCTTCATTCATTTTTTCCCCTCCTGTTTTTTCTGTTGATGAACAGCAACGCAGATAGGAGAATACCTGCGGTCATTAATGAACCAAATCCCGGAGCCGCCTCAGAAGCTGATTCTGAAGCCATCTCTTCTGTAGGCATTGCTTCCTCGAAACCTTCCTCTACAATGAAATCACCGGTCTGTATGTTCTTGTTCTGGACCTCTTCTTCCTTGCTGATAACCTTTTCAGGATTGAGCTGTACGTAATCCTCTCCTGTCATGACAATTATGTCATCATCCCAGATACTGACCTCGACTGCATAATTGTAATTGTCAGGTACTGTCAGGCTGACCGTGCGGATTTCTGTTGCTTCAGGTTCAATTATTCCGGTATCTGTCCATTTTTTGTCTGCCAGGAGTCTTGCATCCATTTCCCTTGCCTTTACAAGCATCCTGTAGTTCTCTGTGCTTTTTGAACCCTCATTTTTCAGGTAGATGTAACTCTCGATGAGAACCTTCCCTGATGTAACGTTCTTGACCATGAAATCCATTCCCGATATCTGCAGGCCGATCTCCTGCAGGTCGGTCTGCATTGCTTCCAGGTTGCGAATTGTTATCGATGAGCTTGCTTTTCTCTGCTGGTCTTCGTAAAGATCGAGTCTTAATGTATAGCTTCCTTCCCTGGGAAGTCTGATCTGCTGACTTACGGTAACAATATCGCCCTCTTCAATGGTTCCGACCGACCTTTCCCTGGATACTTCAAGCAGGCCTGTCTGTTGTCTGAAAGCCTTGAACAGCAGGGTTGTATTTCCTTTGCTGTCCGCTCCCCTGTTCTCTATATAAGCTGTCACGTTCAGATCAACATAGGAACTTTTGACGCTATCTGCAGACATCTCTATATCGGTTATACCGTAGTTGCTCCCCTCTTCAAAATCTCTTATGCATCCGGTTGAAACCGTGAAGGACACAACGAGGAGTAAAATAAGAATAAAATGTTTTTTTCCATTCCCTTTTTCCATGCATTTTCCTCTATTATGCATCAGAAGGGATATTATTTAAATATAATGAAAATTTTCTACACAATACGGAAATAAATTATATCTCCATATTTATTCTCCGTTGGATTATGTATAATGCTGGCAACCTATCTAAGTTACATGCATTGTTGAACGAAGGATTTTTACAGATCCACTAAATTATAATGTTCACTGGAAAAAATAATTAGAGTCTATGGGGTATAGACTCTAATTAAATAATATTAACTATATCTGGCAAGTAATCCTGCTGGATAATCAAATGTCATATCTTCTGCCGAATCAAGAAGTCCTACTGTAAATACTGGTGTGTCATCGACAGCAGATTTTCCATCATCAGCACTATGAATACGTGCAGCATTATTTACAATAATTCCTTGGTCAGCATATACACTTGGATAATCTAAAATTTCTATTTGAGGATCTAGATGAATCCAGTTGTTTCCATCCCAAAATTCATTGAACTGATGTGCAGTTGCATTATTATTTTGTGTTCCATTGATAGCTATTCTTCTAGTCGGAATACCCAATGCCCGCAAGTATGCACCATTCATTACGGCATACTCATCGCACACTCCATTAAAACCATTGTTAATGAGAAATTCATCTGATGCGGTGTGGTCGGCAGAAATGTAAAAATAATCTTCGTCGTAAGTCATAAGCTGGTGAACATATGAATTAACTGTATCAGCTGTATGGTATGGGCTAATGGTTCCATCCCCTGCAATTGCAGCTCTTCTTGCAATTTCATATTGATCATGATGACTTACATCATCTGTTTGCAAACTAAGTCCATTGTCAGGGTCTTCTATTTCTCCAGGACCATTATTGTACATTTCGACCATAGGGGCACTAATTGTAGGTGCACTTGTCAAATAAAATTCATCTCCGTCCTGAACATATACTCGTATTGAAATTGGCTTCGCTCCCACTGTGGGGAATAAATCTACATCAACATAAAATGGTATGGTCACAGTACCGTCTTGTCCAGG
>DACO01000033.1 GCA_002508635.1 Methanolobus sp. UBA118 | reverse complement strand
CGATCTATCTTCTGGAAGGATATACTTTCTTTTGACCACTCTCCGGAAATAAGAACTTAGCTTTTCTCTATTCCCACGATATCGTAAATATCCTCAGGGCTTGAAAGGATGGTGATATTTTCCATCTGTCCGAGTTTTTCAGTGTTTGTCACATCGACTTCCCTCATCTTGAGTTCCATCTCCCTGCCTTCTGGGGAGTAGGTCTTGACACTGCCTCGTTCACGATCAACAGCAAGTACGTAGATAGGTGTTTGCCCCTTTGCTGTCTGTGATACTGCATTGGTGACAAGGGTATCTGCAATACCATAGACTATCTTGGCAACGGTGTTTGCCGTGGCCGGGGCTATTATCAGGGCATCATAATATCCCACCTGGAGCGGCCCTGCAATGAATGGTGAGTTGGGACCGCCCTCTGTCTTGAAGTTGGGGAAGTCCTTCTGTATGCTATCCCACATGCGGTACCATTTCATCACCACTTCACCGTCCTTTGAAAGGAAGACCATCATTTCTATATCGGTCTTGTTCTTGATATCTCTCATTACCTCATATGTTTCCTTGATCAGATCCCCGGAACCTGTTATGCCCCATGCTATCCTTTTCATTCAAATCCTCCTGTTTATTTACTGACTGTTATTAAAATGATATTCAATATCCTGTAATAGATTCCTTTTTTATGTTCTCAGCAGGTACACCGATCTGAAGCAGCATTTCCAGCATGGATTCGACCATGCGCGGAGGCCCGCATACAAAGAACTGCCTAGTTCTGTAATCCGGGACCTGATCCTCAATTATATTCGCATTTATCCTTTCACGGGAACCCTTCCAGCCCTCAGAGGCTCTGGTCAGAGTCTGGAACACCAGAAGATTACGATTTTCATGCATCATGTCCTGCAATTCTTTCCAGAATACCATATCATCCTCTGTTCTGTCACTGCATATCATTACCACATCAGTGTCCAGCTTCATATCGGTGCAATATTTACAGATACTTCTCATGGGAGTGATACCAATACCACCACTCAGAAGGACTATCCTGTCATATTCTCCTTCAAAGGTCATCTTGCCGTAGGGTCCGCTGAGCCCTGCAGTATCGCCCACACTCATGGAATCAAGAGCATTGGAATATTCATGCCCTGTCAGTTTTTTTGTGAACTCGATGTGGTCCTCTTCAGTCGGGCTGCTCGAGAGACTGAAAGGTTTGCTGGTCTTCTTTTCGGCTACATTTATTGTAACTATTATATACTGTCCTGCCTTGAAATCAAAATCATCAGGTCGTTTGAACCTGAAGCTCTTCACGTTTTTACTGCGCGGTAAAATTTCAATTACCGCTTCCTCAAATTTCAAGATACTCACCCCTGTTGTATCTTTTTCATCAGTTGTGCGGTTTCCATTAGTTTCTTCATTGTCCTTCGAAGGCTTCTCAGACCTTCGGAATCCTCAGCCACTCCTTCAGCACCCTTATCCTGTGACCAGAATGTCCCTCCGAAGTTAGAGCCAAATGACCCTCCCCCTATGGGTATCATTTCACTGATAACATAAAATGCATGTATATCCTGGATCGCTGGTTCCTGCCCGCCTACTCTGTCACCACCCACAGCAGCGGCAGCACCTACCTTGTTAAGAAAAACCTTGGGATCGCGTGCAACGACTGCACGGCACCTGTCCAGTATTGTTTTTGTCTGGGCACTCAATGTGCCCTGATATACCGGAGTGCCGATGATCCAGGCATCTGCCCATATCATCTTCTCATAGAGGTCTACGATATCGTCCTTATGCACGCAACCTTTCTTGGTGCGCACACAGTAGTCACAGTGGATGCAGAACTTCAGGTTTTTTCCGCTGGCCGAGAAGTACTCGGTTTCTGCTCCGAATTTTTCCCTTGCATATCGCAGGGCCTCATTCACTACATAATCCGTGGCCTTTTTCCTAGGACTTCCTGATATTCCAAGCAAACGGATACCTTGATCTTCTGACATGATGGCACTCCGATATCAATATTCACTCAAGGCTTATTGCCTCTGTGGGACATGCATCCACACAGATTCCGCATTCCACACAATCATCCGGACGTGCGATAACGGATTTGAGGTCTCCACTCTCATTCTCTTCGATATCTATTACATCGGTCGGACATGATTCTGCACATGCGCCGATTCCTTCACATTTGGTCAAATCTACTTCTGGTGGCATATTTTTCCTCCTTTATTTGTTTTTAAATAAATACACAATCAGTAATACTGCAACTGTTGCAAAAACACCGAATCCTGGTGCTGATTCAGGCGGGACTCTTTCTTCCGGCGGCGTTGCAGGGTCATATATGACAGCTGATATTTCCGTCATGTCTATAACCGGAACCTCATGGACACCTTCCCCGAAGAGATGGTCAATTAATTCCTGAGGAGCAGAACGATATTTAAGCGTCGCATCAACCGTCAGGGGATATACCGCATCTTCAGGCAAAAGGAATGTGTGCTCTTCAGTCACTGTTTCTTTCGGGCCGATCCTGTTATCGGAAAGTACCCTGTCCGCAAGCCAGAAACTCAATGTCGCATCCCCCTGAGCATCTCCCAGCACATTGTTATATACCGTATGTGCAGAGACAATATCTCCTCTAGTATCTGTAGTTCCCGCATTATATATTTCGCGGCCTTCGGCATCAACAACCTCTACCTCAAGCCATATTTGCCTTATCTCGGAGACACCTGTGGGAATATTATGGCCCGCACCTGAATTTGTAATTGAAACCTGCACCGTAACATTCTCACTCCTGTTCGCAATTTCCGGGGAGTCCATATTGAGTGTTGCAGCCTGCTCAAGCCTCTCTATTGCCATCTCCTTTTCATTATCAGCATTCAGAATTTCGGTCACGAATGCATTTCCTCCCACAATCCTATGCAGGGAAATATGGTCCCTTCTGGGTGCACCTGATGCGGATCTGCCCGGATTGGCTTCGAATTCCGTGATACCTGGGGTCATATGACAGTCCTGGCATGTCACATCTTCCTCCGCATATGTACTGTTCTTCCATGCAGGATATGTATCATCGATCAGAAGACCGTTTACAGGATGTGATACCTCATGACACATACCACAGAACTCTGATCTTGTTTCAAGTTCAAGATATTCTGATTCATGTAAAGCAGAATCTGCATCCTTAAAAGGCCCCCATTTCACATCACCGGGGCTGACAGTGAATGGTGCGTTACCTGTACCGTTGCTTGCGGAGACTGTATGACAGAAATCACAGTTCACTCCTTCCTTCGCGATTTCGCTCAGATGCGAACCGTCTGCCGGAGGAATCTCTCCTGAAACAACACCGATGGGTGTATGGCATCGGGAACAGAAGGAATCCACAAGTCCGTCTGTATCATTACTTGCAGCATCAAATTCCTTAAGGTAAAAAGGGTCGATATAGGCATTAGCGTGCATTGTATCGTCCCACTGTGAATAAGTGATGCCATGGCACTCCGTGCATCTGTCAGATTCGGAAAAATCCGAAGAGGTAAATTCGCCTGATGCTGTTGGTTCTGCTGCGTTCGCAAAACCCAGTAACATCATGACCAATGCAATAAAAATAAAGACTGATACGTGTTTCATTTAGCTTCCTCTGCAGATCCTGAACAATATGGGTTCAGCGTGCTCAACACCTGGGAATTTCCCGTTTATCGCAATAAAAATGGTATTTCAGGGGATTTGAGATCCCCTTTATTTCCTGCAACTTATTTCAGCATTTTAAGGGCATCTCTGCATGCTGCAACAGCCGGAGCACCGGATGTTATGAAAATGACATCCATGGTTTCCATTATCTCGTCTTTTGTTGCACCATTTTTCAGAGCACTCTTCATCTGAGACATGACACAACGTTCACACTGCTTGGATGCAACAACGGCAAGTGCCATGAGTATCTTTGTTTTGGCCGGAAGTACACCATCCTCAAGGATCTTGTTGTTGCACATATTATACTTCTTCAAAAACTCCGGCTCAAGCTCCCCCAGAGTTTCCAGGATCTGAGGTGTGAAACCCAGTTTATCTGACATGTCATCTAGTATCTCTTCGTGTCCGCATCCTTTTCCTCTATTTTCTCCACACATAATTCCATCTCCTTTAAATCTAAAAATCTAATAATCAGTCAAATCCGTCTACCATGGTCTGATCCAGGCAATACCGGCACATGAGCCTCGGAAGTCCCTTCGGAAGCCTTTCAACATGGGGAGGCTTTCCTACGGATACCGGCAGCTCGAATTCATTTGAATGGTCTACGCAAAGACCCTTACCGCAAACTATACACACACATGCTGCTTCAGTTTCTTTTTCGTCTTCCATACAATCATAGCATTTCATCATGGTATCACCTAGTAGTTCTCCTTCAGAGCTTCATGGCAGGGCATACATAGTACTTTCTTCCAGTGCTGTACATCCTCATATTTGCACTCGACTCCCATGCCGCACTTAAGTTTTATACTGTACTCTCCTTCCCACACAGGAGTGTCTTCCCTTACCAGATGATCCTTGCACACTCCTCTCCCGCATACGATACATATAGCCACGGTGTCGCTATCTTTTCCATTTTTTGCGCATTCATAACATTTCATTGAAATCACTTTGTT